>DAOTYP010000121.1:0-29391 GCA_034434975.1 Anaerolineae bacterium | reverse complement strand
CTGGTCGCGCAACCTCCGCTACTACTGGGGCTACACCGCCGCCAACCCGGAGGAGTACTCCTACGACGTAACCAGCGGCGTCTCCGGCAACTTCTCCGAGTACACCATCGGCACGGCGACCGTGACCAACGGCACCTTTGAACTCTACGTCCAAAGGGCCGACGCGCTCCCAGGCGGCACCACCTACCCCTTCTGGGGCTGGGCCTGGGTGCGCTTGATCCCTGTCGGACCTTAGGCGCAGGCTACACGGTGGCGACGCGAGGAGGAAAAGTGCACGCTCAGACCGACTCCGTATCGGTGGTGGTGCCCGTGTACAACAGCGAGGGGAGCCTGCCGGAACTCGTCGCGCGGCTCGCCTCCTTACTGCCCCGGCTGAGCGCGCGCTACGAGGTCATCCTGGTGAACGACGGCAGCCGCGACCGCAGTTGGGAAGTGGTCCTCCGCCTGGCGCAAGAATACGATTGGGTGCGCGGCATCAACCTGATGCGCAACTACGGACAACACAACGCCTTGCTGTGCGGCATTCGCGCGGCCCAACACGAGGTCATCGTTACCATGGACGATGATCTACAGCATCCCCCGGAGGAGATTCCCAAACTGCTGGACAAACTGGCCGAGGGCTTTGACGTGGTCTACGGCACGCCCCAGCAGGAGCAACACGGCTTTTGGCGCGACCTCGCTTCGCAGGTAACTAAACTGGCCTTGCAGAGCACCATGGGAGCCGAGACGGCGCGCAACCAGAGCGCTTTCCGCGCCTTTCGCACCAAGGTTCGCGACGCCTTCGCTAACTATCAGAGTCCGTATGTGCTCATTGACGTGCTGCTGACGTGGGGAACGGCCAACTTCGCCGCTGTACCGGTGCGCCATGAGCCGCGGCGGATAGGGGTATCCAACTATACCTTCCGCCGGCTCATGCTTCACGCCCTCAACATGGTAACCAGCTTCAGCGCCGTACCGTTAGAATTGGCGAGCCTGATCGGCTTCGGGTTCACGCTGTTCGGGCTGTTGGTGTTGGCCTACGTCATCGGACGCTACCTCATCCAGGGCGGCAGCGTGCCCGGCTTCCCCTTTTTGGCATCCATCATAGCCATCTTCTCAGGCGCGCAACTGTTTGCCCTAGGGATCATCGGCGAGTACCTGGCCCGCATGCACTTTCGGATGATGGATCGGCCCGCCTATGTGATGCGTGAGGATGTAACGGGGGCAGGGAAGGGCAAAGAACAAGGTGACGACGGAACAGGCTGAACCGTGCGAGCTCCTGGAGTGGGACACGAACTTCTTCGGCTTTCGCATCGCCCGCGTGCGCGGCGATTCCCTCACTCCAGAACGGATGAAGGAGATCCATGCGTGGTGCGAGCGGCATCGTGTGCACTGCCTCTATTTCCTCTCCCGCTCGGATGACGCCGCCACCACGAGGTTGGCCGAGGACAACGGCTTCCGCTTGGTGGACATCCGCGTGACGCTGGCCTACAAGGCCTGTGGCGAAGGCAACGTCGCGTTACCGGCTCGGGCCAATAACGGGATCACGGTGCGCCGCGCGCGGCCTGACGATGTGCCCAGGCTGCAAGCCATGGCGCGGGGACTTTATCGCGACACGCGCTTCTTCTACGACGCGAACTTCCCTATCCATTTGAGCCAAAGCCTTTATGAAACCTGGATCAGGCTCAGTTGCGAAGGCTATGCCGATGCCGTGTTCGTCGCCGTCTCCGACGACTTGCCCGTGGGCTACGTCTCGTGCCACCTTAACAAGGCGGAGCGCGCGGGCCGGATCGGCCTGGTCGGTGTAGGCAACTCATCCCAAGGCCACGGCGTTGGGCAGGCGTTGATTTTCACGGCGCTAGCATGGCTCCGGCAAGAAGGCGCCAAGGAGATCACCGTGGTCACACAAGGGAGAAACTGCGCGGCGCAACGCCTCTACCAACGTTGCGGATTCCTGACCCAAGAGGTGCGACTCTGGTACCACAAATGGTACACCCTTCCTGGTGATCCTCATGAGCAACTATCGCGTGCCCTTTAATCGCCCCTGCCTGGTCGGCAACGAACCGTTTTACATGGCGCAGGCCGTTCAACTAGGGCACATCTCAGGCGACGCCCACTTCTCCCGGCAATGCCATCAACTCCTGTAGCGCGAGCTGGGGGTGCGGAAGGCCCTTCTGACCACCTCATGCACCCACGCGTTGGAGATGGCCGCGCTGCTGCTGGACATTGGGCCCGGCGACGAGGTGATCGTCCCCTCGTTCACTTTCGTCTCTACGGTCAACGCCTTCGTCCTGCGCGGCGCCCGCCCGGTCTTCATTGACGTTCGGCCAGATACCCTCAACCTGGACGAGACGAAACTGGAACGTCTGATCACCCCGCGCACAAAGGCGATCGTGCCGGTCCATTACGCCGGCGTGGGCTGCGAGATGGACGCCATCTTAGAGGTCGCGCAGCGCTACGGCGTGGCCGTCGTGGAGGATAACGCCCACGGCCTGTTCGGCAAATACAAAGGGAGGTATCTAGGAACCTTCGGCTCCCTGGCCACCCAGAGCTTTCACGAAACCAAAAACTTCACCTGCGGCGAGGGCGGGGCGCTCCTGATCAACGATCCGCAGTACATTGAGCGGGCCGAGATCCTGCGCGAGAAGGGCACAAACCGCAGCCGCTTCTTCCGCGGCCAGGTTGACAAGTACAGCTGGGTGGATGTAGGCTCCAGCTATCTCCCCTCAGACATCCTGGCGGCGTTCCTGTACGCGCAATTGGAGGCGCGAGCGGAGATCCAGGCGAAACGGCGGCACCTGTGGCATTATTACTACGAGCACCTACGCGATTGGGCGGAGGAGCACCACGTGCGCCTGCCGATCGTGCCGCCGCATTGCGAACAATCGTACCACATGTTTTATCTGCTGATGCCCTCCCTAGAACAACGCCAGGCCTTGATCGCCTACCTGAAGTCGTGCGGCATCCTCAGCGTATTCCATTATTTGCCGCTGCACCTTTCCGACATGGGACGACGGTTTGGGGGGCAGGAGGGCGATTGCCCCGTGACCGAAGAGGTGAGCGATCGCCTCGTGCGACTCCCGTTCTTCAACGACCTATCGCCCCAGGATCAAGAATGGGTTGTGCACAACGTCGTCAACGCGCCGCTGTGGTGAGATGGTCAACCGGTTGACAGCCGTTAGAAAGGGCGTCAGGGTGGAACGACGAAGCGCGGCAGTGCGCCTGGAAGGCGCCCTGGCCGCCGGCATCGGTTTCCTGACCACCTTGATCATCGCCTTGCATCTGGTCTCCCTGACGGTATATCCGCCCGTCTTCATTGATGAACCCTGGTACGCGAACGCCGCCTGGAACTGGCGGCAGACGGGGATCAACTTTGATACCATGCACGCGGGCGTGCTGGATCAATTCGGCTACGAATGGATGCGCTGGCCCTTCATCGGCAATGCGCCGTGGCTGATCACCTTCGCCGCGCTGGGCCTGGGCCTCTTCCAGGCGCGGCTGGTGTCGTGGGTCTTCGGGGTGATCTTGCTGGGGGCGATTTTCCTCGTGGGCCGCCAGAAATACGGCGCGATCACGGGGGCGCTGGCGGCTCTCCTGTTGTCCCTCAGCCAACCCTTTTTGCAGGCCAGCCATTACGCCCGCCCCGACATCATGCTCGCCGCCTTCATCATGATCGCCTACGGGACGGCCCTGGCGGCTTTCCACAGCGGCAGGCGTTGGCTCCACTTCGCGGCCGGCCTTCTCTGGGGCCTGGCCATAGACATCCACCCGAACGCGCTCCTGTTCGCGCCGGGGCTTGCGGGCCTGTACGCGGTTACATACGGGGCACGGGTACTGCGCAGGGCCGAAGCATGGCTCTGCGCCGCTGGCGGGCTGTTGGGGCTGGCGTACTACGCGGTCAGCCATGTGCTCCCCAACCCAAGCGCCTACCTGGCCGTAAACCGCTTCATGTTCGGTGGCTCGCACGGAGCGCCCGTGCAGACCCTGCAGCCGCTCAGCCTGTTGACGTCCTTCCTGCAAGAGATCGGCCGCTACCACTTCTACGAGAACAACTTGGAGTTCGCCCTGATCGGCGCAAGCATCGCGTACCTGACGATCCGACGCCTCAAGGCGGATCGCCTCCTCCTCGTCTTCGTGGGTGCAACCTTCGCCTGCTTCGTGCTGTTCGCCGGCAACAAACACGACATCTACGCCATCCTCTTCTATCCGTTCCTGATGCTGATGGTGGCCGAAGCCCTGACAAGCCTGCTGCGCGCTCCGGCGAGCACCCCACTGGCGCGCGGGTTCCTTGCGGCCCTGCTGGCCCTCCTCCTGGTGAACGGCGCCCAGCATCTCATCCGCCCCGTGGTGAGAAATCGCGGCTACAACTACTACGCCGTCACGGAGCAGATAAGAAGCGTGATCCCGCAGGGCGCGCGCGTGATGGGCCTGCCCAACTGGTGGCTGGGGCTGGCGGATTATGATTATCGCTCCAGCCTCAGCCTGACCTACTATCACCTCTACAACGGCTACAGCCTGACGGAAGGACTGGAGGCCATGCGGCCGGATGTGCTCATCGTAGATAGCGGGCTGCGGGGGCTATTGGTGAACGGGGCCGGTTTCCCCTCCGGCCCCGGGTTTGAGATCTACCAACTCCCCCGCCAGGAGTTTGAGGATTTCTTGACCAGGCGCGGGGAGGTTCTGCTGGCGTTCTCCAACCCCTGGCATGGAGAGTTCAAGATCTTTGCCGTGCATTGGGATTGAAATAATGAAGCGAAAGGAAAACCTTTGAAGACAAGAACAATGGCCCGCGCCTGGGCGCGGCTCGTCGGCTTTTCGGTCATCCTCCTCATCTGGGGATGGGGCGACGCGAGGGCGGTCTCTCCGGCCGCGCCCTCGGCGCCGGTGCTCTGGTCGGACCCGGTCAACCTGTCGGACACCCCCGAGAGTTCCTCTCATCCCGCGATCGTGGCTGACGCCTACGGTTACGTTCACGTATTCTGGAGCGAGGAGGTGGGCGGCAAACCGATGCGACCTCAAGAGCCGCTGAAGAACGGCAACACCATCTTCTACACCCGCTGGGACGGGGACGCTTGGATACCGCCCGTGGATGTCCTCTTCGTGCCCGGCGACGACGTGGCCGAGTTCATTTCGGTCGCCGTGGACCCCCAAAACCGGCTGCACGCCGTCTGGACGGGGCAAACCAACATCTACTACAGCCACGCGCCGGCATGGAAGGCCGATTCGGGCCACGCCTGGAGCAAGCCGATAGCCCTCTCCACGGATAGCGCGCGGTCCATGTACGAGTCCCATATCGTGGCAGATGCGACCGGCGGCCTGCATGTGCTCTACGCCACCCGCTTCAAGGAGCCTGGCGTCTACTACACCCGCTCTCTAGATGGTGGCATCAACTGGCAATCGGCGATCAGGTTATCGGCCCCCTTGGAGGAGCCGGAAACGAGCGTGTCGCACGTGCAGATCATCACCGATCAGGCCGGTCGGCTGCATGCGGTGTGGCAGACCAATCAACAGCAGGGGTACGGTCAGGCGGTCTACTATGCCCGCAGCGTCAACGGTGGCGAAGAGTGGAGCCCGCCGCTCCTGATCGCGTACAGAGAGCCCGAGGACTTCTCCGTGGACTGGCCTTACCTCACGGCCGTGGGGGAATCGGCGCTCCATTTGATCTACAGCGATGGCCCGCGCCCGTGGCGATTTCATCGCCTTTCTACAGACGCCGGCGAAACTTGGAGCGAACCCACCCACATCCTCACCGAACTGGAAGGGACCGCAGGCTACACGATACCGGTGGCGGATGCCGCGGGACAGGTGCACCTCCTCATAGACATGCGCACCATAGAGACTCAAATAGGGGGCATCTATTATGCGCGCTGGTTGGGGGACCAATGGTCGCAGCCGGAGCCGGTTCTGGTCTCCGACCCTATCCTTGGCTCTGCCCATTTCATGGCCGCGGCGCTCAGGCTGGGCAACGAACTGCACATCGTCTGGAACGACATCGCCGGCGGAGACATCGGATACATGCAGGGGGTCATCTCTGCCGTGACACCGCTCTCTCCCCTCGCGCCGCCGTCGGAGACGCCGACCCCTGTAACGCCGACCGCAACGAAGCCCGTGCCCGCCGTGATCACACCGGAGCCGAAAGCCACCGCAGAGCCCGTCACGTTCACCTTCACGGACCCGCCGCTGACCCTGACCACGAACATCCCCCTGATCCTAGGCAGCGGCACCGCCCTCCTTCTGGTGGCCGGCGTGGTCTTGTGGGTGAGGATGCGAGCATCCTGAGCCCGTTCTCTACCGATAGAGGCAAGCAAGCATGAAGCACCTGCGAGAGTTGTACCGATATCGCGACCTGCTATGGCTGTGGACCATGCGCGAGGTGAAGGTGCGCTACAAACAATCGTTGCTGGGGATCGGGTGGGCCGTTCTGCAGCCCTTGGCCCTGATGGTGGTCTTCACCCTCATCTTCTCCCGCCTGGTCCGCGTGGACACCCAGGGGGTCCCTTACCCGCTCTTCGTTTACGTGGCCCTGGTGCCTTGGACCTTCCTGGCCACCTCGCTGAACTTCGGGGTGCCCAGCCTGGTTAACAACCTGAACCTGGTAACCAAGATCTACTTCCCTAGGGAAGTGTTGCCTTTGGCCAACGTAGGCGCGGCGCTGCTAGACCTCTTGTTCGCGTCGGTGGTCGTCATCGGGATGCTGATGATCTACGGCTTCTGGCCGACCATCCATGCCCTGTGGGTGATCCCCCTCCTGGCTCTGCAGGTCATCCTAGCGATCGGCGTGACCCTATTCGCCTCGGCGGTGCTCGTCTTCTTCCGCGATGTGCGTTTCGTGATTCCCCTGCTGGTGCAGATCTGGATGTACGCTACGCCGGTGATCTACCCTACGGAGTTGGTGCCGGAGCGGTGGTGGCCGTACTATTTTCTGAACCCGATGGCCGGCGTGATTGATGGCTACCGCCGCGTCCTACTGCTGGCCGAGGCCCCACGGCTGTCGGCCCTGGCGTTGGGGGCTTTCGTATCTTTGGCGCTCCTGGCGTTCAGCTACGCTTTCTTCAAGCGAAAAGAGCCGGTCTTCGCCGACCTGATCTGAGGAGCAGAATGACGCAACACGCCGTTGAGCTGCACCATGTCTCCAAACGCTACCGCATCGGCCGGTTGAGCACGTTCCGCGACTCCCTTGCCGCGCTGTCGCGCCGCCGCCCAGGCCAAGCCCAAGACGTGCTGTGGGCCTTGCGCGATGTCAGCCTGCAGCTAGACCCAGGAGAGTCGCTGGGCTTGATCGGCCCTAACGGCGCCGGCAAGACCACCATCCTCAAGCTCCTCTCCAACATCACCCAACCGACCAGCGGGAAGGTGATCGTGCGCGGACGGGTTTCCTCCCTGATTGAGCTGGGGGCCGGCTTCCACCCAGAGCTCACCGGCCGCGAGAACATCTTCCTCAACGGCGCGATCCTGGGCCTCAAACGGCGCGAGATCGCGCGCAAATTGGATGCCATCATCGCTTTCTCCGAGTTGGAGCGCTTCATAGACACGCCGGTCAAACGCTACTCCTCGGGGATGTACGTGCGTCTGGGCTTCGCGGTGGCCGCGCACGTGGAGCCCGACATCCTGCTGGTAGACGAGGTGCTGGCGGTGGGGGACGCCAGTTTTCGCCAACGTTGCATGCAACGGATGCACGAACTACAGCGCAACGGCACCACCGTGGTTTTCGTCTCGCACAACATGCACTTGGTTCGCGAGATGTGCGACTCGGCCATCCTCCTGATGGAAGGGCAGGTGCGGGCCCAGGGCGAGCCGGCTGCCGTCATCGCAGAGTATGAGAGGATCCTGTTGCAATGCGGCACCGGCGGCGAACTCCAGCGAGATGAAGACGACCACCCCGCTTTTGATTCGGAAGGGAACCTGATCCTCACTGCGATTGAGGTGCTCCCCATCGGTCGCGGCGCGAGCGAGCCTTCCACCCATCTGCCGGCGACCGTCAGGATCCACTACCACGCGATCAGGCCCCAGCAGGTCGGCCGCATAGAGGTGTTGATCATCCGGGAAGACGGCACCGTATGCGTCGCCGTGGATTCCAGCCTCTCCACCGCCAGGGACCCTGCCTTCAGCGAATTGAGCGGCAGCGGCGTCCTCGCGATCACCTACGAGCCGCTGCAGTTGGCGGCGGGCGTTTACGTGGCCGAGGTGATGATCACCGACGCCAGTGACAACCTGGTGATCGCCTCCGGGCGGTCCTCACGGTTTCATGTGCATGGCTACAGCACCCAGCCGCAGGGGGTTTACCTCCCCCAGGTGCGCTGGGCCAAACAGCCTGTTGAAACTGTGCAAACCTATCGGGCGCAAGCATGAACATCGGCGTGCTGGGTTGGTGGTCCAACGGCAACCAGGGTGATTTCGCCATACTAGAGAGCCTGAAGCGAGCCTTGGCGCCTCATCGCGTCGTGGCGATTGACCTCCCCTTTGCCATCAATCGGGATAAGGTGGAGCGCCTCAACCTGTTGGATTTCCTCATCCTGGGCGGCGGCGGGCTTTTCCAGGAGGCTCCTCCCCCGCCGTTTGACACCTTTGACCTATGGGGACGGTCGCTGCGGACGCCGCTTGGCGTGGCAGGGGTCGGATTTGATGCCGTCGAGGCAAAGTGGCGCAAGGCTGTAGAAGCCTTGGTGGATCAGGCGCGCTTCTTCTACGTCCGAGACGAGGCCAGCAGGGAGATCGTTGGGCATGCGAAGGTGCAGGTGGCGCCCGACCTCAGTTTTCTATATCCCTTGTTTGAGGGGGCGGTCGCTCCCCTGCCGCCGCGCAACCCGCCGCTGTGCGGCGTCAACTTGCGGGCGGTGCCGGGCCTGGACCTGGGCCGCTGGCTGGAGGCCTTGCGCGCGCTCCCCGCGCGCCTGCGAGGCATTCCCCTGTCCACCTACGCCACCTGGCAAGAGGCGGCGATCCTCAGGCAACTGGATGAAAACTGCGCGCCGACGTTCACCCCCGCGCTGTACGACGGCCTGGACCTGATGGTCGGCACGGCTTTCCATTCCATCGTTTTCGCCATCCAGGCCGGGGTGCCCGTCCTCGCCATCGCCTATGCGCCCAAAGTGCGCCGGTTCATGGCCGAGGTCGGCCTGGTGCACTACACGCTGGAGCCGGACGGTTGGGACCAGTTGTCGCTGCTCTACGCGCGCCTCGTCGCCGAGCGAGAATCCGTGGCCGAACACCTGCGTCAGACGTCAGCAGCGCTGACGAGGGCCGCGCGGGCAGCCTTCGCGGCCATCAGGGAAGAGATAGAGGCGTCGGCACGCCCTCGCCGCTGGGCCGGGCCACGCGTCAGCATCGTGGTGGTAGGCTCCCGCTCGGAAGCCGCCAATCGCCTGACGCTGGCATCGTGCCTAAGTCAAACCTACGAGAACTTGGAGATCGTGTTAACGATGAACGGCGACCGGGCAGCCACCGAGGCGGCATCGCCGTTGCCCGACCGGGTCAAGATCGTCCCCGTTCGCGCCGATGAGAGCGTGGCCGAGCAACTCAATCGGGCCTTTGCCCAAGCAACGGGCGAGTACCTTTCCTGGACCGTGGCCGGGAACGCCTATACCCACGACGCGATCGCCTGCTTGCTTCACCGGTTGCAACAGGATCCCGCGTGCGATGCGGTGTACGCCGACTACTACACGGTCCGCGAAGATGGCTGCATCCTCAACGTCCATCGGGTAGAATCGGCGGCCAAGTTGTTCCGCCGAAACGTCATCGGCCCTTGCTTCCTGTATCGCAGCCGTCTGCAGGAGAAGGTCGGTCCCTATCGCGCGCAGGCCCCGTCCGTTGCCTACGACTACTGGCTGCGAGCCCATCGGGCCGGCAGGCTTCAGCCGGTCCACGCGCGGCTACTCTACGCGCAGGCTTCCCAAGACGCCGCTCAGAAGCAAGCGCAGGAAGAACGGCGAACGCGGCACCTGTGGCGATCGTCGGCGCCGGCGCCCACGCGAGCCCTGTGGCACATCCTGGATAACGATCGGACGGAGCGATGGGTGATACGACCGCTGCTGGCCCTGCTACACAAGGCACAATCAGCCTACCAACGCATCAGGCTTGGTAGAGGGAGGGGATCTTTTTATGAGAATTGAGGATCTGCGGCTGGAAAGGACGGCAGCCGGGGCGCGCGCGGTCGCCACGGTGATCTGGGAGGATTGCGACCGCCCGACGCAGGAGATCTACTTTGAGACGGAGGAGGAGTTTGCCCAGGACCTGTCGTGTAACCCACACGCGTTCCTCATCGCTTGTCTCCCACTGGCCTTACGGCATGGGGAAGCGCGCGTTGCCATCCGCGAGGAGGTCTGTCCGGAGCTGCGCAACGGCCTCCTAACCGCGATGGCTTTCCTTCGCGCCTGGTATGGCTTGGATCGCAAGCCCGTTCGCCTGGAGACGAAAGAGGGCGCGCGCCTGCCATGGCCGCGCGCGCAAGAACGGGCCGGCTCCTTCCTATCGGGAGGGGTGGACTCCCTGGCCACCTTGCGGGCCAATCGGCTGGACTATCCGCCAAACCACCCCCGGGCCATCAAGGATTGCCTCCTGGTCCACGGGTTTGACATCGGCGGCCGCGCCGGCTTGGGCCCGGAGCAGGAGACCTTCGCGCGCGCGCGGGCATCGTTGCTCCCCATCGCGCGGGATGCCGGCGTCACGCTCATCCCCCTATCCACCAACATCCGTCACCTAGATGATGAACTCCACTTCTGGGAAGATGAGTACGTGGGTGCGGCCCTCGCCGCGGTCGCCCACGCCTTCGCCCGCAGGCTCTCGGTGGTCTCCATCGCCTCCAGTCTTGATGCCTATCACCTAAAACCGTCGGGCACGCATCCGCTGCTAGACCCCAACTACAGCAGCGCGGATTTGCAAATCCGCCATGACAACGTTAGGTTCTCCAGGCTGGACAAGGTGAGGCTTCTGGCCGATTGGGACGTCGCCTTGCAGAACCTCAGGGTGTGCACCATGAACCCGCCGGGAAAACTGAACTGCGGCCGCTGTGAGAAATGCATCAGGACTATGTTAGAACTCCTCGTCGTGGACAAGTTGGCCTCCACAGAGGTTTTCCCGACGCGCGATGTTTCCGCGGAGATGGTGGCAGGAATAGAGATCCGCGACGCGATGATAGATTCGTTCTTCCGTGAACTGATCGGCCCTCTGCAAGCCAAGGGGCGGGCCGATCTGGCCAAGGTGATTGAGGAAAAATCGGCACAGTTCCATAGGTACCAAGCCTGGGTGGAGGAGAGGGATTGGAAGGGGGCCATCAAGCGGTGGGATCGCAAATACCTCGGGAGCAGCCTCTTCAAGGCGTACAAGGCCCTCCGGGAGCGCGCCAGGGGGAACGCGACGGCGTGATGCCCTCGGTCAGCGTGATCATCCCGACCTACAACCGCGCCGAATACCTACGCCAGGCGCTAGAGAGCGTCTTCGCGCAATCCCTTGCCCCCTACGAAGTCATCGTCGTGGACGACGGCTCCACCGACCACACCCCAGAGGTGGTGCAAGCCTTCGGGCCGAGGGTGCGCTATTGCCGGCAGGATCACCGGGGGATCGCGGCCGCGCGCAACCTGGGTCTGGAGGTCGCGCGGGGCGAGGTCATCGCCTGGCTGGACGCCGACGACCTGTGGGAGCCAAACTTCCTGGCCAGCGTGATCTCGCTGCTGGCCGACGATGCGCATGTGGACGGCGTTTACTCCGGCCTCACCTACATAGACGCCGCCGGCAACCCCTTGCCGCAGTCCAGCCGGAAGGTGGTCAACCCCGCGGACCTGTACTCTTCGCTGGCGGAAGAGTGCTTCATCCAGACGTCCACTTTCGTCGCGCGCCGCACATGCTTTGAGCGGGTAGGCCGGTTTGACCCCGCCTTCACGATCTGCGAAGATTACGACATCTTCTTGAGGCTGGCGAAGGGATGCACCATCGTGGGAATTCCCATCCCATTGGTCAGGTATCGGGTGCACGGCAGCAGCGCAATGAACCACGTGGATACCCTGTGTCGGTTTCGCTTGGAGGTGCCCCGCAAGCATTTCGGCCCCGAGGAAGGCGACCCGCTCACCTGGCCCGATGAGAAGCGACGGGCCTACGCGTGCGCGCACCGCTTCGTCGCGCTGACGTACATCCAGGCCGGTCGGCCTGAGCAAGGGTGGCGCTCGCTGGAGCGGGCCGTGGCCATCTGGCCTGGGCTCTTAGGGCGGTTGGACACCCTCTACGAACTCGCCTGCGGCGACCAGCCGCGCGGGCAACGCGGGGAGGCCAACCTGATAGACATTGACAGAAACGGCGCCGAACTCCTCAGGCGGCTAGATGCCCTCTTCGCCCAGGGGGGTGAGCGGCTGGCTCCCGTGCGCCGCGCGGCATACGGCAACGCCTACCTGGCCCTGAGTATGTTGAGCGATCAGGCGGGGCGGTGGGCGGCAGCCCGTCGCTACCTCCGGCAGGCCATCCTGGCCAACCCTCGCCTGCTGGGAACGTATCCTACCGTGCGGCGGCTGCTGAAGTTGTGCGCCGGAAGAAGGCTAACGAACGTCGCACGGCGAATGTGGCCGAGAAGGGATAGGGCGTGAGAAGCGAGGCGGTCGGCGAGAGATCAGGAGCGCACGCATGAGGATGCTGTTCGTCTCCAACCTCTACCCCCCTCACCACCTCGGCGGCTACGAACTCCTCTGCCACGAGGTGGCAACGCACTTGACGGCCCGCGGCCACGAGGTGGCGATCCTCACCAGCGACTTCGGCGTGAAGGGCCCCACGCCGGAGCCGGGGGTTTACCGCCAACTCAAATTAGCCAGCGACATCTACTACTATCGCCCCCAGCAGGTGCTCCGCTATTGGGCCGATGGACGCGCCAACCGGCAGGCCATTCGGAAGGCGCTCGCGGAGACGGCTCCGGATGTGGTGGTGATCTGGGGGATGTGGAACCTGTCGCCCTTGGTCGCCGCCTGGGTGGAAAGGCTCGCCGGACATCGGGTGGTTTACTACCTGGCGAGCCAATGGCCGGCGGAGCCTACGCCGCACGAAGCCTATTGGGACGGGACGGCCAACCGTCTCCCAGGCCGGCTGTTCAAACGCCTGCTCCGCCGGCCCGTGCGCCTGGCCCTGCACCGCGAGTGGCGACCGTACGCCTTGCGCTTTGAGCACGTGATCGCCTGCAGTCGGTTCGTGCGCGACGGGCTGGTGCAAGCCGGCGTGCCCGTGGCAGACGCCCGGATCATCTACCTCGGCATTGACCCCGTTCCTTATCAGGAGGCGGCCGCGCAACGCGAAAAGGCCCCGCCTACGCAGGGACTGCGCGTGGCGTACGTCGGGGCGCTGGTGCCGCACAAGGGGCCTCACACGGCCGTTGAGGCGCTGGGGCTCCTCGCCGGCGACGGCGCTTCCCGGGCGGTGAGCCTCACCATCCTGGGCTCCGGACATCCGGAATATGAGGAGCGTTTGCATGCGATGGTGAGGCGGTGGAAACTGGAGGACAAGGTTACCTTCCAGCGGCCCATCCCCCGCGCGCAACTGCCGGGATTTCTGGCCCGCTTTGACGCGCTGGTGATGCCGTCCGTCTGGGAGGAGCCGTTGGCCCGCATCTCTCAAGAGGCGATGGCGTCCGGCCTGGTCTTGGTCGCCACGCCGACCGGCGGCACGCCGGAGATCCTGATAGACGGAGAGAACGGCCTGGCCTTCGCGCCGGAAGACGCCCATGCCCTGGCCGGACACCTGAGGCGCCTGGCTACGGATGCCGATCTCCGACGGCGGCTGGCCTGCGAAGGGCGGCGAACGGTCCTGGAGCGCTTCACGCTCTCCAGAATGATCGGCGAGCTGGAGGCTTACCTGGCCGACGTGGCGGCGAAAGGCCGCCTGGGCGCGGTCTCCCATGAAGCACCCGACGCCGGCCCCTACCGCTGAGTAGGGAGGGTCTCGCCTTTGCGCATCTTGTTCATCACCAACTATTATCCCCCCTACGAGATCGGCGGCTACGAGCAACTGTGTCGGGACGTGGCAGAGCGACTGCGCGCGCGAGGGCATGAGGTGCAGGTGCTCACGAGCCGCCGAGGCGTAGGCAAGGGCATACCCGAGGACGAAAACGGCGTGCGGCGCGTTTTGCATTTGCAGCCGGATTTTGAAGCCCCAGTTAGCCCGGCATGGCAGTTTCTCTTCTGGCGTCGTCGCCTGGAGGCCGAAAACCTACGCGCCTTGCGCGCCCTGTCATCTCGCTTTCATCCCGACCTGATCTTCATCTGGAACCTGCAAGGGTTGCCTAGGTCCCTGGCGATAGAGGCGGAAGCGATGCCCGAGGTGGCGGTGGCCTATTGGCTAGCAGGTTATTCGCCCGCGGCGCCGGATGAATTCTGGCTTTACTGGACGCAGCCCGCGAAGCAACCCGCGCTCAGGCCGTTCAAGGCCCTGGCAGGCAAGGTGGCCTTGGGCCTGATGCGCTGGGAGGGGAAGCCCCTACGCCCTCAGATGCGGCATGTGGCCGTCGTGAGCGAATATGAGCGTCGCAAAGGGATCGCCGACGGCACCTTGCCCACGCAGACGCGGGTGATCTACAACGGCGTGGAGGTTGACCGTTTCTTCAGGCCGGTGCCCACCGAGTTGCAGGGACCCCTGAACCTGTTGCAGGCCGGAAGGGTAAGCGCGGACAAGGGAGTGCACGTCGCCGTGCAGGCCATCGGCCACCTGGCTCAAGACGAGGGCATCCGACAAGTGCACCTTTACATAGCGGGCTCCGGCCCGGCCGACTACCTGGCCTCTCTGCAACAATTGGTGCGCCGATACGACATCAGCGACCTGGTAACCTTCTGTGGTCGCCTGCCGCGTGCGCAGATCCCCGCATGGATGGCCCGCTGTCATGTGCTGCTCCTGCCTACGGTTCATCAGGAGCCGTTTGCGCGTGTCGTGCTGGAGGCAATGGCGAGCGGGTTGGCGGTGATCGGCACTCTGACCGGTGGCACAGGGGAGATACTACAACATGAGGTAACCGGCCTGGCGGTCGCCCCGGAAGATAGCCGCGATCTGGCCAGACAGATCAAACGCCTGCTCGTTGAGCCCGATCTGCGGCGCAGGTTGGCCCTCAGAGGGCAAGAACTGGTTCTCAGGAACTATACCTTGGAGCGCATGGTGGACAACGTAGAGAAGTTTCTGCAAGAAGCCCGCACGCAACAGGCCGCGTCCGCGCCCCAAGGGCCCGGCTGGAAGAGTTAGGATTCACCGATGCGAATCCTGGCGCTCTCCACCTGGTTTCCCTATCCGCCCGACAACGGCTCCAAACTCCGGGCCTATTACTTGCTGCGCGCCTTGGCAAGCGGTCATCAGGTCACCCTGGCGGCTTTTCATCCGCCCGACGGCAAAGCCGACGCGCCCTCATCGGTTCACGAGCGCGAGGGCATCCGGGTTTGGCCCGTTCCTGTGAACCCCTTTCGTTACGTGGATGTCCCGGAAATCATCAAGTTCGCATCGCCCATTCCCCTGGCTTATTGGCCGAGCCGGGAGATGCAACGGACGGCGGCGCACGTGGCCGGCTCAGGCCGGTGGGATGCGGTGGTGGTTTTCCAACCTTTCGCTGCCCGCTACGCGCTTTCCCTGGCGAACGCGCCCCGCCTTTTGGACGTGGACACGGCGCTGACCTATCAGATGTGGGAACGGCATGCCCACCAACATCGCCTGTTGGCCCGCTGGCGGACCTGGGTGAGTTGGCGGAAGGCATACCGATTGGAAAGCCGGCTGTTTCGCAGGTTCCAGACCTGCACGGTGGCCTCGCCGCTGGAGTGGGAATGCGTCTCCGCCCTGGTGGATCGTCGCCAGAGCCGAGTGGAGGTGTTGCCCAACGGCGTGGACTGTCGGCATAACCGCCCCGACCTGGCCCCGGTCCAGCCTAACACCCTGATCTTCAACGGCGCCCTTACCTACAACGCCAACTACGATGCGATGCGCTACTTCCTGGCCGAGATTTACCCTCTGATCAAGAAGCAGGTTCCCGAGGTCTCCTTGACCATCACAGGCTCTACAACGGGGGTCAACCTGGCCGGCTTACACCTGGACCCTAGCGTACGTCTCAGCGGCTACGTGCCTGACATACGGCCCTGGGTGGCCTCGGCAAGCGTATGCGTAGCGCCTATCCGACAGGGCGCCGGCACCAGGCTCAAGATCCTGGAAGCCATGGCCTTAGGTACGCCGGTGGTGGCGACAGCCAAAGGGGCGGAAGGGCTAGAGGTGGTGGACGGCCAGCACCTCCTGCTGGCCGACGAGCCCACAGCGTTCGCCGAACGCACGGCGCGGCTGCTGCGTGATCCGGCCTTGCGTCGGCTGCTGGCGACGAACGCGCGCGCCCTGGTGGAGAGTCGTTACGATTGGGAAGAGATCGGCGGGCGTTTCCGAGGCCTGGTGGAAGAGACCGTGAGGGTGCACAGGTCGGTGAAAGGAGGGGCGCCATGATAGACGGCCTGCGGCGTAGCGGCCCCCTGACGGCCGGCCCGCGGCTCTGGTGGGCGATCGCGGCGATATTGCTCCTGTCCGCCTTCTTTGGCTTCTTCGCCCACCCCGTCTGGCTAGGATTGATCGTAGGGGCGATCGTGGCCATCGCCATAGCGATGCGGCCGACCTGGGGCCTTCTGGGCATGGTCGTCGCCGCGCTCCTCGTCCCGTTGCAGTTCAGCACCGGCACCGAGGTCAAGATCAACACGGTCACGCTGCTGACGCCCGCGCTGATGGGAGTATGGCTCCTCTACGCGCTGCGCACGCAAAACCTGCATCTGGCTCCCTCGCGCGCCAACAGGCCCCTCTGGCTGTTTCTCCTTTGCGGCCTCTTCTCGCTCTTGGTAGGCATCGTGTATTGGGATCCATCTGTGCCCCGCCCTGCCCATTTCACCATCGTGCAATTGGCGCAATGGGCCATCTTCGCCTTCTCCGCTGGCGCCTTCTGGCTCACCGGCAACCTGGTGCATGAGGAGGTCTGGCTGCGCCGCCTGACCTACCTGTTCCTGGCGATCGCCGGCAGCCTGGCGATCTTGCTGCTGGCGCCTGGCGGGTTCACGCTGGCAGGCCGCATCGCCACCTTTGCCCTGTTCCGCGCGCCCTTCTGGCTGCTGCTGACGGCGCTCGCTGGCGGGCAATTGCTTTTCCGGCGCGGGATGGCGATCGGCTGGCGACTTTTCTTGCTCGCCAGCCTTTTTGCCGCCCTGGTCTACGCCTTCGGCCTGCAGCGTGAGCGGGTGTCCAACATGCTGGCCGTGTCGGCGACGTTGGTCGCGCTGATTGCCTTGCGCTGGCCGCGCCTCAGGTGGCCTTTCATCATCCTGATCGTGATCGGCTTGATCGTGTTCTTTCCCACCCTCTACCAGTTTGCCGGCGGCGACGCCAAGTGGGAAGAGAGCGGGGGCTCACGCCTGGTCCTCATTCAGCGGGTGGTGGAGTTGACCATGCGCAACCCGGTCACAGGGCTGGGGCCGGCGGCCTATCGCCAATACGGCAAGACGCAGTCCCTGTCTTACGCGGGGGCCTACTACAGCTCCATCTGGCTTTCGTCGCACAACAACTACGTGGACCTCTTCTCGCACACCGGCCTTTTCGGCCTGGGGCTCTTCTTATGGTTTGCGTTGGAGATGATCGGGGTGGGCTGGCGCTTGCGGGCGCGCTACACCGAGGGCTTCGCCGCCAGTTACGTCAATGCCATGCTGGCCGCTTGGGTTGGCGCCCTGGCGATCATGCTCCTGGCCGACTGGGTTCTCCCCTTCGTTTACAACATCGGTTTTCTCGGCTTCCAGGCCAGCGTGCTCCTGTGGCTGTTCCTCGGCGGCCTCGTCGCCCTGGAGCAGATGGGGAACAAAGGCCCAGTGAAACAAGGGTAGCCCGTTGTCCATGCCGAGCAAGATGCTCCCTTCAACTCCTTCAACGGCCAGGCCTGAGGCGCTCCTCTCCATCGTGATCGTCAACTGGAACACGCGCGCTTTCCTCGCGGGCTGTTTGCGCTCCCTCGCGGATAACCTTCAGGCCTGGCCTGGCCCCAGCGTGGAAACGTTCGTGGTGGATAACGCCTCTAGCGACGGCAGCGCAGCCATGGTGCGCGAGGGTTTTCCGGCCGTGCGCCTGATAGAGAACGCGGAGAACGTCGGCTTCGCGCGCGCCAACAATCAGGCCATTGGCCAGGCGCATGGGCGCTACATTCTGCTCCTGAACAGCGACACCGAGGTGCAAGCGGGCGCGATGGAGACACTGGTAGCCTTCATGGAGGCCCATCCGCGGGCGGGCGCGGCGGGGCCCCGTCTCCTCAACAGCGACGGCTCCCTGCAACCCTCGTGCTCTCCCATGCCGACGCCGGGGCGCGAGTTCTGGCGGCTCCTCTTCCTGGAAGCGGTGTGGCCGCGGGCCACCTATCCGATGCGCCGCTGGGATTGGGCCACCCCGCGACAGGTGGAGGTCATCAAAGGCGCCTGCCTCCTCCTGCGGCGAGAGGCGCTGGCAGAGGTAGGCGCGCTGGACGAATCGTATTTCATGTACACGGAGGAGGTAGACCTCTGCTATCGGTTGGCCCAGGCCGGCTGGCAACGCTGGTGGGTGCCGACGGCCACGGTGATCCACCACGGCGAGGCCAGTTCCCGCCAGGTAGCCGAGGCCATGTACCTGCAACTGTACCGCAGCAAGGTTCAATTCTATCGCAAGTTCGGCGGCGAGCGCCGCGCCGAGCGGTTCAAGGGTCTCGTCCGCCTGGCCTATGGGCCGCGCCTCGCCGCTGCCGCCGCAGGCGGCCTCTTCTCCCCCTCTTGGGCGCGGCGGGCTCGCACCTACCGCCGCCTCCTGGCCGAACTGCGGGCTATGTAGGCCTTGCACCCTCATCTCGCCTCACCTACCCCATAGGTGAAGCGCGTTGACAGAGTGAATTGCGACCGCCAGCACTGTAAGCCAATTGTAAGCCACACCCCGTTGACAAGCCGGTAGATGAGGCGTACACTGGAAGTGCCATCTTAAGCCAAGCGCATGTGGCTTGCCATGCTCACCGGTCAGGCAGTGCTATCGTTCAGGCTCAGGGAAGCGAACTATGCGGATCTGTTATGTGTTGTTGTCGCCTACGTTCGGCATGCATCAATACACAGCGGATTTGGCCAACCGGCTTGCCCGGCTTGGCCATGACGTGCATCTGGTCACTACCACCCGCGTTCCTCGCGACCGTTACTCGCCTGCCGTCACCGTCCATACGCCGCTGACCGCCACCAACACGGGGTTCTCCACGGAGGGGTTGCGGGCAGGTGCCTTGCGCGCGGTGCAACGGGCCATCGGTGCCCTGCAACCCGACCTGGTCCACTTCACCGGCCCGCACCTATGGAACATTTTACTGGTGCGCGCGTTGGCCGCCTGTAGGATCCCCGTCGTGCACACGCTGCACGACCTGGACCCGCACCGAGGCACCCGTTACGGCGCCTTGCTCAAGGTGTGGAACGGCCTCATCATCCGCTCGGCGCACCACATCCTCGTCCACGGCCAAACGTACCGGGAGCGGCTCCTGGCCTTGGGGCTCCCCGCCGACCGGGTAACCTTTACGCCGCTCCTCCACCTCTTCTTGGGTAGCGCTCGTCTGTCGCCCTCAGCCGAAACCTTCGCTTCGGTAGAGTACCAGCCGTGGGCGCTCTTCTTCGGCCGGCTGGAACGTTACAAGGGGGTGGAGCACCTCCTGACCGCCTGCGAGATGATGGACGGCGCCGGCGCCTCGCCGCTCATGGTGCTGGCAGGGCCCGGGAACCTGTCGGATTTGTGGGCCGGGCCGCTGCCCAAGCGCCTGGAGGTGCGGAACCGCCTGATCGCAGACGAAGAGGCGATAGACCTCTTCCGGCGCTGCGGCCTGGTGGTTTTGCCGTACATAGACGCCACCCAATCGGCCCTGATCGCCGCCGCCTACTACTTCCGAAAACCGGTCGTCGTCACCCGCACGGGCGCCCTGCCCGAATATGTAGAGGATGGGAAGACCGGCCGCATCGTGGAGCCCGGCCACCCTGCTGTGCTGGCCCGCTGCCTGGATGAGATGCTGAGCGACCCGGAACGCCTGGCCCACATGGGAACCGCCGGCCGGGCCTGGTACGACGCGCATCGCAGCGCCGAGACAGAAGCCCTGCTCAGGATGTACGAGAGGCTTCATCCGGGCTCAGTCGTAAGTCGGCCGGCCGTCCATCCATATCTGCAACGCCCTTAGGTGTCCTGCTAGATCGGTATGATGGTCATGTGAGGAGAGTGTACGGATGGCTGAAAGCGTGAACGTGCCGGTCACTTCTGTCCTTTCACGGCAAAGGCGCCTGGTCCGGGCCTGGCCTCGTTGGAGCCTGACCACCGCCGAGCGCAGGTTTCTCCTTGTCTTCGTAGACCTCCTCCTGGTCAACCTCTCGCTGCTCCTTGCCGTGACGATATGGAACGACTTCATCCCCTCCGCCTCACGGATATGGGCCCACGCCAAGTGGTTCCTGACCCTGTCTGCCGTATGGCTGGGGTTCGGCACCGTTTTTGACATCTACAACCTGGCGCGCTCGGCCAGCACAACCAGCATCCTGGCCAACGTTGGGCTGACGACCTTGCTCGCCGGCCTCCTCTACCTTTTCATCCCCTGGCTGACTCCGCCGATGCAGAGCCGGAGTTACGCCTATGGCTTCCTTCTCATCAGCGCCGTCACGACGCTGGGCTGGCGCCTCCTCTACGCGCAGGCCCTCAGCCAACCGGCTTATTGGCAATGGGCGCTGATCTTGGGGACGGGGGAGGCGGCCCGGACGCTCCTGCGCGCGCTGCAGCAGGCCAGCCAATCCCAGAAGGCCAACCCTTTCCGCGGCACCGGCTATCACGTCGTGGGCCTCGTATCCGAGACGGCGTCCGACGTGGCGACCTCCGGCGAGGACAAGGACGTTCCGGTGCTGGGCGATGGGCGTCAGTTGGCAAGCCTGGCCCGTCAATACGACATCCACGAGATCATCGTCGCGCTGGATGACCGCAGCGGGCTTGACCCGCGCATCTACGAGGCCCTGTTGGACTGCCGCGAGTCAGGGCTGCGGGTTACCTCCTTTGCGGAAGTGTACGAGCGGCTGACCGCCCGGCTCCCCGTGAGTTACGATCGGCAAGACCTGGAGGTCTTGTTCGGGCCTAAGGATACCGCTTCTGCCCGCTTGTACATTTCACTCAAGAGGCTGATAGACTTCGTGCTGGCTCTCGTGGGGCTGGCGCTGCTGGGGTTGGTGACGCCGTGGGTGGCCTTGGGCAACCTGATCTGGTCGCCAGGGCCCCTCTTCTACCGCCAACAACGGGTAGGCAAGGGCGGCAAGCCCTTCGTGCTCATCAAGTTCCGCACGATGATCCCCGACGCCGAGAAAGATACCGGCATCGTCTGGAGCAGCGAGCATGATCCGCGCATCACGCCCGTGGGCCGCATCCTGCGCAAGACCCGGCTGGACGAGTTGCCCCAGTTCATCAACGTGTTGCGAGGCGAGATGAGCCTCATCGGCCCTCGGCCCGAGCGCCCCCATTTCGTGGGGCAGTTGGACCGCGAGTTGCCCCTCTACCGCGCGCGGCACGCGGTCAAGCCCGGCATCACCGGCTGGGCGCAAGTGCAATATCGCTACGCCAACTCGGTGGAAGACAGCCGAATCAAGTTAGAGTACGACCTCTACTATGTCAAGCACGCAGGCCTCTACCTGGATTTGCTCATCGCGCTGCAAACGATCCGGGTGATCTTGCAGTTAAAGGGAACGTAGCGTGTGGAGGCCCGCGTCCTCTTCCTCACCCAGGTTCTACCTTATCCCCTGAACGCCGGGCCGAAGGTGCGCGCCTATCATATGCTGCGCCACCTGGCCGAAAAGTACCCGGTTACCCTGGCCTCCTTCGTGCGTGCGGACGACGCGCCGGAGGCCGTGGCGCACCTGCGGGACATCTGTCAGGCCGTTCATACCGTCCCGCTGCGCCGCTCCCTCGGGCGCAACCTGTGGGCCGGCGTCAAGGGCATCCTCACCGGCCTCCCCGTGGTCGTGGCGCGAGACGAGAGCCGGCAGATGGCCGCCACCCTGCGCCGACTGGCCCGGGAAAACACCTTCGCCGTCGTTCACGCCGACCAACTCTCCATGGCCGGATACGGGCAGATCGCGGCCGGCCAGGGCCTTTCTCGCACCCTGCTGGACGAACACAACGCCATCTATCTGCTGGCGCGCAGGATGGCGGAGACGGAACCTCACAGGTTGCGCCGCGCGATCATGCGGCGAGAGGCCCGCGCCTTTGCCCGCTACGAGGCCGCCATGTGCCGGGCCTACGACGCGGTGCTGACCGTAACCCGCGAGGACCGGGAGCACCTCCTTGCGCTCTTCCCGCCGGCGCAAAGGGCCGCCCTGGCAGAGAAGTTCACGGTGGTGCCCATCTGCGTAGACCCGACGCAAACCTGGCCCGTAGCCCATCGGCCGCGTCCGGAGGACGGCCGCCCGACCATCCTGCATCTGGGGACCATGTTTTGGCCCCCCAACGTGACCGGCGTGCTCTGGTTCGCCCGGGAAGTGCTACCCCTCATCTGGCAGCAATTGCCGGGGGTGCGCTTCGTGATCGTGGGCAAGGCCCCCCCACCCGAGGTGCAGGCGTTGGCCGCCGACCCGCGCGTGGAAGTAACGGGCTACGTGGCCGATCCGACGCCATATCTGACGGAGGCGGATGTTTTCGTGGTGCCGTTGCACGCCGGCGGAGGGATGCGCGTCAAAATCCTGGACGCCTGGCTGTGGGGAGTCCCGATCGTCTCCACCCCGATCGGCGCAGAGGGAATAGAAGTGCGGGATGGGGAGAACATCCTGATCGCCGACGGCGCACCGGCCTTCGCCGCCGCCACCCTGCGGCTCTTGACCGATGAGGCGCTGAACCGACGCTTGCGGACCGCAGGCCGATCCTGGGTGGAGGCCCGCTATGCCTGGCAGACGGTCTACTCGCGGGTAGATCAGGTTTACGAGCGGCTCCTTCTCAACCGAGATCACCCTAGGCCGAACCAGCCGCTATGAAAGAGAAACGACACCTTTATCTCCTCGCCGTGCTCGGCCTCTCAGTTCTCCTACGCGTGGGGGTAGCCCTCTACCTGGGCGACGTGGTGGACGCGCCGCCGTTGCTGACGGATCAGCGCTCCTACCACATGCTGGGCGCGCGCCTGGCCACCGGACACGGCTTCAGTTTCCCCATCGGCTGGTATCCCTTCACGCCGCCGGACACACCGACCGCGCACTGGTCGTTCTTGTACTCGCTGTTCGTTGCTGCCGTCTACGTCGTCTTCGGCATCCGCCCCCTGGCCGCGCGCCTGAGCGGCGCGCTCCTCGGAGGGCTCCTCTTGCCCTGGATGGTTTACCGCCTGACGCGGCGCGCGTTCGCCGCGGAGGAGGCCACGCGGCCCCACCTCCCTCTGATGGCCGCCTTGCTCTCCGCCGTGTACGCCTATTTCGTGTTGTACGCGGCGACCTTGATGACGGAGACCTTCTACATCGTGGCCCTGCTGTGGATGTTGGAACAGGCCATCGCCCTCGCGCAAAGCCCAACAGCCTCTCGCGGGGCGACCTTGGGGATCGGGATGGGCCTCGCCACGCTATTGCGCCAATCCATCTTGCCGTTCATCATCGTGCTCTGCGTGTGGCTCCTATGGGTGGGCTATCGGCAGGGGAGGCTGCGCCGGCTCGTCGGCAGCCTTTTCATCTCGGGCGCGGTGCTGGCCGCGCTGATCCTGCCGTTCACCATCCGCAACTACCTGGCGTACGGCGAATTCCTCCTCCTTAACTCCAACGCGGGCTACGCCATGTATTCGGCCCAGCACCCCATGCACGGCACCCACTTCCAAGAATTTGCCGCTGCGCCCGTTCCGGAGGAACTGCGAGGCTTGAATGAGGCCCAGTTAGATAGAGAACTGTTGCGCCGGGGGATCGGCTTCGTGCTGGCCGAGCCGGGGCGCTACCTCCTCCTCTCCCTGAGCCGGGTGCGCGCCTATTTTGAGTTCTGGCCCTCGCCGGATACCACCTTGTTGCACAACCTCGGTCGCGTGGGGTCTTTCGGCCTCCTCCTGCCGTTCATGCTCTACGGCCTCTGGCTGGCGCTGCGCCGCGTCCGCAGGCCAGGGGTAACGGAACACAAGGCAGGCTTCGCGGTCACCCCTGTGGCCCTGCTCATCTTATTCATCACATTCTATTCCCTCCTTCACATCTTGACCTGGACGATGCCGCGCTATCGGCTGCCGGTGGATGCGGTGGCCTTGCCGTTCGCTGCCCTGGCGCTGGTTGACCTGGCGGAACGGTTGCCTTTCCCCCGCAACTTTCCGGTCGCGCGTAGGCCGCTGATGACGGGCGAGAAACGGTGAGCGCCTAGCCCGCCGACCTCTCTTAGGCGAGCAGCCCACCACTATAGAGGCAGGATCTCCCTGAGGTCCTGCCTCTTTTGCTATCTGACGGGCCTGGCCCCGTAACCACTGGCCTCTTTCAACGTTGGTAAAAGCAGAGGACGGATGGCAGGGGAGAGGATCGTCCTGTCTCCTCACAAACCGAGGAGAAACCTCCATTTGGGATTCGCCGGAAAATAAGGTATACTTTGGCTGGCAAGGGGCGATCGGGTTGCGCTGGTTCAGGCCGGCCTGCAGTGGGGCCCGGCTTGCGATTTAGCCTATCCCCTGAACATCCCGGCGCGCCGCGCTTGAAGGACTGTCCGGCATCATCCACCCCACCATCCCCCACCATGCTGCGACGGTTGTCTTCCTCCCTTGGCTAGGCTCGCTCGCGGAGGACGCTTCGGCTTCTTCTGCTGATCCGTCGCTCCTACTTCGGCCCCGGCGGCTTCGGAATGGGACAAAAGTACCATGTAAAAAAGGGCGATAGTAACGCCAAAGTACTACTGACAAGCCCCGTATGAGGATTGTATGCTAAACGCAGAAAATGCCTAAAAGCCACTCAAACCGCGCAATCCGAGAGCAATGCCGATGAATTCAGCGAGACAAAGACAGCGGATAAGGCGGATCGTAGCCCTTACCCTGCTGGTGCTGGGGCTGTCGGCGGCAGGGCTGGCAGAGGCATCGCCCAGGAACTCCCCACGCGCAGTGGCAAAGCCGTCCGCCGCGCACCGCGCGGTCGCCGTAGGCGAATGGCCTATGGCAGGCGCCAACCCGGAGAGGACCTCTTGGACGACGGAAGAGGTCAAGGGACGGCTACGGCCCGTCTGGTACAAGCCGATTGAGCCTTACATCCCTCAGAAGGTGCAGATCGTTGCCGCCAACGACACGCTCTACATCTCCACCGCGAAAGGGCTCTACGCCTTGGACGCGGCGACCGGCAGCGAGAAATGGGTTTACCCCACGGAACTCCCCCTGGGGCACTCCCCGACCGTCGTCAACGGCGTCGCCTACGTCGGGGGGTTTGACCACAAGATCCACGCCATAGATGCCTTCACCGGCAGGGGGTTATGGACCTTTGAGGCCGAAGCGGGCTTTGACACCAATCCCCTCGTGGTGAACGGCATGGTCTACGCGGGCAATCGGGACGGATACATGTATGCCATCTACGCCCACGAGAGCCCGCGGCGAGGAACCCTGGCCTGGAAATACAAGACGGGAGGGCCGATCCACTTCTCGGCCGCTTACAAGGACAACACCATCTACTTTGCCTCCAACGACTCCTACGCCTACGCTCTGAACGCCACCACTGGGCAACTGGTCTGGAAATCAAGCAAACTGCCCGGCGCCGGCTTCCATTCCTGGTGGCCCGTCATCTATCAGGACATGGTGATCTTGGCCGGCAGCACCAACTACAGGACCAACGTGGCACCGGGGACGCCGTCCGGTGTTTACTCCTCTCTGCACTGGCTGGACCGGGATGCGGTCTATCCGAACCACCTGACCGCGCCCAGGGGCACGCCCGTCGGGCCGCGGGGGGCCGACGGCTGGATTGACGCCTCGCCCATCGCGCAGTACTTTGAGGCGAAGCCTTGGCGAAGGACCTACCTGGTCCTGAACCGCCTGACCGGCCAGGAGATCACCTACGACTTTGACGGGGACGGGAAGAGGGAGTACGCTCCCATCTTATGGACCGGCACCCATGCCGGCAACCGCTATCCGCCCATCGTGGGCCCCGACGGCATCTTGTATCAGAAAAGCAGTTACATGTCGGCCCCTTACATCCCCGGCGGGCAGGTGGCAGGTTGGCGGCCGGGGACCAAGTACATCAGCACCCCAAGTTCCGTGTGGATCCCGGTAGATGAGCCGCAGGCGTACGCGGGCGGGGGGAACGTGATCTACTGGAGCCACTCGGGCGATCAGTCGGCCGGGGCCTTTGACATCAGCATCCCCAACACCCGCTTCTGGGACAACGGGGACCCGGGCATTGATTGGAATCGCGAGTGGGTCTACTTTGACAACTACGGCCTCATAGATCTGGCGCCCGGCTACAGCGTCATGTACAATGACCCGGGCGTGTTCTATGAGATGTACGGCAAGCGCAACGGGGTTTACTCCAACGCCGGCGACCAGAACCCACCGATACCCTACAAGGGCAAGGTCTACCTGCATAGGAGCAACGCCATCATCGCCTTCGGCAACGCCAGCGGCTCGGCGGTGGCCCTCCCCCTGTACAGAACGGTTACGCCGCCCCCCGCCAGCATGACGCTGCCAACCGTTGACCAACTGAAGCAGAAACTGGCGGCCGAGGTCCAGAAGATGGTGAACGCCGGCCACCTGCGGCCGGGCTACGCGTTCTCGGGCATGTTTGATGCGCAGGGAAAGTCGGAATGCGGCGATAACCTGGCCGATTACTGGCACAACCCCTCCGACACCCTTTACGCCCTGATCCGAGCCCTTCCCTACTTACCTGCCGACCTGCAAAACGCCACCAGGGCCTACCTGCAAAGCGAGTTCGCCTCTTACGCGCCTTACAACGTCATTCACGTCGGTTGGAGGGATGGCGCCAATCGGGAGGCCTTTGACCTTCCTCCGGACGTGGCGGCGGACCTGGCCAACCATCCCCCGACGATCTGGAGCAGTTACAATTTTGTGGGCTGGGGCGGCATGGACACGGGGGCGAAATTCCCACCCTACATGTTCTACGCCCTCTGGAAATATGCCCAGACCTTCGGCGGCGCCAGGACGATCTTTGACAACAGCAAAAACCTGCTGGAACCGGTGCCCTCGGACAGCATCTTGGCCCAAATGCCCTTCGTGCACAACGCCTACATCGCCGGCTATTGGGGCTACCTGGAACTGGAGAGGCTGGCCGGCTACCCCGAATCCAGCAACGTCCGCTCGGAACTCAACAGGCTGCTAAGCCTGCGGGCCACCGCTTTCTCTAAGGACTCCCCCTTCCCCCTGAACACCTACTGCCGGGTCCTCAACGTGGCCAGGAACTTCATGTTCCTGGTGCCCGAATTGGGACAGTACCTCCGCGACCACGCGCTCGCGAAGGTGCAAGAGGCGGTCAACGAGTACACCACGGTAGCGCCTTACTGGTTCGTGGCGCGCACCGAGCAAACGATGAACGAAGGGGTGTTCCAACCCCTCTACGACGTGAACGCCCTCTTCCAGGCCAAGGCGTTGATCCTGCAAGAGCCCCGCGAGCAACTGGTGAAATATCTGGACGTGCCCGGCGTAGAGAGGGGAGACCTCTTCTACATCCTCAACCTGGTGGCCGCCATAGAGGCCGGCAGCGGCTCTGCGCCGACGCCTACGCCGACGCGGACCCCAACCCGCACCCCTACGCCAGGGGGGCCTACCGCCACGCCGACGCGGACCCCAACCCGCACCCCCACCGCCGGGCCTACCGCCACGCCAACCCGCACGCCCACCGCTCCCCCTCCGAGCACGCCATCGCCGGAGGCCGGCCTGGTGGGATGCTGGCGCTTTGACGAGGGGGGAGGCGCCACCGCCGCCGACGCCTCCGGCAACAACCTCACCGCTACCCTCAACGGCCCCAGTTGGACGGCCAGTTTCGCCGGCGCTGCCCTCGCCTTCAACGGCGCCAGCGCCTACGCCACCGTCCCGGATCACAACGCGCTGGACCTGACCGGCGACCTCACCATCGCCGCCTGGGTGCGCAAGAACTCCCTTTCCGGCTATGACATGGCCGTATCCAAGGGGACGAGCAACGATCAACTCAACTACTGGCTCGGCACGCGGGACGACGAGATCAACTTCGGCTTCTACAACGGCACCTGGCGAGAGTTTGAGACGACCACCGCCAACCTGCAAACAGGCCGTTGGTACCACATCGCCGCCGTTTACCTAAAGGCAACCAACGCCGTGCGCCTCTACCTGAACGGCCAAGAGCTCCTCAGCACGACCGCCCCTGCTTCCCCTCTGGCCAACGGCGAGGCGCTGTACCTCGGTCGCAGCCAATACGGCGAGTATTGGGACGGCCTCCTGGACGAGGTTCGCCTTTACAACCGTGCCCTGACTGCCCAGGAGATTAAAACGCTGGCCAGCCTCTCCTCCCTGGCCGGCCAGGCAGCCTTCCAGGGGGTGAGCAGCATCCCGACGGGGAACACCGTGACGGTGCAACTGACCAACGGCCTGACCTTCACGCCGACCTTAGACGCCTCCGGCCGCTTCACCGTGACCGCCTTCACCGCGGGCACCTATGCGGTCTGGGTCAAACATGCCAACCACCTCGCCAACCGGGCCGACGGGGTAACCTTCTCGCCGGGCGCGGTCGTCTCCGCGAACTTGGGAACCTTGCGCGCCGGCGACGTAAACAACGACAACATGGTAACGGGTCTGGATTTCTCCCTCCTCGCGGCCACCTACGGCAAGGCCAGAGGCGACGCAGGTTATGACGGCCGGGCGGACTTTAACTTTGACACCGCGGTGACGGGGGCCGACTTCTCGCTCCTGGCCTCTAACTACCTGCAGGGCGGATATACCCTGACCGGAGAGGGGCGGAGCCAACCCGGGCCGCGGAAGGATGGCACCAGGGCCGCGGCGGGGACGGTGGTGATCCGCCTTAGCCCGGCCACCAAGACGGTTTCCGTGGGGCAGGAGTTCACGTTGGACCTGATGGTGGATGCAGGCAGCCAGCCGGTGGATACTGTAGAGACCTTCATAGACTTTAACCCTGCCTACCTGCAGGTGTTGGAGATCACCCCCGATACGTCTGCCTTGCCGATCATCCTGGGCAATTCGTTCAACAACTCGCTGGGGCAGATCACCTACTCCGCCGGCAAGTTAGGGGGATATGCCAGCGGAACCTTCCGCCTCGCGACGTTCCGCCTGCGAGCGGTGTCGGCGACGGCGGGCACGGGGCTGACCTTTGTGCGACAGTGGTTGCGCAACACCGATGCCTTGTATCAGGGCGTTTCGGTTTTCGGCTCGGCGACGAACGGCACGGTGGTCATACAGGGGGGCACGACCACGCCGACCGCCACGCGCACGCCGACACGGACCCCTACCCGCACCCCTACCCCAGGGGCCACCGCCACGCC
>DAOTYP010000120.1:0-5702 GCA_034434975.1 Anaerolineae bacterium | reverse complement strand
CCGTGGCCCAGGAAGGGTCAGGAATAGTATAGTTAAGGAAACAATGGCGCGCGGCCCTGCAAGATTTGCTCACCCCGCCACAATCTGCTATAATCCCCCACGAAAATCGGGCGCGCGATCGGTTCCCGATGAGGAGAGCGATCCCGGAGCAAGGCGGGTGCCTGACATGAGAGAGGCGCGAGGGGCTAAGCGCCGGCCTTCCCTTTCTGGGCAAGCGTGGCAGTTGGCCGGGCTGGTTTTGGTCTTCATCCTCGTCCCTCTCGGCGTGGGCCTCTGGCTGGATAGACGCTACCATACCGCGCCGTGGTGGATGCTCCTTGGGATGCTGATCGGGGTGGCCGCGTCAACGATCATGGTCGTTCGTCGGGCCTACGCCGCCTATCAGGCTCTGGCTCTGGAGTTGGCAGCGAAGCAAAAGAGGGGGCGCCCAGCGTCATCACCCCCTCAGGCTGGCAACGAGAAGGAGGACACCCAGTAGTGCGTAAAATCCTGTCTCCTCGCAACCTGGCTCTCATCGGCCTCGTGCTAGTCGTCATCATCGGTGGCCGCATCCTCTTTCCTGTACCCCTTCCCAACATCCAACTCCCTGCGGAGAAGATCCCGGGGCTCTCCATCTTCGGGTTCCCGATCACGAACACCCTCCTTGCCACTCTCCTGGCGGATGCCACCCTCTTGCTCTTCGTGTTTTTGGCCACCCGCAAGATGGAAATGGTGCCGCGCGGCCTCCAAAACGTAGCCGAGTGGGTCATAGAGTCGTTCAGCAACCTGGCGAAAGACCTGGCCGGCGAGGCGAGCGCGCGTCGCTTCTTCCCCATCATGATGACCATCTTCCTGCTGGTGCTCGTGGCCAACTGGTGGGAACTGGTGCCGGGCTTTGACAGCATCGGCATCCTGGAAAAGCCCCACGACCCCCACATGCGGGCTTATGAGGTGCGCGAATGGGGGCCCATCGGCATTCTGACGCCCCGTCTCGCGCGCGCGTCGGAGCATGGCGAGGGTGAGTACCATGGGGGCTACATCCTGGTCCCCTTCCTGCGGGCCGCGACGACCGACCTCAACCTGACCTTGGGCCTAGCCCTTTTCGTCATGTTTTGGGTGCAGGTATCGGGAATACGCTCGCTGGGCCTGCGCTACTTCAGGAAATTCTTTGACTTTCGCAACTTCATCAACGCGGCGGTGGGGCTTTTGGAACTGATCTCCGAGTTCGGCAAGATCATCTCCCTGAGTTTCCGTTTGTTCGGCAACATCTTTGCCGGTCAGGTTCTCCTCTTCGTCATGCCTTTCCTGATCCCCTTCCTGGCCGTGTTGCCGTTCTACGGCTTGGAGATCTTCGTCGGCTTCATGCAAGCCCTGGTCTTCGCGATCCTGGCGATGGTCTTCCTGAGCCAAGCGGTGATCAGCCATGATGGAGGACATGGGGAACACGGGACGGAGGTTGGCCATTGATCTTCCCCTCGTCGCGGGACGCGGCGCGCGGGGGATGCATTGCACGGCGCTCAAGACGATACCTTGCATCTATCTTTAGGAGGGTTCACGTATGGAGTTCTTGCCTGCTGGTTTGGCGATCGGGTTAGGGGCCCTCGGCCCCGGCATCGGCGTTGGGCTGCTGGTCATGGGCGCGCTCCAGGCCATCGGGCGCAACCCGGAGGCCGCGGGCGAGATCCGCAACAACATGATCATCGGCATCGTCTTCGCCGAGGCCATCGCCATCTACGCGCTGGTGGTCGCGCTCATCCTGAAGTTCGTCTAGGCTACCGTAGCGCTGAGGTTGACGGGGCCGACGGCGACGTGAAGGCTGGCCCGTCGCCAAGAGGGCTGGGGATCGTTTGCCTGGGTAGGAGGAAACGGCTTGGAGAAACTGGGCATCAACCTGAACTTCCTGATCGCGCAAATCGTCAACTTTCTGCTTCTCCTTTTCATCCTGCAACGCTTCCTCTACAAGCCGGTCATGAACATGCTGGCGGCGCGGACGAGAAAGGTGCAGGAAAGCCTGGCTGAGGCCGATCGGGTGCGGCAGGAGGCCGCGGCGGCCCGGGCCGAATATGAACGGCAGTTGGAGATAGAGCGGCGACGCAGTTTTGACGCGGCACAGCAGGCCATCCAAGAGGGACAACGGGCACGCGAGGCCATCATCGCCCAGGCCCAAAGGGAAGCCGAGGAGATCCGCCAGCGCGCCCGTGAGGAGGCCGAGCGGGAGCGGCAGCAGATGCTGGCGCTGCTGCGCGCGCAGGTGGCCGACCTCGCCATCCTGGCGAGCGAGAAGATCATCGGCCAAAGCCTGGATCACGATGCTCATCGCCGCCTGATCAACGAGTTCTTGAGCAAGACCGAGGCGTTGAATTGAACCAGGTAGAGCAAGCGCGTTACTATGCCAAGGCCGTTTATGAATTGGCCTTGCAAGGCTGGCTGAAATATCTGAGCGCGGCGCGCGTGGCCCTGGAGAAGAACGGAGCCATGCGCGAGCGCGCGGCCAGCGACCAGGCGGCGGAGCGGTTGGCCGTGGCGGCGGCGATCACCCCGCCAGAGGCCCCCCAGGAGGTCCGCAACTTCCTCTCGCTCCTGGCCGACAAAGGGCATCTTGACCTCTTGGATGACATCATCGCCGACCTGGGCAGGCTCATGCGCAAGGGGCCGGAGGCGCGCGTGGCCCGCGTCATCAGCGCGGTGCCTCTGACCGAGGACGAGGCCGCCCAATTGCGGGCGAAGATCCTGACCCGCTTCGGCGGCGACCTGGAATTTGATTTTCGGGTGGACCCCAGCATCCTCGGTGGCCTCATCGTGCAGGTGGGCGATCGGGTGATAGACGGCAGCATCGCCGGGAAATTGACGGCCATGAAGGCCACCTTAGCCAAGACCAGGTAGGTCGGACCACGAGGAGATGGGAAGATGGCGGTGCGTGTAGAGGACATAACCGAACTGATCCGGCGGCAGATTGAGAGCTTTGAGGCTCCCATTCAAGCCGTGGATGTGGGCAAGGTCATTGAGGTGGGCGATGGGATCGCTCGCGTCTCCGGCTTGGCGGGCGTCATGGCCAGCGAGCTGGTGGAGTTCGTGCCCAAACCCGACAGGCCTCACCCCATCTTCGGCATGGCCTTGAACCTGGAAGTAGATCAGGTCGGCATCATCATCATGGGCGAGCATACCGGCATAGAGGAAGGAGATACGGTGCGCAGCACAGGCCGCATCGCCTCGGTGCCGGTGGGAGACTCGCTCATCGGACGGGTGGTGAACGCCCTAGGCGAGCCGATTGACGACAAAGGTCCCCTGCGGGTGGAGAAGTATCGGCCCGTAGAGCGGATCGCGCCGGGCGTCGTTTACCGCGCGAACGTGGATACGCCGGTGCAAACGGGCATCAAGGCCATTGACGCCATGATCCCCATCGGCCGCGGCCAACGCGAACTGATCATCGGCGATCGCCAGACGGGCAAGACCGCCCTCGCCCTAGATACGATCATCAATCAGAAGGGCAAGGACCTGATCTGCATTTACGTCGCCATCGGCCAGAAATTGGCCCAGATCGCCCAGGTGGTCGCGACGCTGGAGCGCTACGGGGCGATGGAGCACACCATCGTCGTGGTGGCCTCGGCCTCGGAGCCGGCCGCCCTGCAATACCTCGCGCCCTACGCCGGCTGCGCCATGGGCGAGGAGTTCATGGAACGGGGGCGGGATGCCCTCGTCATCTACGATGACCTGACGAAACATGCCTGGGCCTATCGCCAGATCTCGCTCCTTTTACGCCGCCCCCCCGGGCGCGAGGCTTACCCCGGCGACATCTTCTACCTGCACTCGCGCCTTTTGGAGCGCGCGGCGCGGATGCACCCCAAGTACGGCGGCGGCTCCCTCACGGCCCTGCCCATCATTGAGACGCAAGCGGGCGACGTGTCGGCTTACATCCCGACCAACGTGATCTCCATCACCGACGGCCAGATCTACCTGGAAAGCGACCTCTTCTACGCCGGCATCCGCCCGGCGGTGAACGCGGGCCTTTCCGTCAGCCGCGTGGGGGGCGACGCCCAGACGCGCGCGATGAAGCAGGTGGCCGGACGGATGCGCCTGGAACTGGCGCAGTTCCGCGAACTGGCGGCCTTTGCCCAATTCGGCTCCGAGTTGGATAAGGCGACGCGCGCCCAACTAGAACGCGGGCAGCGGCTCACCGAGATATTGAAGCAGCCGCAATACGAGCCGATGCCGCTAGACCAGCAGGTGATGATCATCTTCGCCGTGGTCAACAACTACTGCGACGACGTCCCGATCCCCAAGATGCGCGATTGGGAGAAGGCGTTCCACCGCTTCATGGCGACCAGCCATCCTGAGATCGGCCAGGCCATCATGCGCGACAAGGCATTGAAAGAAGAAACGATCAAAGCCCTGCGCGCGGCGATAGAGGAGTTCAAACGCACCGTGGTCGTGTAGCGCCGACGGTGGGCCGGCGAGCGAGATGAGGTGAGCGAAGTTGGCGACTCTGCGTGAGATCAGGCGCCGCATCCGCAGCATCCGCAACATCTCTCAGGTGACGCGGGCGATGCAGATGGTCGCGGCCTCCAAGATGCGGCGAGCGCAAGAGCAGGTTCTCGCGACGCGACCCTATGCCGAGAAAGCGTGGGCGGTGCTGGAGGACCTCGCGAGCCAGCCCTCCGCGAACCATGCCTTGCATCCCTTGTTGGAAGCGCGTCCCCAAGTGCGCGCGGTAGACATCGTCCTCATCACCTCCGATCGGGGCCTGTGCGGCGGGTACAACCAGAACATCATTCGCGCGACGGTGCAGTTCATGGGGAAGGTCGGCGTCCCGACGCGCCTCATCGCGGTAGGGCGACGCGGCCGCGACTTCATGCTGCGCTACGGTCGGACGGTCATCGCCGAGTTCACCGACCTGCCGCCGCGCCTGCGCCTCCTGGACGTTACCCCCATCGCGCGCCTGGCGATGGACGAGTTTCTGCAGGGCAACGCCGATGAGGTATACCTGGCTTACACCGATTTCATCAACACGCTGGTACAGAAGCCGGTGATCAGGCGGCTGCTGCCGTTGAAGCCCACCATAACGGCGGAGCAAGGGGAGGAGGGCGCGCCGATGCGCCCCCGGACCCAGGGCGAGTACATCTACGAGCCGGATCCGGTCAGGATCCTCGGCACGGTCCTGCCCCGTTTCACGGAACTCCAGGTCTATCAGGCTGTGCTGGAAGCGCTGGCCAGCGAACACAGCGCGCGCATGGTCGCGATGCGCAACGCGACGGAGAACGCGCAGGAACTCCTCGCCAACTTGCGCCTGACCTACAATCAGGCGCGGCAGGCCGCCATCACCAGGGAGATGCTGGACATCGCGGGCGGCGCGGAGGCCTTGCGCCGGAGCCGACGCTAGAGGCCGGGGCACACCCGGCGGTGTTGATACGGGAGGTCTTATGGCGAAGGGAGCCACGGGAAAGGTTGTGCAGATACAAGGCGCGGTGGTGGACGTCGCCTTCCCACCGGAAGAGATGCCGGAGATCTACCACGCCGTAGAAGTGCCTATGGACGGTCAAGGCAGGGTAGTTTTGGAGGTGCAGCAGCATCTAGGCAACGGCTGGGTGCGATGCGTGGCGATGACGACGACCGACGGTATGCGTCGGGGTATGCCGGCCATCAACACTGGCGCGCCCATCACCGTGCCGGTGGGGCCGGCCACGCTGGGCCGCATCTTCAACGTCTTGGGCGAACCGATTGACGAG
>DAOTYP010000119.1:0-2777 GCA_034434975.1 Anaerolineae bacterium | reverse complement strand
AAGACGATCGCGTCGTCGCCGGTCTCCACCGTGCAGTTGGCGATGCGCACATCCTTGCAGCCGTCGGGATCAATGCCGTCCGCCCAGACCCCGTATTGCAGGCTGGTGCGAATGTACACCCCATCTATGACGAGGCGTTCGCAATGGTAGAGGTGCATCGTCCAAGACGGGGAGCGGATGAAGGAAAGCCCCGCGATGCGCACGTCCTGGCAGCGGATGAGGAGCACGAGATGCCCCACCGAGTTCTTGGTGGGGAAAGAGCGCATCAGGGGGAGGCCCGCCTGCTCCATCAGCACCTGGTTGGGATAGATGTAGCGGTCCTCTATGTCGTTCAGCCGCCACTCGTACTCCGCCTGCCCATCCACGGTGCCCCGGCCCTCCACGGTGATGTTCTCCAGGTCCTCGCCGTAGAAGAGGGCCCGCTTGTCAAAATCCGCAGGGTTCTTGCTGGAATAGAGCGTCGCCCCGGCCTCCAGGAAGATGCGCACGTGGCTGCGCAGATGGATCGTGCCGGAGGTGTACTCGCCCGGCGGGAAGTACACCACGCCCCCGCCCGCGGCCGCGCAGGCATCTATCGCCCTTTGGATCGCCTCCTGCGCGCGCTCCGCCTTGTGGCCGCCGGCGCCGAAATCGCGGACGTTGTAGATCGCCGGCCATCCCGTGCCCGGCCGGCCCGTCGTTTCTTCCGCCATCTTCCCCTCCCTTGAGCAAGCGTAGCGGTCGGTGCAGGCCTCCGGCCCGCAGCCGACGCGCCCCCATTGTACACCACAAGCCGCCCAGGTGATAAACGAGGCGGCCTCACTCCCCGATGATCTGCACCACGACGCGCCGCTGGCGCGGACGGTTGTCAAAATCCACCAGGACGATCTGTTGCCAGGTTCCCAAGAGAAGCCGCCTTTGGCTGAAGGGCACGGTGAGGGACGCGCCCAGGAGAGCGGCCCGCACGTGCGCATGGCCGTTGCCATCGCCCCAACGGAGGTTATGATGGTAGGAGAGGCGGGCGGAGGCAACGCGCTCAAACATCTCCTGCAGATCGCGAACGGCCCCGCTTTCGTACTCTATCGTCGTCAGCCCCGCCGTAGAGCCCGGCACGAAGAGGGTCACGATCCCGTCCGACACGCCCGACCGCGCCACCTCCTGGCCGACCTGGTCGGTGATGTCGGTTACGTCGCCGTCGCCGCGCGTGGCGACCTGCAATTCCCGAGTCAGCACCATCCCGATCACCTCGGTTACGCGATGTCGCGCCGCAAAGGCGCTGCCAACGATCATGATTATAACACACTCCCCGCAAGTTGACGCTCGCGCCACTCTGTGTTATCCTTTGCTCAATTTACGGCCCCTGCCGTAAGGAACGCCGCGTTCCCATCCTCAGCCTGCGACAGGCTCGCGAAGCCGCTTCTGAGTTCCTGATGTTGCACAGCGACAAGAACGGAGTCGTTCGGCCCGTTGTCCCTCCGCATCTTCGGCCTTTCCGCGCGCCCTCTCCCACTCCACGCGCTCAAGGAGGACGGTTATGGAGACCTTTGCCGAACTTCTACGCCAGAACCGCATTGAAGAGATCTGGCACCGCTATTGCGGCTTCCTTGATCTGGACACGGAGGCGTTCATGGCCATCCAGGAGCGCCTCCTGATGGAGCAACTGGAAAAGGTTGGGCGTTCCCGGCTGGGGCAGATCTTCCTCGGCGCCCAGCCCCCGCAGACGCTGGCCGAGTTTCGGCAGCGCGTGCGCCTGACCACCTACCAAGATTACGAGCCCTATCTGCAGAACCAGAACGACGAGTACTTGGCGGAAAAGCCGGTTGCCTGGGCCCGCACCTCCGGTCGTGCCGGCAAGCCGAAATGGATCCCCTACACCCAGCGCGCGATGGAGTTGATCGCCGCAGGGAACCTCACCGCGCTGATCCTCTGCGCCGCGCGCCGACGGGGCGAGGTGCGGATTGAGCCGCGAGATGTCATGCTGCACAACACCCCCGCCCGCCCCTACTCCAGCGGCTGGGCCATCCAAAGCCTGGCCACCTGCACCGACTTCCGCTTCCTCCCTCCCCTGGAGACCAGCGAGGCGATGACCTTCGGGGAGCGGATCCGCGTCAGTTTTCAGATGGCCCTGCACGAGGGGATTGACGTGATGGGCTCCCTCAGCTCCGTCCTGGTGCGCATTGGCGACAGTTTCGCCGAGAGCACCCAGCGCCTCAAGTTCAACCTTCGCCTCAGCAAGGACGCGATGCACCCCGTCGCCCTGGTGCGGATGGGGAGGGCCTGGCTGACCAGCCGCCTGCAAGGGCGGAAGGCCATCAAGCCTAGGGACCTGTGGAAACTCAAGGGGATGGTCGTCGGCGGCATGGACACCTCCATCTACAAGGAGAAACTGATAGATTACTGGGGGGTTGAACCCCACGAGTCCTACGGCGCGACCGAGGCCCCCAACATGGCGACCCAAGCCTGGACCCGCAAGGGCCTCTACTTCCTCCCCGACATCGCCTTCTACGAGTTCATCCCCGAGAGCGAGTGGGCCCGCTCCCGGGCCGACCCCACCTACCTCCCGCAGACGGTCCTGCTGAACGAGGTGCAGGTAGGCCAGCGGTACGAGGTGGTGATCACCAACTTCCACGGCGGGCCGCTCCTGCGCTATCGGATGCACGACCTGGTCCGCGTGGTGGCCGACGGCGAGCCGAAGGCGGGGATTCGCCTCCCCTCCATCGTCTTTGAGGCGCGCGACAAGGACCTGATTGATCTGGCCTCCTTCAGCGGGCCAATGGACGAGAAGCAGATCTGGACGG
>DAOTYP010000118.1:0-11849 GCA_034434975.1 Anaerolineae bacterium | reverse complement strand
ACGGCATCTTCTTCACCGACGACTGGGGAACACAACAACGTCCCTTCGTCAAGCCCCCCGTCTTTGAGCATTTCTTCCTGGAACGGTACCGTCAATTGGTGCGGGCGGTCCACGGCTACGGTTGGCATTTCATCCTGCACAGTTGCGGCCGCATCAACGACTTACTCCCCTATTTCATTGACATCGGCGTGGACATGATGAACATGCAGCAACCGCGCGCCTACGGCATCGCGGAGATCGGCCGCCGCTTTGCGGGAAAGATCGCCTTCTTGACGACCGCGGACATCCAGAGCACCTTGCCGTCGGGAGATCCGGAGCGGGTGCGCGCCGAGGTGCGAGAACTGGTGCAGCATTGGGCAACGCCCGAGGGGGGGATGGTCGTCTTCAACTATGGCGACCCGGAGGCGCTGGCGGTGAAGCCGGAGATGGCCGAGGTGATGTTCCACGCTTTCGCCGAGATGATGTACTATTGGAGCCGACCGGAGCAGGAGACCGTTTGAGGCAGGGCCAACGTTCGGCGGCATGCGCACGTGGGAACAGGCCGGCGGGGCCGGATTTTCTCGCCGGCCCCCTCTTGGCATAGAGCCGCGCGCCCGGAGCCCTTTTGCCGCTTTTCCCCGTTCGTGATATAATGACTTTGGAACAGAATAGCCGCGCTGGCGAGGAGGAAAAACCCGTGGATCGTGGCCGAGATGTCTTCTTCGGCGGCCAGGCGGCTCCTGTCCCGGTGCGGCCGCAGTCGCCTGCGCCCTCTGCCCCGGCCGCACCTCATCTCCCCACCCAGGTCTCGTCGGAGCCCCAAGACGTTCTACCGAGCGCATCCACCTCGGCTGCTCCCTCACCGCCGGCACCTGCGCAGTCGGGCGCGCCCTCTATGGACCTCCTGCTGCGAGGCAAGCCCGATGCTGGCCGGCCGGAGGCGACGCCCCCGGATGAGGCCCCTATCCCTGTGGATTTGCTCCCCCCTGCCTTGGGCGAAAAGGCCACCGCATCGTCGCCTACCTCTTCGGAGGGGGCCGAGGTGCCGCTGGAGGCCATTGACGCGCCTCCCTTGCACCCTACCCCCATGCCGACCTCCACGCCAACGCCCCCTGCGCCTGCCTCGCAACCGGCCTCGCCGCCCGCGCCCGTCGCTGAGGGGCGCGACAAATCGCTGACCCCGCGCCCACCGCTGCGCCTGATGGAGCGCGTTCGCGTCGGCGGCGTGCTGGTGGATATGCCCGTTCACACCCATAGCACGCTGCCGCCCAACGTGGAGCCGACTCCTCCTCCGCAGCCGCTGCCGGAACTGACGCCTGACGAGAAGCGTCGCCTGCTGGAGCAACTGAACGAGGAGCGGCGCAAGCGTCTGGAGGCGGAGATAGACGCCCTGTACAAGGAGGTGGTGGAGAAGTTAGGGCCGAACCAGAAGATCTCGGATCAGGCGATGGGGCTTCTGCGGGACGCGCGTCTCATCATCATGGGCCGACCGGAAGACTTCGTGGAGGCGGAGTATCGGGTCCAACAGGTGAAGGCGCTCCTCCTGCGGCGGGCGGAGAGCGAGCGCTGGGGCCCCTATTACGGCGTCCGACTCATGGCTTACGAACTCTCCTTCATCCTTCTCCTGTTGGCCGGCTTCGTGGGGGGCTTGGTGGCGTCGGGCTCGTTGGCCGCCTGGTTAAGCGGGCTCCTGAACGCGCCGGCGGACTCGCGCTTGGTGGATGTCGCGTTCCCCTTCTGGAGCAGTTTCATGTGGGGCGGCATTGGCGGCGCGGTCGGCGCGCTCTACAGCCTGTGGTGGCACGTGGCCGACCGACAAGACTTTGACCGCCAGTACCTCATGTGGTACATCGTGCAGCCGATCATGGGCATGGTGTTGGGCGGCATCATCTACCTGGCCATCGCCGCCGGCTTCCTCGTCTTGCAGGCCACCCCCGCCGTCGGCCCGACCAACATCGGCTCATGGTTGATGCCGTCGCTTTTGGCCTGTCTCGCGGGCTTCCGCCAGAACTTCGTCTACGAGGTGCTGGACCGCATCATGGCGGCCTTCATGCCCAAAAAGGACGAAGAGGACGAGGCTAACAAGAAGAAGGGGCCGTAGAGGCTGGCGCAATCCGCCCTCGGATGGGCCTTCCGCGTGCTCGCGTGGAAGGCCCGTTTCCTTTGCCCCTCCTTGGCACTGATGGTAGAATAGGCCGACCGGACGAGGCGTCAAGGCTGTTGCCTTTCGTTTGCTCCGCGATGTCGCGGGCTTGCTCCACGTCGGAGGCACAACAGATGCTGCGCGAACTCCTCCTTTACCTCTCTCGCAACGAGGCTGCCCGTCGTTGGCTCAGCGGCTTTCCTCCCTCGCGGGCTGCGGCGCGCCGGTTCGTCGCCGGTGAGGATCTGGCCGATGCCATCGCCGCCGCGCGCGCCAGCCATGCACGCGGCATCCTCGCCATCCTGGACTACCTGGGCGAGAACGTGCACCAGCGAGAGGAGGCGATCAGGGCAGGCGACGAGTACATCGCTGCGCTCGCGGCCATCGCCGGAAGCGGCCTGCGCGCCGATGTGAGCATCAAACTGACGCAACTGGGGTTAGATCTCGGCGACGACTTCTGCTACGAGAACGTACAGCGGATCGTCGCTCAGGCGGCGGCCTGCCACGTTTCCGTATGCATTGACATGGAGGGTTCGCCTTATACCGAGCGCACCCTGGGGATGTACCGTCGCCTGCGGGAACGTTATGACAACGTGACCACGGTCATTCAAGCGTACCTCTACCGCAGCCAGAACGACGTGGACCGCCTGGTGGCCGAAGGGTTGGGTCGCCTGCGCCTGGTCAAGGGCGCCTACAACGAGCCTCCTAGCCTCGCTTTCCCCCGCAAGGAGGACGTGGACGCCAACTTCCTCAGGCTGATGCGGACGATGCTGCGGCCCGAGGCGCTGGCCCAGGGAGCCTACTGCGCCATCGCTACCCACGATGAAAAGATCATCCGTTGGGCGATCCTTTACACCTATCGGCACGACATCCCGCGCGACCGCTTTGAATTCCAGATGCTCTACGGCATCCGCCGCGACCTGCAAGAGAGGCTGGCGGCCCGCGGTTACACCGTGCGCGTCTACATCCCTTACGGGACTCACTGGTATCCTTATTTCATGCGTCGCCTGGCCGAACGTCCGGCGAACGTCCTTTTCTTGCTCCGCCACCTGTGGCGAGGGTAGTTGGAGCCAGGCTGCTTGATGACCTTTCGGCAACATGGCGAGGATGCAACATGTCCCTTCACGGCAAAGTCGCGCTGATCACCGGCAGCGGGCGTGGCATCGGGCGGGCCATCGCGCTGGAACTGGCCGCGCGCGGGGCCGACATCTGCCTGAACTACTTTCGCCACCCGCAAGCGGCCCGCGAAGCCGCTGACGCGGTGCGCGCACGAGGCGTGCGCTGCCACGTAGTCAAGGCCCACATGGGCGATCAGGAGCAGGTAGAGCGGCTCGTGCGCGAGTGCGTAGAGACCCTAGGGAGCGCAGATATCCTCGTCGGCAACGCGGCCTCCGGCGTGCTGCGTCCGGCGATGGCGCAGGAGCGTAAGGCTTGGGATTGGACGATGGACATCAACGCCCGTTCCATCCTGATCGCCGCGCAGTGCGCCGTGCCGCACATGGAGAGAAAGGGCTGGGGGCGCATCATCACGATCTCCAGCATCGGCTCGGTGCGCGTGCTGCCGGAATATTCGTTGGTCGGCATCTCCAAGGCAGCGATTGAGGCCTTGACCCGCTACCTGGCCGTGGAACTGGCGCCCAAAGGGATCATCGTCAATTGCGTCTCGCCAGGCGTGGTAGAGACGGAGGCCCTCAACTTCTTCCCCAGCAAGGATCGCATCGTTGAGTACAGCAAGGAACGCACGCCGGCAGGCCGGTTGGTCACGCCGGAGGACGTGGCGAAACTGGTGGCCTTCCTCTGCAGCGACGACGCGACGATGATCGTAGGACAGACGATCACCATTGATGGAGGATACGCGTTGCTGGCGTGAACGGGCGCGCCTTCGCGCTCAGGCAGGCGGTTTGGCAGGGCGGTTGAACCGCGCCAGAACCCGTCGCTCCCACCAAGCCTCCCAGCGGCCGCGGAAGCGGAAGAAGAGGGCGGTAACCACGATCAGGAAGACAACGAAGGCAAGTGCCGCCTCGCGCGGCACCAACTCTATCCCCGCGCCGAACCCAACGGCGATGAAGACGGAAGGGCTGCGGCTGACGAAGCCCGCCAGCACTACCCGCCAGATGGCCACCCGCGAGAGGCCCGCCAGAAACCAGGGGATGTCGCCGAAGGGAGCCGAGAGGAGGACGAACCAGGTCCAAGCCGAGTCGGAGCGCGTCAGGTATTCCCAGCGCGCCAGCCGATGCGCGCCCACGAGCCTGACCACCAGAGGCCGACCGAAGGTGCGGCCGAGGAACATGGCCGTTGCGCCGCCTAGGAGCATCCCTGCGGTGCTGTAGAGGCCGCCCACCCACAAGCCGAACAGGTAGCCACCGGCCACCTGTACCAGGTAGCCGGGAACGGGCGCCAGCACGACCTGTAGCGCGCTGATGAACAGGAGCCCCACAGGCCCCCACGGCCCCCAGCGCGCCAGCCAGGCCTGAACGCGCTGTCGGTCGGCCAGGAAGTCGGCCAGAGAACGCCCGTACAGCGCGATCAGCACAACGAGGCCCACGCCGACGAGGAGCATAAGCCCCTGGCGGCGCAGGAAACGCCGAAGGAATGTCATCAGCGCGGCAGTATAGCAGGGCCGCCGCGCCCCGTCAAATCCGTGTCCCGCAGGCCGTTGCCGTCCGTCTGGCTTTGTGCTATCATTCTAAAGAAGGTAGGGTTTGCGGAAAGATGGTTGAAAAAGTGCGCGTCGCCGTCGTCGGCTGCGGCTATTGGGGGCCGAACCTGGTGCGCAATTTTCAGGCTTTGCCCGAGGCCCAATTGGTCGCCTGCTGCGATCTGGACCAGGCCGCGCTGACACGCATGGGCCAACTTTACCCTCATGCGCGCCTCATCTCCGAGGCAGAGCAACTTTTTGCCGACCCTACGGTAGATGCGGTCGCCATCGCTACGCCTGCGCGCTCCCACTACGCCTTGGCGCGCGCGGCCCTCCTGGCAGGCAAACACGTCCTGGTGGAGAAGCCGCTGGCGATGACGAGCGGAGAGGCGCGCGCCCTCACGGAACTGGCGCGGGAGCAAGGCCGCGTCCTGATGGTGGGACACGTCTTTGAGTACCACCCGGCCGTACAATACATCAAAGGGATGCTGGACGCGGGCGACCTGGGCCAGGTGTTTTACCTCTATTCTACGCGCGTCAATTTGGGGCGGGTCCAGCAAGACATCAACGCGCTCTGGAGCATCGCGCCCCATGACATCTCCATCCTTCTGTACCTTCTGGGCCAGATGCCGGAGAAGGTCAGCGCACAGGGTGCTTCCTTCCTTAACGGGCGCGTGGAGGATGTCGTCTTCTTGACCCTGACCTTCCCTCGGAGCGTCCTGGCGCACGTGCACGTCAGTTGGCTGGACCCCAGCAAAGCGCGGCGCCTGACCATTGTCGGTAGCCGCAAGATGGTCGTGTACGACGACGTGGCCGACGAAGGAAAAGTCAAGGTTTACGACAAGGGCGTCTATCGCAAAGGCGACGAGATCTTCGGCGAGTTTCAATATCGGGTGCATGCGGGCGACATCGCCATCCCCAAGATAGACATGACGGAACCTCTGCGGCTAGAATGCGCGCACTTCTTGGCCTGCGTGCGCGAGGGGAAGGAGCCGCGCACAGGGGGCGAGAACGGCGAGCGGGTAGTGCGCGTGCTGGAGGCTGCCCAGGCGTCGCTGGATCAAGGGGGGGCAACGGTGACGATCCCGGCCGCCGGGACGGAAGGACGACCGCAAAGGGCATCCGAAGACAACCTTGAGAGGAGCGGAGGCTTATGGAACTCGGCATCATAGGGCTTGGTCGCATGGGAGCCAACATCGCTCGGCGCCTGCTGCGCGCCGGACATCGCGTGGTGGCCTACAACCGCAGCCCAGGGCCCGTGAGGGAATTAGAGAGGGAAGGCGCGATCGGCGCGTACTCCCTGGAGGAATTGACGCAGAGGCTCTCCCCGCCGCGCGCCGTCTGGCTGATGGTCCCAGCAGGCGACACCGTTACCCAGCACATTGAGGCATTGACGCCGCTCCTTTCGCCAGACGATACGGTGGTTGACGGCGGCAACTCCAACTACAAGGACTCCATGCGCCGCGCCCAGGAGCTGCAGGCGCGCGGGCTGCACTTCTTGGACGTAGGGACGAGCGGCGGCATCTGGGGCCTGGAATTCGGCTTCTGCCTGATGATCGGCGGAGAACGGGCCATCTTTGAAAGGCTGGAGCCCATCTTCAAGGCGCTGGCGCCGGCGGACGGCTACGCCTACGTCGGGCCCAGCGGCGCGGGCCACTTCGCCAAGATGATCCACAACGGGATTGAGTACGGCCTGATGGAGGCCTATGCCGAAGGCTTTGAGATCCTGCGCGCCCAGAAGGACTTTCGCTTTGACCTGCGCCAGATCGCCCACCTCTGGAACCGCGGCAGCGTCATCCGCTCATGGCTTCTGGAACTGACCGAACGCATCTTCGCCCAGGACGCAGACCTGGCAGACATCCGCGGCTACGTGGAGGATTCGGGCGAGGGGCGTTGGACGGTGCTCCAAGCGATTGAAAACGACATACCGGCGCCGATCATCACCCTCTCCCTCTTGCAACGGTTCCGCTCCCGTCAGGAAGAGTCCTTCAGCGCCAAGCTCATCGCCGCCTTGCGCAACGAGTTTGGCGGCCACGTGGTCAGACGAAAGTAGTCCTTATGCAGCCCATTGTCTCAGCCGGCCCGCCGCGCGCGGGGATGGTGACGGAACGCAAGCCGGACCCCAACACCGTGGTGATCTTCGGCGCGACGGGCGACCTGACCCACCGTAAGTTGATGCCCGCGCTCTACAACCTGGCCTGCGCGAGGCTCCTCCCGCGCGGCTTCTCGGTCGTGGCCTTCGCGCGGCGCCCTTACAGCGACGATCGGTTCCGAGAGGAGATGCGAGAGGCGGTGAACCGTTTCTCGCGCACCCGACCGGTCCGGCCGGAAGTGTGGGATGAATTCGCCCAAGGCATCTTCTATTTGCAATCGGATTTCTCGGACCCCACGGGTTACCAGCGCCTGGCCCAGTTGCTGGCGAAAGTAGATGAGGAGCGAGGCACCTGCGGCAACTACCTCTACTACCTGGCCACGCCTCCCAGCGCCTATCCGGAGATCATCCGACGGTTGGGTGAAGCAGGCCTGGCGAGGCGAAAAGGGGAGCGGAAAAACTGCTGGGGCCGCATCATCATTGAAAAGCCCTTCGGGTACGACCTCTCCTCGGCCCAGGCGCTCAACCGGCAGGTGCACGAGGCCTTTGACGAGGAACAGATCTACCGCATTGATCACTACCTCGGCAAAGAGACGGTGCAGAACATCCTGGTCTTCCGCTTGGCCAACGGGATCTTTGAACCCCTGTGGAACCGTCGCTACGTGGATCACGTGCAGATCACGGTGGCCGAGACCATCGGCGTAGAGGGCCGAGGCGCTTACTACGACCAGGCAGGGGTGCTGCGAGACATCGTCCAAAACCACATGTTGCAACTCCTCGCCCTCGTGGCGATGGAGCCGCCGATCTCGTTTGAGGCCGACTACGTGCGCGACGAGAAGGTCAAGGTGCTCAAGGCGATCCGCCCCTTCACGCCGGAAACGGTCAAGACGTGCATCGTGCGCGGGCAATATGGGCCTGGCATCATGGATGGCGTACCCGTCCCCGGCTACCGACAGGAGCCGAACGTCGCGCCCGACTCCACCACCGAGACTTACGTGGCCCTCAAGTTGTGGCTGGATACCTGGCGCTGGGCCGACGTGCCGTTCTACCTGCGCTCCGGCAAAAGGTTGCCCAAACGCGCTACCGAGATCTCCATTCACTTCAAGCAGGCGCCGCTCCTCCTCTTCGGCCAAAGCGTGAGCGACGAGGTGAAGCCCAACCTTCTGGTGTTGAAGATTCAGCCGGACGAGGGGATCTCTCTTCGTTTCGGAGCCAAAGTGCCGGGGCCCACGATCCACATCCAGCCGGTCAACATGGATTTCCGCTACGGAACCTCCTTCGGCTCAGAATCGCCTGATGCGTATGAGCGGCTCCTTTTGGACTGCATGTTGGGCGATTCCACCCTGTTCACCCGCAACGATGAGATAGAGGCAGCCTGGGCCTTGATCACGCAGATTCTGGAGGCCTGGCAGGGGTCGCCGCCGCCCGACTTTCCCAATTACCCGGCTGGCTCGTGGGGCCCGCCGGCCGCGCACGAACTCATGGCGCGGGACGGCCGTGCCTGGCGTACTCTGGACGACAGGTGATCGGACGGCCTAACGGCGCGCGCAAGAAACAATGCGCCACAAGGCATGATATTCTAGCATGGCCGCGAGCCCCGCTCCCCGTCGGTTCAGAACCCTTCGCGCAGCGCTCGCAGCGCCTCCGGCAGGCGCGGCAGAAGGTCGCCTGCGACGCCTCCTGCCTCGCCTACGGCGCGTCGCATCGCCTCCCCGGCCATCCCGTGCAGGTAGGCCCCCACCACCGCCGCCTGGAACGGCTCGCACCCTTGCGCCAATAGCCCGACGATGGCCCCGGCCAACACGTCGCCGCTCCCTGCCGTCGCCAAAGCGGGGTTCGCAAAGGGCTGTATGACCGCGTGGCCGTCGGGCGCAGCGCAGATGGTGTGCGCCCCCTTCAGGACGACGATCTGATTCCACTCGGCCGCTTTCGTCCGCGCCAACCCCAGGCGGTCTGCCTCCACCTCTGCCGTCTTCAGGCCGCAGAGGCGGGCCATTTCGCCCGGATGCGGCGTTAAAATGCTCCTCGGCGGGACGCGACGAGGCCACCCTTCCATCCCGGCCAAGATGTTGAGCCCATCGGCATCCAGCACCAGCGGCGGCAAGCGGGGCGGCCCCTGCCCTTCTGTAGGTTCCGGCTCGGCGGCAAGGATGGCCTGGAACCCAAGGCGCGGCGCCGTCCCATCCTTCGGCTCCAGCAACTGACGCACGAACTCCACCGTCGGTTTCTCCTGCCCTAGGCCGGGGCCCAGGAGCATGGCCCGATAGTCGCTCGCCTTCTCTCGGACCAGCCTCGCCGCATCCGGCGCCAGCACGCCCATGTCGTGGGGCAGGAGGAGCCACGTCGTCTCGTGCAAAGCCGCGGCCAGGATCGGGTGTAGGCTGCGGGCCACCCCCATGGTGACGAGCCCCGCGCCGACCCGGTACGCCGCCGCGCCCGCAAGGTAGGCCGCGCCGGTAAAGTTGGCCGATCCCGCCACGATGAGCGCGCGGCCGAAGGTGCCCTTGTGCGCATCGGCAGGGCGACGCGGCAGCCAAGGACGCACGAGGTCCGGCGTTGCCACCTCTACCCGCACCTCTGCGGCCAGGCTCGGGGGGATGCCGATGTCGGCCACGAGCAAGCGCCCACATGCGCCCGCGCCGGGGAACAGGAAATGGCCCCACTTGGCGTAGGCGAACGTAACCGTCAGGTCAGCCGTGAGGGCCACCGGGTCTAGCGCGCCCGTATCGCAGTTGAGCCCACTAGGGCAGTCTACCGCCACGACCTGCGGCCAAACCAAGGTCCCTTTCCGAACCTTCCCCGGCTCAGGGAGAGCCATCAGGTCGGTGAAGAGCGGCCGCTCCTCAGGCCGCTGAGAGGCCACGCGACGCTGGCGGATCACCTCCCCGGCGACCTCCAGCACCGCCTTCATCTCCCCCTCTATGGGTCGGGCGACGCCCGTCCCCAAGAGCGCATCTAACACGACATCGGCCTCGGCCAGATGGCGGCGCAGCGCGCCCCTGTCCTCGTCATCCTGGGCTTGCAAAAGCGTTACCCCCGCCGCGATGGCCGCCTCGGCCACCGCGTCCCCTTCCACCTTCCTTTTGCAGCAATAAGCCACCACTTGGGCGCCCGCCGCCCGCAGGTGTCGCGCGGCCACCAGGCCGTCGCCGCCGTTGTTGCCGGGCCCCACCAGCACGAACACGAAGGGGTGATCCCGCCCGGTCAAAAGCGCCTGAGTCGCCTCGGCCACAGCCCGGCCGGCGTTCTCCATCATCATGGCGTAGGAGAGGCCGCCCGCATCGGCCGCCTGTTCCATCTTGCGCATTTCAGCCGTGGAGACGATCTTCATAGAATCCACCTCCGTCATGCTTCACCTGGCGAGGCATCATGAATGATATCCGCCCAAACCTGCTGGCGTTCCTCCGGGCCGTCAAAACTCAGATAAACGGCGCGCGCCTTTCCTTCGTCCTCCACCGTCACCCGCAGCGCCGGATACGCGCGACGCCCGAAGCGCAGCAGGCCCGGCTGCACGCCTCGTATCACCTCGGGGCGGAAGAAGATGTACCACATCCCTACCTCTTCTTGAGGCCATGCGCCAACTAGCAGCCAGCGAGAAGGTCGCGCGAAGGCCATGATCGCATGTTCGCGCGTGGCAAACGTACGAAAGAAGGCCGGCAGTTCGGTGAAGGCCTGCACCTTGCCCTGCACTGCAAAGAGGCCTGTCGCCCGCAGAGGGACCTTGTCTCGCGGCGCAAGGGGCGCAGGAGTGGGCGGCTCCTTCTCCTGGGTAGTGAAGACGACGTACTGCCTTCGCCTGGCCCACCACTCCCATGTGAAAGAGAGCAAGAAGGCCCCCAGCGCCGCGAGCGCGCCGCTCCAACGCCCAGGTAACACCCCCAACGCTGCCAACGCCGCGCCTCCCAACAAAGCCAGCCGCAACCAGCGGAACAAGGGCGCACCACCCCATTCGTGACGTGCCAACAGGTAGGCCCAGCGGCAGAGGATCGCCCCCATCGCCGAATCACCGAATCCGCGCCGTCCGCACCAGGTAGAGCCCTGCCAGGATGATCGTCGCGCCGACGAATTGCATCGGCGTGAACCGCTCGCCTAGGAAGAGCCAAGCCGTGAGGGCGGCCGCCACGGGCGTCAGGTTAGAGTAGATGGCTGTGCGCGAAGGGCCAATGAGGCGGACCCCCCGGTTCCAGATGACGGTGCCGACGGCCAAGGAGAAAACGCCGGAGTATGCCAGGCCAACCCAGGTGGCCACCGTCACGTCCGACCAGGCCTCACGCGCCATAGCCGGTATGGCGACCAGGATCAAGACGGTGGTGCCGGTCAAGGTCATGACGGCGGTAACCTGCGAGGCGGAGGCCCGACGCAACACAGGCGTGTTCATGACCATCGCTGCGGACCAGCCGAAGGCCGAAGCCAGGATGAGGACGCTACCGAGGAGGCTCCGCAGGCGATCGTCCATGCTCGGCGCGCCTACGACCAAGGTGATGCCCCCGAAGCAGATCAGCGAGCCCAACCAGGCGCGGCGCGAGAGGCGCTCCGTCCCCGCTAGATGGCTGAGCAAGGCTACGAAGATGGGCATGGTAGCGCTCAGGAGTGCAGTTTGCGAGGCGGAGGTCAACGAAAGGCCGAGCAACATGCACACCTGCGCCAAGCCGTAGCCCACGACCCCGGCCAGCGCGACGCGCAGGGTATCCTGGCGCGGCAAAGGGTTCGTCACCCGGCGTCGCGCGACAAGGGCCAGAAGCAGTGAGGAAGAGATGAAAAAGCGCACTGCGTTGACCGTCATCGGTGACAGTTCCGAGAGGGCGCGCTTGAGGACCACGAAATTCGTACCCCAAACGATGATGACGCCTAGGAGAAGGAGGTCCGTCAGTCCGAGACCCGACCTGGCGACTTTCACGCCCCGGCGCATGAGGTTGGCAGCGCGCGGCGTTGTGTCCTCGTTCATGAAGTTGTCGTGCTCCGTGTCGGCAATCTCACGCGACGACCCGCCCTCACAG
>DAOTYP010000117.1:0-11764 GCA_034434975.1 Anaerolineae bacterium | reverse complement strand
GCATCCTTTGTAATCGCCGCGGCGATCTTCGCCGGCGTCGCCCAAGCCGTATCGGCCACCAGCGCTTCCACATCAATGGCCGGATCGTGCTTGATCTTGCTCAGATACCCCTTGATGATCTCCCGACGCCCACTGCGATCGGGCTTGTCCACTACGATGGTGCGATCAAACCGACCCGGGCGAGTCAGCGCGGGATCCAATACATCGGGGCGGTTCGTGGACCCCAAGAACAGCACATGCCAATCCCGAGGGGGCAATTTCTTGCCGAAGAGCTTTAGGATGCGCCCCTTCAAGCGTTCTATCCGTCCCATTTCACCGATGCCATCCATCTCATAGAGGAGTCGCGTCAGAGCGCCGGTGCCGCCACCCCAGAACGGAGCCACTCCTGCCCGCCCTTCGCCCCCCATCACACTTCCACGGGACATACCTACCGCATCAATCTCGTCAATGAAGGCGATGCACGCGCCATACTCCTTCGCCAACTTGCGTGCCTTGCCCACGAACCACATCATCCGCAAGACATCCACGCCCCAGAACATGGCACGGAATCCCGACCCTTCAATGGAGATGAAGGCAATCCCCGCCTCCCCTGCCATCGCCTTGGCCAACAACGTCTTGCCCGTGCCGGGCTCGCCCGCCAGCAGGATGCCGTTGATGTACCTACCGCCCATCTTCACGAACTTGTCGCGATCTGAGAGGAGCGTGATCCACTCCTTGACAAGGCGGACCAAGTTAGGCTGTCCCCAGTAATCGGCAAAGGTAACGGACTTGGGATCCCCTGGCCGAATGACCTCCACCTTCGTCTGAGCCATGAACCAGAAGATCGCAACGAATTGGATGATCGCGAAGGACACAGCGAAGGCGAGGTTGATGGCAAGGCCAAAGAGCTGAAAAAGGATGGCCAAAACCGTCGCGTTGACCGAAGCCCAGGCCGCAAGGCCGATGAGGAATGAAGGAAGCCATAGCCGCCGCGCCAATCGCCACGCTCGTGCGCGAGGCGAATTTCGTCGTTCCAGGTAGGTTTTCTGCCTTTTAGGCCTGGCCAGCGCGGCAAGCGCCTGCACCTCTTGCCCTTTCACTACCTCAGATTCTCTCTTAGGCAAGACCTTCTCCATTTTGCAAACCTCCTCGCTCGTCTCGGACAACCGATACCCTTTCACTACCGCTCTTCCACGAAAAGAAGGGCCCACACAAAGAGCACCTTGCCAATCGCAATTTTATTCTAACATGGCCTCTTCAGCCATGCAACCCCCCAAAAGAGCAAGGCTCATATTCACCCTCTAACGCTCTCGTGGTATAATCTATTATCAAATGAAACGCATTCTCCGCTCTCTACAGCCCCTTGATGCACCCACAGCGCACAGATCACCTCCGGGCATAACAGATCCAAAAGCGATCGGCTCCACCGAGCACATCGGCCACCTGGTGAACAACCTGGCCTGGCCGGTCATCGCCGAGAACCTTTTGCAAACTCTCCTCACCACGGTTGACATGATGATGGTAGCGAACCTGGGCGCCTCGGCTGTAGCCGGTGTGGGCGCGGCCTTTCAGGTCCTTTGGGTCATCGGCTCCGCGTTCTCGGCCGTCAACGTAGGTACCACCGTGCTGGTAGCCCATTTCATAGGGGCACGCGACACGGCCGCTGCCAACCAGGCAACGAAACAGGCGCTCGTTCTGAGCCTGGCCAGTTCACTATCGGTGGCCTTGATGGGCACTTTCCTCTCAGAGGAGATCATCGTCGGGCTTGGGGCAGCACCCGATGTCGTGCAAAACGGGGCCGTGTACCTGCGAATCTCATGCCAGATGAACCTCTTTATGATGGTCATGTTCACCTTGGGTAGCGCCCTCCGTGGAGCAGGTGACACCCAAACCCCTATGCGGGTCACGGCTTTCATCAACGTCATCAACGTCGTCGTCGCGTATGGATTGATCTTTGGCCACTTCGGCCTGCCGGCGCTGGGCGTCGCCGGCTCGGCCTGGGCGGCTAGCATCGCTCGCATCGTCGGCTCCCTAGCGCTCTTTGCCACCTTGCTGAAAGGACACACTCCTCTTTCCCTCATCGGAAAGGCCGGCTGGCGGCCAGAGCCGGCCCTCATCTGGCGCATGCTGCGGCTAGGCATCCCCTCATCTATCGAGCAAGTTTTGCTGAGCGGCGGGATGCTGATCTACGGGATGATCACCATCGCCTTGGGAACCAACGTGTACGCCGCGCAACGGATCACCTTCAACGCCATATCCATCGGATTCATGCCGGGCCTTGGCTTCGCGATGGCGGCAACCGCCCTCACCGGGCAAAGCCTTGGCGCCCAAAAGCCGGAGCAAGCACGCCTGGCCACCTGGCATGCCACCCGCTCCGCTTTGATCTGGATGTCGGCCATCGCGCTGGCGATGTTCGTCTTCGGCCGCCAGGTCATGCGGCTCTTCAGCAACGATCCGGAAATCATCGCCATGGGCGCGGACGCGCTGAAGGTCATCGCGCTCACACAGCCGGCACAAGCCATCGGACAGGTCCTGGCCGGGGGGCTCCGTGGCGCAGGCGATACACGTTACCCTATGTGGGTCACAACAGCAGCCATCTGGCTGGTGCGGCTGCCCTTGGCCTACCTGTTCGGCCCCGTCTTGGGAATGAGCCTGGCCATGATCTACCTATCCAACGTGGCGGACTCAGTGGTTCGCGCTGTCCTGATATGGAACCGATACCGACGTGGAGCCTGGCAACACATGAAAGTATGAGCCCTTCAGCGAAACGGCGAGAGCAAGCAAGTTGCGTTCTCTCGTCCTCTCTGCTACAATGGAAACATCAAACAAAATAGGCTCGGGCAAGGAATAATAAGGTGACATTAGCCCAGGCACGAGACATCGCAATAGTTATCCTGGCCCTTCAAGGCATCCTGGCAGGGATTGTGCCGCTCATCGCCCTCTATTACGCTCTCATAGGGCTCGGGGCTCTACGGAAAAAATTCCTCGCCTATGTGCCGCGAGGGCGCGCCCTCTTCGGCGTCGTCGCGCGCCGAACGGAGCGCGTCAGCCAAGCCCTCACAGAGCCGCTGATTAGAATAGAGACGAAAAAAGCCACTTGGCAAGGCCTGGCCCGGGCAGCGCACAAGGACAAGCGCGGGGCGATCTAAAGACGGCCTCTACATCTGGTTGAGGCAATTTCGGCGAGCATGGAGAGAAGAACATGCGACGACGAAACCGCGGGCTACTGATCGGTACACTCATCGGCGCCATCCTGGGAGCCGCCTTGGCTTGGGCCATCCTTGATAGCGACGACGGAACCACTCCTCAGGTTAAGGCGAAGCCCGGCGATTGGTTCAAACTAGGTATCGCGTTGCTGGGCGTAGCCAGGCAAATGGGAGACCTGGTGCGACGCGGTTAATGGAGCAGGGCTCACAAACGCGCGACCTGACAGAGGACGTATGGCAACGATGGATCCAGTTCCTGCCCGCAAGCAGGAACGAATAGAAGAGGGACGAGACATCTTTGACATCACCTTCATCGGCGCGGGGCCGGTAGGGCTGTTCGGTGCCTTCTACGCCGGCCTCCGGGAGATGCGCACGAAGATCATCGAAGCGCTCCCCGAACCCGGAGGGCAGTTGGCCGTGCTCTATCCGGAAAAATATATCTATGATATACCCGGCTTCCCTCGCATTCTGGCCAAGGACCTGGTACGCAACCTGGTAGAGCAAGCCATGCTCTTCAACCCTCAACTCTGCTACGGGGAACGGGTGATAGACTTGAAACGAGAGGACGACGGCATTCTGCGCCTGACGACGGAGAGTGCCACCCACTGGAGCCGAACGGTCGTCATCTGCGCGGGCGTAGGAGCCTTCTCACCTAATAAGATGGAAAACCCCTCCGTTGCCCGTTTTGAGGGCAAAGGCGTGTACTACTTCGTCAAGGATAAAAGGCCCTTCCGTCACAAGCGGGTCCTGGTCGTAGGCGGCGGAGACTCGGCGGTAGATTGGGCACTAGGTTTGAAGGACTGGGCCCGCGAGGTCACGCTGATCCATCGCCGAGACGGCTTCCGCGCTCACGAAGCCAGCGTCGCTGAGCTGATGCGTTCGCCCGTGCAGGTGAAGCTGTTCTACGAGTTAAGGGAGTTGCGAGGCAACGATTGGGTAGAAGAAGCGGTGATCTACCACAACAAGACGATGGAAGAGATGTGCCTGCCGGTTGACGCGGTCCTCCTCAGCCTGGGCTTCCGCGCCGATCTAGGCCCCATTGCCAACTGGGGGCTTGAGACCGACAAACGCTCCATCGTCGTTAACGGACGTTTTGAGACCAACATCTCCGGCGTTTACGCGGCCGGCGACATCGCCAGCCCTAAGGATTCGGTGGCATTAAACCTGATTGCAACGGGCTTCGGTCAGGTTTGTATCGCGGTGAACTGTGCAAAGGCTTACATTGATCCGAAGAGCAAGATCTTCCCGGGCCATTCCAGCGAAAAGCGATTGTGAGGTAGGCGTTGGTCTCATAGCCGTTGCTCCTCGTCTGATGTCTCCTCCGAGGTTGTAGATGCCTTATACAGCAGCACGAAATCCAGCAGGCGACTGAGACTCAAGCTGCCCACAATATGTCCCTCATCATCGACAACAGGTAACTCCACTTCATCGGAGCGGGCCATCTTCTCTACAGCATCAGCCAACGTCTCGTTGACATGCAAAACAGAGGCCACGCTGTGCTTAGAGGCGATGTCAAGCGCAGTGCTGGCTCGCAGTAACTGTCGCAGGCGACGCAGTTGCAAAGGCTCTGTGCCCGTCCCAGGTGGCATACCCATCTGTAGGCGCACCCAATCCAACAAGTCATGTCGGCTCACGATGCCCATCAGCTTGCCCACTTCATCTACTAGAAACAGGCTACGCAGAGCATTGTCCTGAGCGAACTGGTGGATGGCCGATGCCAAGGTCGTGTGGTAAGACAGGACTCGGATATGGTGGGCAAGGCCAGGTTGAAACACCTGTGCAACACGAATGGTTTTCATTCAACTACCTTCTCCCCGAAAATCATAGGAGTCCGCTGGAGCCAACGCCTGGTTTGAGATGGAGGCTGTCCGATAAAGGGTGTCGCGTTCACCTCGCAGCTCATCCACCCATGTACGCTGCCATAGGGGCACATTGACGAAATAGGCAGCCCGTCCTAGGATGTGGGCCGCTACAGGTGCTGTCAACAACATGAAGATAACAGTTGCCAACGCGCGGCTGGTCACCCCCAACTCACCGAAATGGAGCGCTGTGGCCACCAACAACGACGTCACCCCTAGCGTGGAAGCCTTGGATGACGCCGACATCCGTAGAAAGATATCGGGCATCCGTAGGATACCAATGCTGGCGACTAGCATGAAGAAGACACCGATCCCTATCAACGCCAAACTCAGTATCTCGCGCACCTCAGACCCTCCTTTCAATGTGAGTGGCGAAAGCGATAGTGCCAACAAAGGTGATGATGGCCAGTACCGTAGCCACATCCAATATTGCACTTTCGCCGGTCACCACAACATAGACAGCGATGATGCCGATGCCAATCGTGGACAACAGGTCTAGCGCCAGCACCCGGTCAGGCAGGCTGGGGCCACGCAACAGGCGTATGAACACCAGCAATGCCGCCAACATCAATAGCGGGAGCATCACTGTACTGACTACAGCTTGCAACCACGTCATTCCAACAACTCCAGCACCCGGCGCTCGAAGGTATCTTTGATCCGGGCGCGAAACTTCTCAACATCATCCACGTCAATGGCATGAATGTACAGCACTCTCTGATCCGGCGAGACCTCCAGACTCAGGGTGCCCGGGGTCAGGGTGAGCATGTTTGCCAGCAGCATTATGCTGACGCGGGAACGGCTCTCTAAGGGGATAGCGACAATACCGGGCCGCGCGCTCAGGGTAGGCCGCAGCACTTGGAGCATGACTCTTAAGTTAGCAGCCACTACCTCTTTGGCGAAAAAGAGGACGAGCACGATCAACCGTCGCATGCGGACAAAGTAACGCATAGACGGTTGCCCCGCCTCACCGGTGTTGCGCCACAGCGCATAGAGGAGTGCATAGTTCAAAGCGAAGCCAAAGAAAAAGTTAATGGGTGTGAACTGTCCCGTCAACGCCAGCCATATCAGGGCTAGCAATAGGTTGAGTTGAAACATCTCACATGGCCCCTCCCGTTGTGCCTAGCACGGCGCGAATGTAATCAGTTGGGTTCAGGAGTTGTTCGGCAGCCTGTGATGCCAGGAAAAAAAACGGCTCTGTAGCAAAGCCAATGATCAGGGTCAAGAGAGCCAGCCCCACCACCGGCCCCATCAGATATGACCATTGCACGGCGGATGGAGCCCCCATGACAGAGGCATCACCCAACGGCGCTTTCCAAAAGGCTTCTGCCCAGATTTTGGTCATTGAAAAAAGGGTCAGCAGGCTCACAACGAGAGCGACGGCAACAATGAGGTATTGCCCGATATTCAATCCGGCTTGCACCAGGGCCAGCTTGGCCCAAAAGCCGGACAGGGGGGGGATGCCTGCCAGGGAGAAAGCCGGGATCAGGAAGAGAAGGGATAAGAAAGGATGGGTGCGGTAAAAGCCTCCCAAGTGCTCCAGTTGCTCTGTGCCGCGCAGCCGGTGGATGATGCCGCTGATCAGGAACAGGTTGGTTTTCACGATGATGTGGTGGACGAGATAGAAAACCGACCCGGCCAAGGCCAGAGGCGTGAACAACGCTAGCCCCATCACCATATACCCAATCTGGCTAACGATATGGAACGATAGGAGCCGCCGCAGTTGGCTTTGGGCTACAGCCCCTAGCACACCGGTGACCATTGTGAAACCTGCGACGACGAGTAGGATGGTATGGGTGTAGCCAGGATCTTGAGCGAAAAGCAGGGTCAGAAACCGGATGAGCGCATAGACGCCCACCTTGGTCAGCAACCCTGCGAAGACAGCCGACACCGGCGCGGGAGGTGTGTGATAGGACGCAGGCAACCAGAAGAAGAGAGGAAATACACCCGCCTTGATGCCAAAGGCGATGGTGAACATGATGGCCAGCGTAGTGACCAACCCCGACGTAGCGCCAGCCCTGAGCCGCACCGATAGATCGGCCATGTTCAGCGTGCCAGCGATGCCGTATAGGATACCCACTGCCGCCAGAAAGATAGCCGATGAAAAAAGGTTGAGGGTGACATATTTGATGGCTCCTTCCAACTGGCGGTGCGTGCCCCCTAGCGCAATCAAAACAAAAGAGGCGATCAACATCACCTCAAACCAAACGTAAAGGTTGAACACGTCGCCGGTCAGAAACGAGCCGCAAACTCCCATCAACAGAACTTGAAAGAGGGGATGGTAACCGAACGATTCGCGCGGCGCATCCACGCTGCCCAGAGAGTAGATGGCAACGGCTAGCCCCACGATGCCCGTGATCGTCACCATAATGGCGCTGAGCAAGTCGGCCACAAAGGTGATGCCGAACGGCGCTGGCCATGAGCCAACCTGCACCGCGATGATGCCGCCGCGAGAGACCCGGCCCAACAACGTCAACCCCGTAGCCAACAACATGGTGCTACCGACGACGTTGATCCAGCGTTGCATCGTCGGGCGCTCCCAGCAGAGCAATGCGCTCACCGCTGATCCCATCGGAATCAGCACCGGCAACAGCAGGAGCATATGTGTCATGACCCCTTCTCCGTGGCTAGCGGTCCGTTGTCTTGATGCGATCCATATCGTCCGTCGCAACTACCTGGTATACTCGCTTGATCAGCACCACCGCAAAAGCCTGCACCCCAAATCCGATGACGATGGCCGTTAGAATCAAAGCCTGGGGCAGAGGGTCCGCATATATCCCTGTCAGTGCTCGCTCACCCAAGTCAATCAGCGGCGGCTTTCCCCGCACCAGGCGCGCAACGGTGAAGATGAGCAGGTTGGAGGCGTGCCCCAGAAAAGCCAGCCCCAGAATCAACTTAACGATGCTGCGGCGCAGCATCATGTAGATCCCCGCTGCGTAGAGCACTCCAACGATCATGGCCAGCACGATATCCATGGCTATGACTCCATCAGCCCAAACAGGATCGTCAAGGTGACGCCGATGACGACCAGATAGACGCCGAGATCAAAGATCAGCGGGGTGCCGATTTTGCCCAGCACAGGCAGTTCGCGGGTGCTCCACAAGCCCGTCATGAAAGGCTGCCCGTTCAGCCATGCTAACAGGCCGCTTCCCCCCGCCAAGAGTAACCCGACGGGAATCAACCGTCTCGGGAGCAAACGCAAAGCCAAATACGCTCTTTTGACTCCTTCGGACATGGCATAGAGCGCGAAGGCAGCTGAGACCACCAATCCCGCGATGAATCCTCCTCCCGGCTCGTTGTGGCCCCGTAGTAGTACAAAGAAGGAGAAGAGGATCATCAACGGCAACAGTATCCATGTCACGGTAGATAGGATGGTGCTCAGCCTTAGTCGGCTTTGCATAAAGTTATCATTCACAGTTTCTCGTTGATCATCCAGCCGCAACTTCAGCAGCGCAAACACGCCGCTGGCCGCTACTGCAAGAACGGTGATCTCGCCCAACGTATCCAAACCGCGAAAATCCACCAAGATCACATTGACCACGTTGCGGCCTTTGGCTTGCGAGAGGCTGTTTTCGGCAAAGAAAGCCGTGAGGTGTGGCGTGTGTGGCGCCGACAGCGCCGCTAACGTCAGCGCCGACATCAACCCGCCCGCCAACAGCGCGGCGACAACATCACGCACCCGGGCGACACGAGAGGATAGGTTAGCGAAGCGAGGCAAGCGATAGAGGACATAGACCAGCAGGATGACGGTCAGCGTCTCAATGGCGAACTGGGTCATTGCTAGGTCAGGCGCACCGAACATCACGTACAGCAACGCCACACTGTAACCGATGACTCCCAGCGCGGCCACCGCTGCCAGACGCGAGTTGGTGCGCAGCGCCATGCCGGTGGCGGCAAGAATCAGCGCGGCGATAGCCAATTCTGAGGGCCGGAATCCCGATCCGCTAACCGGCAACCTTAATCCACTTCGCCTCACTAAGGTGAAACCTGCCAGCAGCACAGTAGAGAGCACAATAGTTAGGATGTAGTAGCGTAGATAGCCGCTTTGCAGGATGCGCGTCTGTCCACGGGCGACGCGCAGCAGACCGGTGAGCAACCATTCATACCACCGTTCCGGCCCCCACCGATACAGACGCCGGAGCGGTAGCGTCCAAAGAGCGATGGATCCCAACGCGGCGTATCCCACGACGCCCGCGGCCACGGTGATGACGCTCAAGATCAGCATGGGGTTGATACCATGCCACAGCATCAGCTTGACTTCAGCCGGTGCTCCCAGAATGGCTGCCACAGAAGGCCGTAGCCATTTGCCCACCATGCCTGGCCACAGCCCAGCTAGCAGTCCCACAACCGCCAGCGTTAGCGGCCCCAACCAAAGGAGCAGTGGCGCTTCGTGCGCATGCCGGGCTGCTTCCGTCGGCCTGCCCCAGAAAGGACGAACAGCAATCAACCCGACGGCCATGATGGTGAAAACGTTGCTCAGAACGGCCATTCCGGTCAGGAACCAATTGACCGGGCCGTTCAGCGTGGTCTCATACAGCAGCTCTTTAGAGATGAAACCAATGGACGGGGGCAAACCGGACATGGAAAGGGCCGCCAGCGCTATCGCCAGCGCGGTGATCTTCATGGAACGACCTAGCCCGCCCAGCAGGGTGACATCACGAGCCCCCACTTCGTGATCCACAGCGCCTGCTGCCATGAACAACGCCCCCTTGTACAAGGAATGTCCCAACAGGAAGAGCATGGCTGCCTTGACTGCCAGGGTCGTGCCGATGCCCAGGAGCATCACCAGCGTGCCCAGCGCGCTGATAGTGGAGTAGGCAAGGATGCGCTTCAGGTCAGTATGCTGCCAGGCTAAGATGGCGCCGGTCAACATCGTGATCGCACCGGTACCGGTCACCAACGATTCCCATATCCCCGTGCTGCCCAGCGCCGGATTGAGCCGCGCCAGCAGATAGACACCGGCTTTGACCATCGTGGCCGAGTGCAGGTAGGCGCTAACAGGGGTGGGGGCTTCCATCGCATTGGGTAGCCAGAAGTGAAAAGGAAACTGAGCCGACTTGGTAAATGCTCCCAAAGCAACCAACAATAGTACCGGTAAATACAGCGAATTTGCCCGAATCGTATCCCCTTGTGTGATGATCTGTGACAGTTCCAATGTGCCAGCCATCAGGCCGAGCAGCAACAGCCCCGCTAGCATCGCCAGCCCGCCGGCTCCGGTTACCAATAACGCCTGCCATGCTCCCGCGCGAGAAGATGCTTTCTCATGATCAAAGCCGATCAACAGATATGAGGTGACGCTCGTCAGTTCCCAAAAGATGAAAAGGACAAGCACGTTGTCGGCCAGCACCACCCCTAGCATAGAGATCATGAACAGCAAGAGAATGGCGTAGAAGCGATGCAGATAGGGATGCCCAGCAAGGTACCTGCTAGCATAGAGCATAACCAACAAACCAATGCCGCTAATAAGTAATGCAAATAGCAAACCGAGTCCGTCCACGTAGAACGACAGGTTGACGCCTAGGCTCGGGATCCATGGGAACCGAACCCGAAACGTCTCCCCATTGAGCACTGGCGCCGACATCTGCGCAAACCATCCAGTGCATCCTATAGCGGTTATTATTGCCACGCCAGGAATAACACCCAAGCGCTGCAAAACGCGCTGCTGTGGAGCATCGTCAATGTTGCTTTGGATCTGATCTGTGCGGAGATGTCTCGTCGTTGCCATATCAATTAATTAGAGCTGGCGCATGATTATTGGGTAACAAAATAACCTTATAGTTTGTGTCGTCCAACGGACGCTGTCACGCCCTGTAGAATACGGGTCAAGGCGCCCCCGTTCTCTTCATCGTCTCCCGAACACATAACAGCGGCCCCTCTACGGCATAGAACGAACCGTTACCGTGCAGGCCCTGTAGATAGGCGAGCAAGGGGGCGCCCCTCCATCGCTTCTGCTCGCGTTAGAGACGCGTAGGGCTCCCAGAGACATGATCGCGCTATCCAAGGGAAACGCCAGACGTGCCGAGGGATGTGCTCTCATTCTGGGGAAAACCGTAAACATTGTAACCGTATTCCCCACCTTGTCAAGCCTAGTCCACCGCATTGCGCACATGACTTCAGATAGAAGAGGCGCACTTTCCCGTGGAAAATGAAAAAACGAAGTCCACGTGACCACCTAGGTGGAGTAGACAAGGTAGCTGTTTTCGGTTAGACGATGTTGCCCTGCTGCTCTTCGGAGGGAATGCAGGGAGGTATCCACGGGCAGAGCCCTAGACACAGAAGACCTACAATGGTTGAGGAAGGTCTGATGCGACGGCTGGCGAAAGGCGTCAGAGGCCCAACGCCCTCCTCCCGTTGGCCGAAAGGATCTTGGCTTTCTGCTCCGGGGTGATCCTAGCAAAGAGCACCCTTCCTAACTGGGCAGGCGCGCTCATAAAGACCGCGTCCGATCCCCATACCAGCTTATCCTCTACCCCTTGGGCTATGAAATACTCTATCATGCCGCGCGGGCAGGTGGATAACGTAGGGTCAATGAAGACCTTGGGATAGGTCAAAGCCGCCCGCACGAAAGGCTCTCGTTCTGGCGCGGCGCCGGCATGGGCGACGATCCAGGTGAGATTGGGATAGCGGCTAAAACAAGGTTCTAGGTCCTGTAGTTCCTGCACGCCACCATGAGCCAGGATAGGTAAACCGTGTTCCGCGGCGAACTCCCAAACCAGAGAGTAA
>DAOTYP010000116.1:0-3739 GCA_034434975.1 Anaerolineae bacterium | reverse complement strand
AACATGGCAGACAAGATTCGCTGGGGCATCATCGGCACAGGCGCCATCGCGCGCAAGTTTGCAGAGGCGCTGGCTTTCGTTCCAGACGCGGAGTTATGTGCGGTCGGCTCTCGCACCCAAGCCTCGGCCGATGAGTTCGCCGCGCGGTTCGGGGTCCCTCACGCTCACCCTTCCTATGAAGCCTTGGCCAACGATCCCGACGTAGATGTGGTGTACATTGCTACGCCGCATCCCTTGCACAAGGAAAACAGCATCCTTTGTTTGCATGCGGGGAAGGCCGTCCTCTGCGAAAAGCCCTTCACCATCAACGCACGCGAGGCGGAGGAAGTGATCCGTCTGGCACGAGAAAAACGGCTTTTCCTCATGGAGGCGATGTGGAGTCGATTCCTGCCGGCCATGGTGGAGGTGCGACGGCTCTTATCGGCAGGGGCCATCGGCGAGGTGCGGATGCTCACGGCCCATTGCGGCTTCCGCGCCCCCTTCAACCCCCAAAGCCGCTTGTTCAACCCCCAACTCGGCGGCGGCGCGCTGTTGGACGTAGGAGTGTATCCCGTCTCCTTGGCTTCCATGATCTTCGGAGCGCCAACTCGCATCACCAGCATGGCACACCTCGGCGAGACCGGCGTAGACGAGCACTCGGCGTTCATCCTGGGGTACGGCGCGGGGGAATTGGCTGTCTTGGGTACCGCGCTGCGGCTCAACCTGCCGGCGGAGGCCGTCCTTCTGGGCACGGAGGGGACGATCACCATCCATGGCCCCTGGTGGAGGGCGACCGCCCTTACCCTCTCCGTCCCAGGGAAGGAAGATCGCGTCATCCCTGCCCCTCTGACCGGCAACGGCTACAACTACGAGGCCGCCGAGGTGGTGCGCTGCTTGCGCGCCGGCAGGCTGGAGAGCGAAACGATGCCTTTGGATGAAACCCTATCCATCATGCAAACGCTGGATCGGATTCGCGCCCCTTGGGGATTGCAATACCCTGCAGAACGGCAACGGTAAGATGGATAACCCGCGTGCCGCGTTCGTCTCCACGCACCTTACCAACCTCGTTCCTCTTCGGCCTCCTCGCCGATCACGCGCGGCCCGCGCCGGGGAGAGGTCGCGGCCGGCGGTATGGCAGGCAAGGTGCCCTGTCCGTAGGGGAGCCAGCCGGACGCGCCGGAAGGCGATGGATTGACGATGATGACCGGGGCCTGGGGGTACGGCGAGGCGACAGGCCCCGGCTCACGAGGCACCTCGCGCCGATCGGCGCGAGAATGCACGACGAGGGGCTCCTCGCGGTGGGTGAAGGAGGCGATCAGAAGGCTAGCGGAAAGGCCCGCAACCAAACCGAAGATCACGCCGATCACTACCGCCATCGCTTCCGCGCTCATGCGGAAGCCGATGATCACAGCCAACGTCACAACGAAGGCCAGCAAGGCGATGGATAGAGGTCTCTGCACGGTGCGCCTCTCCCGCGGTATTAGAATTTATGTTCTATACCGATTATACCAGAAATCCTCTGCAAGTCAAGGGGATGAAGCCATTTGACCGACCAACTAACCGGCGCTAAAATCCAACCTATGAACGAGATAACCTTCCGTCCGGCCACCGCAGCCGACAAGCCCGCGGTGGTTGCCTTCACTCAGCACACGTGGCCTCATGGTGACTACATCCCGGAGATCTACGATGCCTGGCTGACGGATGCACGAGGGCCTTTCCTGGTGGCCGAAGCGGAAGGGGAGGTCGTCGCCGTCAGCAAAGTCACGTTCCTAGGACCCGACCAGGCTTGGCTGGAGGGCCTGCGCGTCCATCCGGAGCATCGTCGCCGGGGCATCGCGCGCCAGTTTCTGGCCTATGAGATCGCCCTGGCGCAGTCTCGCGGCGCGCGCGTGGTGCGGTTCGCGACGGCCTGGGATAACTTCCCTATCCACAAGATCGCGGCCGAAGCAGGGATGCGACACGTCGCATCCTTCGTCCCCTACTGGGCTGAAGCCTTGCCGGGGCCCGTCCGGGCAAGAGCGCTACGCCAAGACGACTTGGCTGCCGCCTGGGATATGATCGCGGCCAGCGAGGTCTATCGGCGCAGCGGCGGCCTCTATGACCAGGGTTGGGCTTGGAAAGAACTGAACCCGGCGGAGGTGGCCCAGTTGATCCAGAAAGGAGATGCGCTGGGCTGGCAAGCCCCGGGAAGGGAGAACGCCTGGGCCGGGGTGGCGCTTCTGCTCAGCGACTTCTACGACCGGGAGGCCCTGCGGATCTGCTGGCTAGGGGGCGACATGACGCAGATGACGGAGTTCGCGCGCGACCTGAGATACGTCGCTGCGGCCCGCGGCCTGACACGGGTTCACGTGCCCCTCGTAGATTGGCCTGAGCTGCGCGCCGCGCTGACGGCAGCGGGCTACCAATCTGACCCAGGCGGCGAGGGGTTCAGCCTGTGGATCTTTGAGAAGGCCCTGTCGTAGGCGATGGCCGACAGGTGCCTTCTTCACGGGCCCCCTTGTCGCGCCCCTCACAACGTGGTACAATGGGTCGTAGAAACTAACTAAGGAGGTTATACCTTATGGCCCGCATTGGCACACCGGAGTTGCTCATCATCCTGTTCATCGTGATCATGGTCTTTGGCGTGGGGCGCCTTCCGGAGATCGGCTCGGCCTTGGGCAAGACGATCCGCGAGATCCGCAAGGCTAGCCGAGAGGTAGAAGAGATGAAGAGCGAAGTTCGCCAGGAGGTGGACAAGGTCAAAGGGAAAGTGGAGAAGGTGGAGTCGGAAGTCAAAGCCAGCGTGGAACAGATAGAGAAAGAGGTCCAACTGGATTAGACGGGTCGCTATGGCAGAGGCCTCTGCGCTCATGGCTGACGGTCGCGAGGAGGGGGATGCGTTCGTCGTGCGCGCGCTCGGTCTGACCCGAGTCTATCAGGTCGGCGGGCGACCGGTGAGCGCGCTGCGAGGGGTGGACTTGGCGGTGCGACGCGGAACCCTCACCGCGTTGGTAGGCCGATCCGGCTCCGGCAAGACAACCCTTCTCAACCTCATCGGCGGGCTGGACCGGCCCACCTCCGGTGAGGTATTTGTGGATGGCCAGTGCCTTAGCCACCTCTCCGACCGCGCGCTGGCCGATTTCCGCCGTCATCGCCTCGGTTTCGTCTTCCAGTCCTTTGCCCTTCTCCCCACCTACTCCGCCTATGAGAACGTGGAACTCCCCTTGCGCATGATCGGCGTGGGGCGGAAGGAGCGCGTCCGACGAGCGCGCTTCTGGCTAGAGGTAGTGGGCCTGGCCGATTGGGCCAACCATCGGCCGTACGAGCTCTCCGGTGGGCAACAACAGCGCCTCGCCATTGCTCGCGCGTTGGTCAACAGGCCGCGGCTCGTCCTCGCCGACGAGCCGACCGGCGAACTGGACACTGCTACCGGTCGGCAAATCCTCGCCCTCTTCAAAGAGATCGTAGAGCGAGAAGGCGTGACCATCCTCATCGCTACCCACGACCCCAAGGTGCGTGAGGTCGCGACGGTCATCCACGAATTACGAGACGGCCAGATCGTCGCCGACCAGTGATGACCGGGTATGCCTCCCTGAGGCCGTGCAAACCCCCTTTGCAGCCTTGCCCTTCAGCAAGTCACATTGCTGTGCTCTTCGCCCCCCGAAGATAACCTGCAACCCCCCAGGCCAGTGTTGGCTCCGTGATCCACTGCGCGCAGCCTCCCGAAGATGATCATTTTTTAATTGTAAGGACACTGTAAGCCGAAAGGGATTGACGCGCT
>DAOTYP010000115.1:0-7503 GCA_034434975.1 Anaerolineae bacterium | reverse complement strand
CTACTCTGTGATGACGGGATCTCAGCGCTGGTACCTTTCTTTGAACCTGAGGATCAAGGAGGCACTGCGTCGGCAGGGGAAGGAGGTCTTCTCGGCCTTCGGGGGGCCGCATCCCACCTTCTTTCCAGAGATGATCCGGGAAGAGGGGGTGGACGGTCTGTGCATCGGCGAGGGCGAGGGCGCGCTGTTGGATCTGGCCGATAGCCTGGCCAACGGCAAGGTGCGGACCGACATCCCTAATTGGTGGTTCAAGACGGAAGCAGGGGTCATCCGCAACCCTGTGCGGCCGTTGATCCGGGATCTGGATAGCCTGCCGTTGCCGGATCGGGCCCTGATCTACGACAAACATGCGGCCACCCGACGCAGCCCGATCAAGCATTTCATCAGTAGCCGCGGCTGCCCGTACAATTGCACCTATTGCTTTAACCATGCCTATTACACGATCTATGCGGGAGAGCGGCGGGTGCATCAGCGCTCTGTGGGCCACGTCATTCAAGAGGTCAAGGAGGTGAAGGAGCGCTGGCCTTTGCAACACGTCGTCTTCATGGACGACCTGTTCATCATCCGCGATGACTGGCTGGAGGAGTTGGCCGAGAGGTGGCCGTCAGAAGTCGGCTTGCCTTTCTTCTGCAATGTGCGGGCCGATCTGATCGTGCGCAGGCCTCACAAAGTGCGGTTGCTCCAACGAGCCGGCTGCGTTACCGTGAGCATGGGGATTGAGACGGCCAATGACCGTATCCGCAACGACCTTCTGAAGCGGCGCATGGGCCGCGAGGAGATCATTCGGGCTGCACACTTGTTTCGTCAGGCGGGCATTCACGTAACCGCTACGAACATGCTGGCCCTCCCTACCGGCACCTTAGAAGACGACCTAGAGACCATGCGGCTGAATGCCCAGGCGCGCATCTCTTATGCTCACGCCTTCCTTTTTCAGCCGTATCCAGGCACCCAGTTGGGGGACTTTGCCCGTGAGCGCGGCTTGATGACGGGCGGCTGGGAGGACATCTCCGCTGTAGCCTGGGAACGTTCGCCGCTGGTGTTCAACAGCGAGGGGGAGAAACGTCAGGTGGAGCATCTGCAGCGGCTCTTCGCCTTGGGTGTGGAGTTCCCTAGGTTGGAGCCGTTGATCCGCCGCTTGATCCGCCTTCCCGATCATCCCTTGGTGTCCAAGGCCTTCTGGTGGGTTCACAAGCTGTGGAAGGGTTACGCCATTTTCCGTCGCGTGCATCCGATCAAGGTGGGGGTCGCCGATCTCTTTCGCGTGGGCCTGCATTTCTTGCGGGCCGAATCGTGATGGGCCGTACATCGTTCTCATGAGACGTTGTGTTATCCTAAGACGCATAGGAGGGACGCCTTGCGAGTAGCCCTGATCAATCCCCGCTTCCGCCTTCCCATTGACACGCGCACAACCCCCCATCTGGGGCTTGCCTACCTGGGCGCGGTTTCCGAGCGTCGGGGCGACAAGGTGCGGGTCTTTGACATGGATGTAGAGGACCAGCCCCTAGAGGATTTCCTCAAGGAGTTTCGTCCGCAGTTGGTGGGGATCACGGCCAATACCCCTCAGGTCAAGCAGGCGTGGCGCACCGCCGCGGCCATCAAGAGGGTCATGGATGTGCCGATCGTCCTGGGAGGGCCGCACGTCAGCGTGGAGGCGGAGGATTTGGATTTTGAGTCGTGCCGACGCCCCGAGGTAGATATGGTGGTGCGCGGTGAGGGCGAGGATACCTGGATTGAGATCAGCAACATCGTTGATCGCTGCTATCAGGCCAGCCCGCGCCTGACCGCGCGCGACCTGATGGACCCACAAGCCGGGCTGTGGGACGGGGTTTTGGGCATCTCGTACAAGACCAGCGACGGCCAGTTGCATCGCAATCCGGATCGGCCGGCCATTGCCGACCTGGATAGCCTCCCCTGGCCTGCTTACCATCTTTTCAAGATGGAGCGGTACACCAACTTGCAGCCCGCGACCGATGCGATAGACGGTGCGCGCAGTTTCAGCATCTTGACCTCTCGCGGCTGTCCTTACCGTTGCACCTTTTGCTCCCAGTCCATCATGCCGATCAAGTGGCGGGCCCGCAGCGCGCAGAACGTCCTTGCCGAGTGGCGTCACCTAGTGGAGGACTTAGGCGCGCAGGAGATCGGCGTCCTGGACGATTCGGCCAACATCCGTATGCAGCGGCTGCACGAGTTGGCCGACGGGCTGATCCAGCACAAACTGAACCACGTCCCTTGGATCTTCGTCAACGGCATTCGCGCGAACTTGGTGACCAAAGAACTGATGCTGAAGTTAAAACAGGCGGGGCTCAAGCGCACCGCCTTCGGCGTGGAGACCGGCGATGAGGAGATCCTGGTCAGCATTGATAAGCGGATAGACCATGACACCATCCGCAGGGCCTTCAAGATCTGCAAAGAAGTCGGCATAGAGACCATCGGTTTCTTCATTATCGGCCTGCCGGGTGAGACACGCGAGACGATGCAACGCACGATTGATTTCGCTTGCGAGCTAGATCCGCTGATCGCCAATTTCTCCATGATGACGCCGTACCCCGGCACGCGGGTCTATGAGATCGTGAAGCGGCAGGGGCGGTTCCTCGTTCACGATTGGGAGGATTACGTCTTCTTTGACGGCAGGGCCCGCTATGAGATGGGCGAGATGACGGCGGAATTGGTGGAGGAGATGTGGAAGAAGGCCTATCGCCAATTCTACCTGCGCCCCCACCGCATCATCAGGACCCTGACCCACAAGGATTTCTGGATCAACTATCGGCGCACCTTCCGCGTGGCTTGGCGCACCATCTTCCCGCGCAAGGTCAAGACCGAACTCAAACGGGCGCTTGAGGCGCCGATCTAGCCCGTGGCCCTTCTCCGTCCGCTTCAGCGCGAGCGGGTAACGGATGGAGGACGAACGATGAACAAATTGACAACTACCCCTCGGCTTTTTTCATCGGGTTTTCATCAAGGCGCGCGATAGAGAAGGGTGAGGGAAGTCCGCAAAAAGAGGAGGCGCCTCCCTGCACGTGCTTCGGGAGCGCGGAGGGACCATGAAGATAGCGTTGATTGGGCCGAAGTGGAATGAGTTGGTCAACAGTTATCCGCCGCTGGGCCTGGGCTATCTGGCCGCGGTGGCGGAGCAAGAGGGCCATGAGGTCCGCATCCATGACATGGGGTTGCGTCCGACGGTGCCTGTGGCGGAGGATGTGAAAGCCGTCCTGGATTTTAAGCCGGATCTGGTGGCCTTTACCTCTATGACCACCTCTTATTACTCGGTGGAGCAGGCGGCGAGGATCGTCAAGGAAGCGTTGGGCGTGCCCGTTGTGATCGGCGGCCCCCACGCAACTTCGCTGCCGGAGCAGACGATCGCCGACCCGAACTACGATTTCCTGGTTTACGGCGAGGGGGAGGAGACCTGGCGCGAGTTGCTCCAGGCCCTTGTCGCCAAGGATGACCGTTACGAACGGATCCCCGGCCTTTGGTTCAAGCGCGAGGGCCGGGTCATTCGGAACGCGGAGCGCCCCTTGATCCCCGACCTGGACCAGTTGCCTTTTCCGGCGCGTCACCTGTACGAGTTGGATAAGTACCCTCTCTACGCGCCCGACGGTTCACCCATGCTGACGGTGCTTTCCAGCCGCGGGTGTCCTTATGCCTGTTCTTTCTGCTTCAAGGGGATCGTGGGTCGCACCTATCGCCAGCGCAGCCCGCAGAACATCTTCGCCGAACTGGAACAGATCCATCAGACCTATGGCGTGCGCAACTTCTACTTCATTGACGACCTGTTTACAATTGACGTGCGTCGCCTGGAGGCGATCTTGGACTACTTCATCGCGCGCGGCTCCCAGTTCCGCTGGCGTTGTCTGGCGCGGGTAGACCGGGTGAACCCTAACCTCTTGCGCAAGATGTATCAGGCCGGGTGTCGCCAGATTCACTACGGGATTGAATCGGGGAATCCGGAGATCTTGAAGGCGACTGCGAAGCACATCAACCTGGATCAGGTGCGCCGGGCCGTTGCCTGGACGGCGGAGGCGGGCATCCGGGCGAAGGGATACTTCATCCTGGGGCTGCCGGGCGACACCGAGGCGACGATGGAAGACACGATCGCCTTCGCCGAGAGCCTAGACCTGGATGAAGCGATGTTCAGCATCGCCACGCCTTTCCCGGGCACGCGCCTGTGGGATGAGTTGGTGCGCCAGCGCCCGGGCACCGTCTACAACGCCGACTTCACCAAGTCCTACTACTACAACTCCTACATCTCGGAGATCGCTCCTTTTATGAACGTGTCTAACGTAGGAGACGATGTGCTAGGCCGTAAGGCGATAGAGGCGCGCAGGCGTTTCCTGGCGGCTAAGGCCAGACGGCGTTACTATCGGTACTTTGGGCCTCATCTGGGCGAGGTCGCCTATCGCTTGAGCCGGGTGCGCGTGATCAAGGCCATCGCGCGGCGCGCGTTGAATATGGGGCTTTTCCCGAGGTTCCGTGCGCTGAAGCCGCGTGGAGAGGCGGAAGCATGGGCTTAGACCTGTCGGAGATCGCGAGGAAGGCGGAGCGCAAGACGCGGCGCTGGCGGCGCAAGGCGCTTCAGCCTATCAAATGGCTGGCCTACGAGACGGGCCAGACCCGTTGGGTGCCCTGGCCCGACCGCATGTACATTGAGTCCACCAACCTCTGCAACCTGGGCTGCATCATGTGCCCGACAGGACGCAAGGAGATCAGCCGCCCCAAAGGCTTCATGGATTTTGACCTGTTTCGCCGCATCGTGGATGAGATGGCCCCGCACGTCCATGCGACGACGCTTCACATCTGGGGCGAGCCGCTGATGCACCCGCGCATCTTTGACATGATCGCCTATTGTCGCGCTAAGGGCCTGCGGAGCGAGATCAGCACCAACTCCACGCTCCTGGACGAGCGCAAGGCGAGGAGGATTCTGGAGACGGGGTTGGATGCCATCTACCTCTGCTTGGATGGGATGCGACCTGAAACTTACGAGTCCATCCGGCTGAACGCCGACTACGAGCGCACCAACCGCAACATTCGTCGCTTCATTGAGTTGAAGATGGAAGGCGGCTATCGGCGTCCCTACGTCAATCTGCAGATCATCCAGATGCAGAAGACTGCGCCAGAGATTGAGGAGTTCGTGCGGGCTTGGAGCATCCCCGGCGTGGACAACATCAACGTCAAGCCTTTTGATTCCTGGGCTGACCAGGATCAGAGCATCAGCCAATTGCGGGCCGATCGTCCGGTGGTGCCGGCGAAGCGCTATCCCTGTCCCAACCTGTGGTACCATGTCCACATCTATTGGGATGGGAGCCTGGCGATGTGCGACCGGGACTTCAACATCCTCTTTCCGCTGGGGAACGTGAAGGACGGGGTCATGAAGGCTTGGAACGGGCCGCAGATGCAAGAATTGCGTCGGTTGCACCTGGAGAACCGGTTGGAGAACGTCTCGCCTTGCAACACCTGCAAGGAATGGGCTTGGTGGAAGCCGACGCCGTTCCAGTCTTACGGCAACTATGCCGCGAACGTGCTGGAGGGCAACGGCAAGGTAAGCATCATCGGCACCACTAAGGTTACCTGGAGTGGAGGCAACGGAAGCGGTGCCTTGAGCAGCCAGTGAGGGGAGGGTTTTCATGCGCGTCTGCTTCGTGTATCCTGATGTGGGTGGCGTGGATCAATATGGGGCGCGGAAGTATTATCATGGCATCGGCTACATCTCTGCCTTTCTCAAAGCCCACGGGCATGAGGTTTCGCTGATCTACCTGGAGAGCGAGCCGGAGCGCGACCTTTTCCTGTAAGGAACTGGCGCGGCATTCGCCGGAGGTGGTGGCCTTCAGCACCACGACGCAACAGCACCCCTTTGCCGAGCGGTGTGCGAGGTGGATCAAGGCTACGGCGCCCGAGATCGTCACGGTGGCGGGGGGCACCCATCCCACCCTGGCGCCGGAGCGGGTGATGGAGAACCGCGACATAGACCTCATTTGTACCGGCGAAGGCGAGTTCCCCTTGCTGCGCCTGGTGGAGCGTTTGGAGAAGGGAGAGGAGATCGCCGACCTGCGGGGCTTCTGGGTGCGCCGAGGCGATCAGGTCTTTCGCAACCCCGGCGAGCCGTTGATAGGAGACTTGGACGTGATACCCTATGCCGATCGCGAACTGTTTGATTTTGCTACGATCCTAGCGCGCAACGGCGGCTGGGTAGATATGATGGCGGGGCGCGGTTGCCCTTACCAGTGCTCCTACTGCTCCAACCCGGGCCTGCTCAAGAAGTTTCGCGGGATGGGAAAGTATGTGCGCTACCGCAGCGTGGAGAACGTCTTAGGGGAGATAGAGCAGATCGTTGCTCACTACTCGGTCAACACCTTGAATTTTCAAGACGACGTGTTCACGTTGGATCACGATTGGACGCGCGCCTTTTGTGAGGCTTATCGGCAGCGTTTTGACATCCCCTTTTGGATCAACACCCGTGTGGAACGAGTGCAAGATGAGGCGATCGTCCGGGTACTCGCGGCAGCGGGCTGTAAGGGGATTCGCGTGGGGTTGGAGTCGGGCAACGAGGAGTTGCGCAAGAACATCTTAAAGCGGCGCATGAGCAACCAGTTGATCCGAGACACCTTCGCGTTGGTCAAGAAGTACGGCATGGAGACCTACACCTGCAACATGATCGGTGTGCCCGGCGAGACGCTGGCGATGATCAAGGAGACCATTGACCTGAATCGCGAGTTGGCACCGTCGCAGTTGCAGTTTTCCGTCTTCCATCCTTATCCGATGACGGAGTTGCACGATCTTGCCATCCAGAAGGGCCTCTACGATCCGAAGGATACCCTGCCGAGTTACTATGGGCGGGAGAGTGTGCTCAAACTGGACACGCTGACGAAGAGCGAGTTGTACGAAGCCTACGATCGCTTCGTGGAACTGAAGCGAGAGCTCGCGCTCATGCGGCGGAGCCCGTTCAAGCACAAGATCTACACCTTCCTGCGCACGCGCGTCTACCGTGATGATACGTTACGGCTGCGCCGTCACCTGAACTGGCTCGGCTACCTCAAGCCGCGCGGCTGGAAGAAGGCGCTCAGGCATCTGGCCGGGCGCTGGGCGCGTCGCGAGGGGGCGATCTCTCGGCCTGGCGAGAAGCCGCAGGGGTCGGTGGTGGTGCGCGCCTGAACGAGGTTGTTCATCTCAAAGGGGCGAACTTTGCTGTATAGAGACGCTTCCATGTGTTCTAAGCACTCTATAAGGAGGTGATCAGCTATGTCCGGGGATCTCTATCGGGAAGGTTTGAAGCGGGCTAAAGAGCAGTATGACCGGGATGGCTACGCGATCTTCCGACAGGTCCTTGATGCTGAGCTTGTCCAAGAGGCGAGCAATCACATTGATTGGCTTCTGGCGAGGAATCCCGGGTTGCGTCCTGAGCAGTTGCATCATTGGCTGGTCAAGGATGATCCTTTCTGGGTCAGGCTCGTCAGTGATGATCGCTTGCTGGACATCGCAGAGCTGTTTGTGGGGCCCAACATCGCGCTG
>DAOTYP010000114.1:0-6052 GCA_034434975.1 Anaerolineae bacterium | reverse complement strand
ACGTTCGTCACCAGGAGGTCGTCGCCCACGATCTGCACCTTGCCTCCCAGCCGTTGGGTCAGGAGCCGCCAGGAGGCCCAATCATCCTCGGCCAGGCCGTCCTCAATGGAGAGGATCGGGTAGCGGCTCACCCAGTCCTCGTAGAAGGCCACCATCTCCTCGCCGCTCAGTTTGCGCCCCTCTTTCTTGAGGACGTAGAGGCCGTCCTCGTAGAACTCGCTGGCCGCCGGGTCTATCCCCAGCCAGATGTCCTCGCCCGGCTTGTAGCCGGCCTTCTCAATGGCGCGCAGGATGACCTCCAGCGCCTCGGCGTTGGATTTCAGGGAGGGCGCGAAGCCGCCCTCATCGCCGACGTTGGTGCTGTAATGCCGATCCGATAGCACCCTTTTAAGGCTATGGTACGTCTCGGCGCACCAGCGCAGGGCCTCGGCGAAGGAGGGCGCGCCGACCGGCAGGATCATGAACTCCTGCAAATCGGTGGAATCCATCGCGTGCTTGCCGCCGTTCAAGATGTTCATCATCGGCACGGGGAGGGTGCGCGCGCTGACGCCGCCGAGGTAGCGGTAGAGGGGGAGGCCCAACGCCTCCGCCGCGGCCTTGGCCACCGCGAGGGAAACGCCCAGGATGGCGTTCGCGCCCAGTTTCTCCTTGTTCGGCGTGCCATCTAGGCCGATGAGGAGGTTGTCAATCGCCACCTGTTCCACGGCGTCCCAGCCCACCAGGGCCTCGGCGATGTCGTTGTTGACGTGCTCCACCGCCTTCAGCACGCCTTTGCCGCCGTAGCGGTTCTTGTCGCCGTCGCGCAGTTCCAGCGCCTCGTGCGCGCCGGTGGAGGCGCCGGAGGGGACGGCGGCCCGCCCCACGATGCCGTCGGTCAGTATCACCTCTACCTCTACGGTCGGGTTGCCGCGCGAGTCCAGGATCTCGCGGGCGATGATGTCTTCTATGACGGTGTCGGTCATGGAAGGTCTCCTTACTGTTGTTGGTGGTTCAGCCCTGTACAAGGGCAGAGGCATCCGCTTATGGAGTCCATGCGCCCGGCGTGTCACCTCAGGGCGCTTTCCCACACCTGCAAGCCCAGGTCGTCAAAACTGAAGTGCAGGATCTCCGCGCCGGCCTCGCGCAGGGCGCGGGCCACGCGATGTTCGGTATCCGGCGCGCAGAGGAACAGCAGGCAGCCGCCGCCCCCGGCCCCTGTCGCCTTGCCGCCCAGCGCCCCTTGGCCCTCGGCCAGCGCGAACAGTCGCTCTATCTCCGGGTTGGATACGGAAGGGTGCAGATGGCGCTGGTGCTCCCAGTTGGCCTTCAGCAGGGAGGCGATGCGAGAGGTGTCCTCCTGCTGCAGTGCCTCGCGCATGGAGCACGCGACCTCGCGCAACCCATGCAACGCGTTCACCGTCTCCGGCATGCCGCTCCGGTAGGCGCCTATCACCGCCGAGATGATGTTGCCGGAGACGCGCGAGTGTCCAGTATAGCACAGAACCAGCGATTTCTCCAGTTCGCACCGGAGGCGGGGGCTGAGGGGGATGTGCTCCGCCGTCGCCTCAGGATCCAAGAAGGTGAGGTAGTTGCAGCCGCCGCGCAAAGAAGCGTATTGATCCTGCCGACCGCCGGGGACGTGCAACTCCTCCGTCTCCAGGCGATGGGCCTCCTCCGCCAGCGCCAACGGCTTGTAGGCGCGTCCCGACAGCCTTCCCAGGCAGGCGATGAGCGCCACCCCCGTCGCGGCAGATGCCCCCAAGCCCGCGCCCAGCGGCACGTCGCTGCGAACGGTAACCTCCACACCATCGGTCAGGCCCACGTGACGGATGGCGGCCTTCACCAGGTCTAACCGCCCGTCGTAGGGCAGACCGCTGCCCCGTTCGTACTCCACCTCCAGGCCGTAGTCGGCGGAATGGAGGATCACCCGTCCATCCTTCCGGGCGGAGGCGGAGATGTAGGTGTAACGGTTGATGGCGATGTTGACGACGACGCCGCCTACCTCCGTAGAGAAAGGCGGCACATCGGTCCAACCTCCTGCCAGGTCCAGGCGCGCCGGCGCGCGGGCGAAGACCTTCATGGTTCCTTCCTCCTCCTTGAGTTGGGTTTTTCTACGGCGTGACCTGCACGAATTGGCCGTTCTTCACCTGGAAGATGTAGATCTTCTGCTCCTGCAAGTCGCCTTGGGGGGTGTAGCGGACCTGGCCGATGAGGGTCTTCAGGTCTAGGTTGCGGATGGCGTCGGCCACCTGGCGGCCATCCAGCGAGCGAGCGCGGCGCGCGCCCTCGGCCATGACCTCCAGGGCGCTGTAGCCCGCGGCGGAGTAAGTGCCAGGGTTGCGGTACTCCACCGCTTGATAGGCTTTCCACCAGGCCTCGTCGGCTACCATCTTCGGGTCGGGGCTGATCGCGCTGACGTAAGCGCCCTCGGCGGCTGGGCCCGACTCGTCTATGAAAGCATAGAGGAAACAGCCATCGGAGCAGAAGAAGGGGACGTTGACCCCTGCCTTGCGCAGTTCCGGCAGAAGGACGTAACCCTCGGTCTCGTAGCCTGCCAGAAAGACGGCATCGGGGTTGGCCGCTTGGATCTTGGCGACCGCCTCCGCCTGCGTTGGCGCAGCCTCCTTGATCTCAACGACGACGGCAGGCTCCAGCCCCAGTGCCTTCAGCGCCGCGAGCATTTCCTGGCGCAGGCCGCGCCCGTATTCGTTGTCCGCGTGGACGACCGCGATGCGCCGCGCGCGCAACGTCTCCACCAGGAAGCGGGCCACCGCCGGGGCCTGCGCCGCATCGGTCGCGTTCACCCGAAAGAAGTTGCGATACCCCTTCTGGGTGATGCTCACGTCGCTGGAGGTCGGCGTGATGACGACGACGGGAAGGTCCTTGTAGATCTCCATGGCCGCCAACGTCTGACCGCTGTTGTAGTGGCCCACGACGCCCAGCACCCGCTCGCCCCGGGCGATGGCCTCCTTCACTGCCTCTGCGACCTGCACCGCTACCTCGGAATCGGCCTCGTCGTCCACGGCGACCACCTTCACGCGATAGCCGAGGAGCCCGCCCGCGCGGTTGATCTGTTCCGCGGCCAGGCGGACGCCGCCGACGACGGTCTGCCCACCTTCGGCCTGGAAGCCGGAGAGCGGCGCGGCCACGAAGATGGTAACCTCGCCCTTCGTCGGCCTAGGCGGCCCGCCGCAGCCGGCCAGGAGGAAGGACGCCAGCAAAAGAAAGATGCTACGACGCATAGGTCTCCTCATGCTCTTCGCGAATGTAGCCTTCACCCGTCTCGGTGATATACCTCGTCCATCGCGCCGATCACGTCTTGCAGTTGAGCCACCTCCTCGGCAATGCTCTGGCGGAGCGCCTGCGCGCGCGGGCTGTCCACATCCTTCGCGCCGATGAGTTGGATCTGCGAATAGACGGTGCCCATCGCCGAGAGGGATTGTTCCAGGAGGTAATCGGCCCGCTGCATGGTGTTATCCAACCTCTCCAGGCTGGCCTGGTGCTGCTCCTTGCTCTGAATGGTCGCTTGCAACTGCGCGCGCACCGCCGGATCATCCTCCGTCCTTAGCCGGGCTTGCAGGTTGGCGATGGACGGTTTCACCGCGCTCATGTCTTGGCGGATGAGGTCGTCGGCCAGGTAAGCATCCAGGCGCTGGGCCAGGCGAAAGATGGTCGCGATCCAGTCACCGATGCCGCGCGCCGTCTCCCGCATGTGGGTACGCAAGGGCCCCTCGCGCGCGCCTTGCACCGCGGCCTCTATGCGTTGCTGGTATTGCAGAGCCCGCTCCACCTTCTCGCGCAGCGCCCTGTTGCGGATGGCGCGCGGGTTGAACTCCTCGCGGAAGAGCGCGCTCACCACCCGTTCGTTGGTCGCCGCGTCGGTCAGGCTGGTCACGACGATCAACACCTCGGCCACCGCGCCCAGCGCGACCCATCCCCACGGAGGCCAGAAGGGGAACGGCTGGGGGATGAAGAAGGTGAGAAGGATGACGCCCGCGACGATGATGGCGCTCTCCGTGCGCAGGAGCGCGTTCTCAACGATGGCCCTGCGGGCGCGACGCTCAATGTCGGTGCGGACAGATCCTGTGGACATAGTCCAGTCGCCTTATGAAGATCGTTACGGCAGCGCCGGAAGGAGGTACACGACGCCGGAGACGCCCTCCGCGCCGGGGCTGAGGGGCGTCAGGGTGAGCACGGCCAAGCGTCCTGCCGCCTCGTCCATCTCCCCCTGTTCAACCTTCTGCCGCTCCCCGTCGCGCAACACATAAACCCGGTGCGCGTCGTCGGCAGCGAAGCGCAGGCGAGCGCCGACGGTCTGAAAGGCAGCCCACGCGCGGCGGCCCCTCAGATCGTCCGCCAGTTTCCCCAAACCTTGCCGGTCTATCTCCGCCAGGACGGCGACGACCGGAACGTAGGTCGCGGGGTCGGGCGGATCCGGCAGTGGGTACGCGCGCAGGCTGCTCCCGCCTTGCGCGGCAGGGAGGTAATCGGCGATGGCCGCCGTCCAACCGCCTTTGCGATCGGGCACGACGAAGGGGAGATAAAAGTGTTCCAGTTGCCCGTCCGCGTCCCACACGATCTCAAAATGGCTGGTCATCGCCGCCTCGGCGTCAAACTCGCCGTAGGCGGCGATGTCCTGCCATGACGCCAACAGGCGCAATTGGCGGATGTCGCTCTCCAGCCGCGGCGCAGGATGCTGCACCAGCGCCGCGCAGCCGGAGAGGCTCAAGACGATGCCCAGCAGGGTCACGCGCGCCAGTCTACCGAGCAACCCCTTCCTCGCTCCCTAGAAGTATGTGGACAGGATCTTGTACAACTGTCGGATCGTTTCCAGGTCGCCCTTGCGCACCTGGCCATTGGTCGCGTCGGCCAGGGCTCGCAGGACGTTCATGTCCGCGTCCTTGCCGAAGGCGACGGCGAAGATCACCACCGGCACGCCCGAGCGGTTCCCTTGCTGCATCTCGCGCGTCAACTGGCGCAGGCTCACGCTGGAGGCGTTCTCCTGCCCGTCGGTCAGCGCGACGATGGCGTTGATCCGCTCGCGGTCGTTCATCTGTTGCAGGCGGACGTAGGCCGCGCGCACGCCATCCAGCAAGGCCGTATTGCCGCCGGCTTGCAACGCGCTCACGGCCCGTTCCAACTCGGCGCGGTTCTTGCCCAACTCTTCCAGCGGGATGATGTGGTTGACCTGGCTGGAGAACTCCACCATCCCCACCCGTTCCTGGTCGCTCTTGATCTGTTCCAGGAAGATGCGCAAAGCCTCGCGGACCGCTTCTATCTTCTCGCCCCGCATGCTTCCCGACGTGTCCACCACCAGGTAGACGTTGGTGCGGCGTTTGGTGTACCACCAGACGTTCTGCACCACCTCCACCACGTCGGGCATCGGGATTTGGAGCGTCGTCTGCGGCTGGGTCGGGTCCACGCCGTTGGCCGCGGTCAGGGGCGAGCCGGGGCCGCTCAGGGGTAGGTTGAGGTCGGCAGGACGGTAACCGGCCTGCAGGACCTTCTCCTGGGCCTCGGCGCTGAGGAGAAACTCGCGAAACTTCTGAAAGGCGAGCCGCTGGTTGGCCGTCAAGTCTGGGCGCTCCAAAAGGACCAGGGGATGATCCAGCCACAGGGTCCCTTCTCGTGGGTAGATGGCGACCAGGCGCTCCGGCGGCTTCCCTTGGTTGAACTGCACCACCAACTGCTCCGGCAGGACGAAAGCGTCCAGGAAGTTGCGCCCTTCCGCCTTGGCCCGCTCTATGATGCCTAGTTCGCCCTCGCCGTAGAAGCGAACGGTGCGCTCAATGGCCGCCACGTAGTCCAAGGTCTTCTGCGCGGTCGCGTCCTCTTTGGTCAGGCCACGCGTCTTGCCCGCGCCCGCGTAGAACTCGGCCAGCGTGGCCAACATGCCGCTGGCGGTCGTGGTAGAGGCATGGTTCCATTTGAAGGCCGGGTCGCTCTGGGCCTTGTTCAGGATGTCGGCCCAGCCGAGCGGCTTGTCGGGCCAGCCGAGGGAGCGCGCCACCGATTCCCAGGCGGCGATGACGACCGGCGTCACGGCGTAGCGGTGCGTCGCGCCCACCAGGCC
>DAOTYP010000113.1:0-25146 GCA_034434975.1 Anaerolineae bacterium | reverse complement strand
ACTCCCGTCACCGCAGCGTGATCAACTTCCTGGTCAATCTGCTCTGTGGGTTGATCGCCTACTGCCGTCAGCCCAAGAAACCTTCCCTGGCATCAGAGGTAGCTGCTCTGCTGCCCGCTTAAACCGAACTCACGTATAATACATAGAAGTTCCCACCTTGCGCGCGATCACATCCCACGGCGGGAGAACGCGATCTCATGGAGAACGGCCTTGTGCGCGTCGGCATCCTGGGCGGAACCTTTGACCCCGTTCACATCGGACACCTGATCCTGGCGGAGGAGGCTTGGGCGCGGCTGGGGTTATCTAAGGTGCTGTTCGTGCCTGCGGGCGACCCGCCTCACAAACGGGGCCAGCCCCTCTCGCCAGTGCATCACCGAGTGCGCATGTTGGAGCTCGCCATCGCGGACAACCCACACTTCGCCCTTTCGCGGGTGGATTGCGATCGCCCCGGTCCCCATTACACGTTGGACATGGTGCGCCTGTTGCAGGCGCAGTTAGGCCCTCATGCGGAGCTCTACTTCCTCATGGGGTTTGATTCGCTCATAGATTTTCCTACCTGGCACCAACCCCAAGAGCTCCTGGCGATCTGCCGCCTGGTGGCCCTGACGCGCTACGGCTACGCGCTGGACTGGGATAAGTTGGAGGCGGCGTTGCCGGGCCTGCGCCAGCGGGTGACGCTCCTGCCGATGCCGGAACTGGAGATCGCATCTCACACCATCCAGCAGCGAGTGCGCGAAGGATGGCCCATCCGTTACCAGGTCCCCGCGGCGGTGGAGGAGTACATCCATCAGCATCGCCTTTACCGCAACTCGGTCAGGGCGGAGTAGACCGTTTCCCCTCGGGAAAGCGAGAGGCCCGGCGGAGAATCCCCTCGTCGGGCCTTTCCATAAACCCCCTCTCCTTTGGGCGTGCGGGCTGTCGGATGAGCGGTGTCGGCGGGTCTTACTGGCCCCTGCCCATCTTCGCCTTCTCTTCCTCCACCAGCACGCGGCGCAGGAACTTGCCCACCATGGTGCGTGGGAGTTCGCTGCGAAACTCCACGAAGCGGGGCACCTTGTACGGGGCCAAGTGCTCTCGGCAGTAAGCGATGATCTCCTCGGCGGTGGCCGTCTCGCCCGGCTTGAGCACCACGAACGCCTTGACCCGCTCGTTGCGGTACTGGTCGGCGACGCCGATGACCACCGCTTCCATCACCTTGGGGTGGGTGAAGAGCACCTCTTCTACCTCGCGCGGGACGACGTTGTATCCGCCTACGATGATGAGGTCCTTCTTGCGGTCCACGATGTAGAAGTAGCCGTCCTCATCCATCTTGGCGATGTCGCCGGTGTAAAGCCACCCCTCCGCGTCCTTGGTTGCCGCGGTCTCCTCCGGCTTTTGCCAGTAGCCCAGCATCACCTGGGGCCCTCGCACCGCCAGTTCGCCTTCTTGGCCGGTCGGCACATCTCCCCTTTTGCCGTCCGGCAGCGGCTCCAACGTAACGACCTTCGCCTCCACGTCGGGGAAGGGGATGCCGATGCTCCCTGCCTTGCGCAGGCCGTAGATGGGGTTGCAGTGGGTCACCGGCGCGGCCTCCGTCAGGCCGTAGCCTTCCACCAGCCGTCCGCCGGTCAGGGCCTCAAACTTCTCCTGCACCTCCATCGCCAGGGGGGCCGCGCCGCTGATGCACGCTTTGACGCTGCGCAGATCGTACTCGCGCACCCGCGGGTGGTTGATGATGCCGATGTACATCGCGGGCACGCCGGGATAGATGGTGCAGCGCTCTCGCTGGATGATCCGCATCACGTTGTCAATGGGGCGCGGGTTGGGCACAACGAAGATGTGCGAGCCGGTGTAGATGCCCAAAGACATGGCGACGGTCATGCCGTACACGTGGAAGAAGGGGATCGCCCCCATGATCCGCTCCTTACCGGGCTCCAAGGTAGTCAGCCACGTCTTGGTCTGGATCGTGTTCACCACCAGGTTGTAGTGGCTCAGCATGGCCGCCTTGGGCACGCCGGTAGTCCCTCCCGTGTACTGGAAGAGGGCGACGTCGTCCGCGGTGACCTCTACCTGCGGCGGCGAGGGCGGATGTTTCGTCAGAAGGTCGGTGAGGAAATAGACGCCTGCCTGAGGTTGGACCTCCAGCAGGTGCCCTTCTTTCTTTAGGGTCCTTTTCACCAGGCCTTTGAAGGGCGCGGCTACGAAATCGTGGATGTCGGTGATGATGACGCGCCGAATCGGCGTCTCCTTCTGGATTTGTTGCAGGTTGGGGTAGGATTGGCTCAGCAGGATCACCGTCTCCGCGCCCGCGTCGGCGAACTGGAACTTCATCTCGCGCGCGGTGTAAGTGGGGTTGGTGTTGACCACGATCGCCCCTGCCTTCATGGCGCCGTAGAAGGCGATCAGGAATTGGGGCGTGTTAGGCAGCATCACCGCCACGCGGTCGCCTTTGCGCACGCCGAGCGCGTAGAGCGCGGCGGCGAAGCGGTCGGTCAGCGCCTCCAGTTGGCGGTAGGTCAGATGGGCTGCGATCTTGAGGCCGCCCGGCAGGTAACGAAGGATCATGCTGACCGCGGGCTGGTCAGGGTACCGCCGAGCCGAGTCGGTGAGCGTCTGGAAGAGGGGAATGCGGGGGTAAGGTAGCGTAGCAGGGACGCCCTTCTCATAGTGGGCTAACCAGGGCTTGTCCATCGCACCGCCTCCTTGCAGGTGAACGGAACCGAGACTCTGCAACGTCCGGCCCTGTGAAGGGATGGCCTCTCTATGAAGCAGAGGGGGGCCTACCCCGTCCTTGGCTTGGATGCGAATCGGGCCAGGGCCTTAGAGGGTGATGCAGTGAATCACCGGGGCGAAGGGCTGGAGCGCTTCGCTCAATCGGTCGTAGGGCCGAAAAACCTGTCCCACCATTGCTGCCAGGTCGGTCGTTCGTCTCCCCGACCGGCCGCGCGGCTGAACGGGAGTACCGGTTCCTCTAGCAAAGGCCGCACCGCGTGCTCATCCCGCCTTACCCAGCGCAAACCTGCCCGCGCTTCTTCCTCTATGTAGGCGTCGGTGCGCACGAACTCCAACCGCTGCTGGTAGGCGGCTTGGCGAGCCTCCTCGCGAGCCACGGCCTCTTGCCAGAAGGCCTCCTCCGCGCGCACCCCCATGTATTCCCATACCTCCAGGACGTAGTGGCCTAGGGTCCACAGGCCCAAGGCCAGGAGCGCAAGTTTTAAGATTTGCAGACGGGTGAACGGAAAGGATGGGAGCATCTGCCGGATGTGCCGGGCCATGCTGACCGCCTTGTGCGTCGGACAAGAAATCCCAGGATCGCAGAACCGATCTGGGATGAGCGCCAGCGGAGGTGCCGAAGCAGGGAGTTGAACCCTGACGGGCTATTGCCCACAGCGCCCTGAACGCTGCGCGTCTGCCAATTCCGCCACTTCGGCGCAAGAGTAGCCTCGTTATCTATTCATAATTTACCACGTCCGATCGATTTTGTCAACTGCCACACTCAGCGCGAGCGTTGGAAAACCCTCCTCAAACGCGTCTTTCCCAGAAAAGGGGTAGATGGGGTAAGGTTGCCTGTTGCCGCAAGCCCTTTGCTGTGGTATCATCCCTGTAAGAATGTTGGCCCCGGGAAGCGAGGAACGCGACGCGGGTTTCCCTCGTCTCTTATGTAAGGCGTGATGGCCGGTGCATCTGCCCCTTACCCTGGCCCGCTGCCGCCTGTTCCCCAAGCCAGGCTGGCGAGGAGGATCTGTCATGAGGCGTTACCGTGTCCTTTCCTTGCTCCTGCTGGTCTGCCTGTTGGCGAGTGGTTGCTCCCGGCGTCCGTCGGGCCGGGCCGCGCCTCCTCCCCCCACCCTGGAGGGAAAGATGCCCGCGCGTAGAAGTGCTGTGGTGGTCACGAGCGGCGGCGGCTCTGCGGGCCTACGCCTTCGTCTGAGCGAGGGGGCAGAGCGCCCTTCAGCGCAGCCGACCGTGCCCCTGGCGCCTGCATCGCCCCTCTCTGAAGCCGAGACGCAGGCGGTGCTGAACCGCCTGCCGCCTCTCCCTGCTGCCGCGGGCGACGTAGAGGAGTTCGCCTTGCCAAAGGAATCGCTCCCGCCGCCTCGCACCGGCAAGACCGTAGAGGAACCCTTCCCGCCGCCGGCCACGCCGGAGGCGCCCGAGACGGGAGAAGCCGGCCCGTTAGAAGTGGTGCGCTACGCCCCGGAAGGGGACGTGCCCTTGGCGCCTTACCTGAGCGTAACCTTCTCCCAGCCGATGGTGGCTTTGACCTCCCATGAAGACCTGGCCGCGCAGGAGGTACCCGTACACCTCACGCCGGAGCCGCCGGGCGCGTGGCGTTGGGTGGGAACTAAGACGCTTCTCTTTGAGCCTCAAGGCCGTTTCCCCATGGCCAGCCGCTACACGGCAGAAGTCCCTGCCGGCGTCATGTCTGCCCTTGGTGGCCGCTTGGCGATCACCGTGACCTGGACCTTCACCACGCCGCCACCGCAGGTCCAGACCTTTTATCCCGACCACGGCCCGCAACCTCTCGAGCCGCTCATGTTCGTCTCGTTTGATCAGCGCGTTGAGCCGGAGGCAGTTCTTCCCACCATCCAGGTAAAGGCAGCAGGCAAGGCCTATGCGCTGCGCCTCGCCACCGCCGACGAAGTCAAGGCCAACGACGAGGTATCTCGTTTGGTCCAGGGCGCGGGCGAAGGGCGTTGGCTTGCTTTCCGTGCCGCTGAGCCGTTCCCTGCCGCTACGGAAGTGGCGGTTATCATTGGCCCGGGCACGCCTTCCGCCGAGGGGTCCTTGAAGACGGCTACCCCTCAGAGTTTCGGCTTCCGCACCTACGAGCCTCTCAAGGTGGAGGATCACGGCTGCAGTTGGTACCAAGAGAACCAGTGTCCACCCTTTGCGCCCTGGTTCATTCGTTTTAACAACCCCTTGGATGCCGCCGCGTTCCAGGAGTCGTGGGTGCGGGTGGAGCCAGAGGTGCCTGGCCTGCGCCTAGACCTCTACGGCAACGCCATTGGCTTGCGCGGGCGCACCCAAGGACGCACTACCTACAAAGTTACCTTAAGCGCCGCCGTGCGGGACCAGTTCGGCCAAAACCTCGGCCAAGACCAGGTTCTGGCCTTCGCCGTCGGTTCCGCCCCCTCAGTCATTTCCAGCGGCGGCGGCATCTTCGTCGTCCTGGATCCTGCGGCCAAGCCCACCTATTCGGTCTTCACCGTCAACTACAAGAGCCTGAACGTGCAAGTGTATGCCGTGCAGCCGGAGGACTGGAAGGCGTTTCAGACCTATTTGCAGGAGTTGCAACGCCGGGAATCGCTGCCGACGCCGCCGGGCCGTCGCGTCCTTTCCAGGTCCATCCCTATCAACGGTCAGCCTGACGCGCTGACGGAGACGGCCATTGACCTCGGCCCGGCCCTGACGGATGGCCTTGGACAATTGATCGTCGTGGTAGAGGCCACAGGCGGCCAGCCGATCTCCGATCGGCGTCAGCAGCGGATCGTGCAGGCGTGGGTGCAGGCAACCCGCATCGGGCTGGATGCCTTCGTGGATCAAGAGCAGATGATCGCCTGGGCCAACTCCCTCACCGACGGCGCGCCGCTGGCGGGGGTGAATCTGAGCCTTCTCCCCGTCGGCACCACCATCGCCACCGATGCCAAGGGGATGGCTCGGCTTCCGCTCCCTGCCAACGCCGAGGCTAACCTCCTCGTCGCGCGCCTGGGCCGAGACGTCGCCATCCTGCCGCCGAACGTCTCCTGGTGGGGAGATGGAGGATGGCAGCGTGCGCCGATGCAAGATGAGTTGCGCTGGTACGTCTTTGATGACCGGAAGATGTACCGTCCGGGCGAAGAGGTGCACGTCAAGGGCTGGCTCCGTCGCATCGGCGCGGGGCCGACGGGCGACGTGGCCCTTTTGCAGGGCGAAGTGGAGCGGGTGCGCTATCGCCTGACCGATCCTCAGGGCAACGACGTGCTGGACGGGGTGCTGCCCGTCAACGCGCTGGGCGGGTTTGACGGCGTTCTGACCTTACCCGAGTCCATGAACCTGGGCTTCGCGTCCCTCCATCTGATAGCCGAGGGCGTCGGCGATCTCAGCAGGCGCGAGCACGTCCATACCTTCCAGGTGCAAGAGTTCCGGCGACCGGAGTTTGAGGTATCGGCCGCGGTCAGCGAGGGGCCGCACGTCATCGGTGGCCACGCCCTCGCTTCCGCCTCCGCCCGCTACTACGCCGGCGGCGCGTTGGCCAACGCCGAGGTAACCTGGGAGGCGCGATCGTCCCCCGGCTCCTTCACGCCACCCAATTGGGACGACTTCACCTTTGGCGTTTGGGTCCCCTGGTGGCGCATCTGGCACGGGCCCAGCAGGGAAGAGGTGAAGGTCGTTACCTACAAAGGCTACACCGATGCTGCGGGCCTGCACCACTTGCGCATAGATTTTGAGGCGGTAGACCCGCCCCGGCCTATGAGCGTCAAGGCCGAGGCTACGGTCATGGATGTCAACCGGCAGGCATGGACGGCCGGGGCGACCATCCTGGTGCATCCGGCAATGCTCTACGTGGGCCTGCGCACCGAACGCTACTTCGTACCCCGTGGCGAACCTCTGAAGGTAGACGCGATCGTGGTGGGCCTGGACGGGACGCCTATCCCCGGCCGCGCCATCGCCCTGCGCGCCGCGCGGCTGGAGTGGAAGTTCAAGGACGGCTCCTGGCAAGAGGTGGAGGTCGGCCCTCAGGAATGCACGGTGCAGTCGGCGGAGAAGCCGGTCCGTTGCACCTTTGAGACGCCGGAAGGGGGCGCCTACCGTATCAGCGCAACCATCACCGATGCCCAGGGACGCAAGAACCGGACCGAGATTACCCGCTGGGTGAGCGGCGGCCAACGTCCGCCTGCGCGCCGTGTAGAGCAAGAGGAGGTTACCTTAATCCCGGCTCGTAAGGAGTACCAACCTGGCGACACGGCAGAGATCCTGGTGCAGGCGCCCTTCTACCCGGCAGAGGGCTTGCTGACCGTGCGCCGCTCCGGCCTCGTCTCTAGCCAACGCTTCACGGTGGATGGGCCTTCGCACGTGTTGCAGGTTCCCATCGTGGAGGCTTACATCCCCAACGTCTACGTGCAGGTGGACCTCGTAGGGGCCGCGGCCCGCGCTACCGACACGGGCGAGGTGGACGAGCGCCTGCCCAGGCGCCCTGCCTTCGCTACAGGAAGCCTGAACCTGTCGGTTCCGCCCCTGGCCCGTACGCTTTCTGTGGAGGTTGCGCCGCGAGATAAAGCATTGGAGCCGGGCGGCGAGACGGCGTTGGACATCACCCTGCGGGATGCAGCAGGGAGGCCGGTGCAAGGCGGCGAACTGGCCGTGGTCATGGTGGACGAGGCCGTCTTGGCCCTGACCGGTTATCGCCTTCCCGATCCCTTGGCCGTCTTCTACAGCCAACGTCCGGCCGGTGTCAGCGACTACCACCTGCGGGCCAGCGTCCTCTTGGCCGATCCCAACCAGTTGCTGGAGGCAGGGGCGCTAGACATGGCTGAAGAGGTGCTTATATCGGCCCCGAGAGGAGTGATGGCGACGCGCTTGGTGGAGAAGGCGGCCGGGGCTGCGCCGGAAGGCGCAACGCCGATTCGCGTGCGCACCGATTTCAACCCTCTGGCCGTCTTCGCGCCTTCTGTCTCCACCGACGCGCAAGGCCGCGCCCGCGTGCCGGTGAAGATGCCCGATAACCTGACCCGTTACCGGGTGATGGTCGTCGCCGTGGCGGGCGGCAAGGCGTTCGGCGTGGGCGAGTCGGCCGTGACCGTGCGCCTCCCGCTCATGGCGCGCCCCTCGCCGCCCCGTTTCCTCAACTTCGGCGACCGCTTTGAACTGCCGGTCGTCTTGCAGAATCAGACGGAAGCGCCGATGCAGGTAAATGTAGCGGTGCGAGCCGCCAACGCCCGCCTCACGGCCAGCGCGGGCCTGCGGGTTACCGTTCCGGCCAACGATCGGGTGGAGGTGCGTTTCCCTGTGGCGACCGAACGCGCCGGAACCGCCCGCTTCCAGGTGGCCGCGGTGAGCGGAGACTGGGCCGATGCCGCCCAGTTTGAGTTGCCCGTCTGGACGCCGGCGACCACCGAGGCCTTCGCCACCTACGGTGAGGTGGACGCGGGGGCCATCGTGCAGCCGGTCATCGCTCCCAGCGGCGTCTTCACGCAGTTCGGCGGCCTGGAGATCAGCACCTCTTCTACCGCGCTGCAAGCCCTGACCGATGCGGTCCTCTACCTGGTCTCGTATCCTTTTGAATGTTCGGAGCAACTTGCCTCTCGCATCCTGGCGGTGGCCGCGCTGCGAGACGTCCTCTCGGCCTTCCGGGCGGAAGGGTTACCGCCCATAGAAGAGATCACGACTGCGGTCGCGCACGATGTGGAGCGGCTCCGAGGGATGCAAAACGACGACGGCGGCTTCCCGATCTGGTATCGGGGTGAGGAGTCGTGGCCGTATCTCAGCGTGCACGTGGCCCACGCCCTGCAGCGGGCCAGCCAGAAGGACTTCGCCGTGCCGGAAGAGATGCTCCTGCGCGCGCGCGAGTATCTGCGCAACATTCGCGGACACATCCCATCTTGGTACAGCGATGAGGCGCGCTGGACCATCGCGGCCTACGCCCTTTACGTTCGCAACCTGATGGACGACCGCGACGCGGCGGGCGCGCGACAACTCATCAAAGAGGCGACCTTGGCGCGGCTCTCGCCGGAGGCGGTCGGCTGGCTCCTTTCCGTCCTCAGCGGCGATCCTGGTTCCACGGCGGAGGTCGCCGCGATCCGTCGCTACCTGCTGAATCGCGTGACGGAAACTGCCGGCGCAGCCCACTTCGCCGTCTCCTACGGCGACGACGGGTACGTTCTCCTCCACTCGGATCGTCGCGCCGACGCCGTCATCCTGGATGCCCTGATCACGGATCAGCCTCGGAGCGACCTGATCCCTAAGATCGTGCGTGGGTTGCTGGCTCACCGCACGCAGGGGCGCTGGAGCAACACCCAGGAGAACGCCTTCGTACTCCTGGCATTGGATCGCTATTTCAACACCTATGAGGCGCAAACGCCCGACTTCGTGGCCCGCGTCTGGCTAGGTGAACGCTACGCGGGGGGGCATGAGTTTCGCGGCAGGACGACGGAACGAAGCGAGATCAACGTGCCCATGTCGTACCTCAGCCTCAGCCCAGGCCCGCAAGACCTGATCCTCAGCAAGGAGGGAAGCGGACGGCTCTACTATCGGTTGGGGTTGCGCTACGCGCCGACAGACCTGATGCTCAAACCCCTTGATCACGGCTTCACCGTAGAGCGCACCTATGAGGCGGTGGATGATCCGGAGCACGTCTATCGGGATGAGAAGGGGGTCTGGCACGTCGCCGCGGGCGCGCGGGTGCGGGTGCGGTTGACGCTGGTGGCGACCGCACGGCGCTACCATGTGGCGCTGGTGGACCCGCTCCCTGCCGGCTTTGAGGTCCTGAACCCGGCCCTGGCCGTGACGGGGAGCCTGCCGCGGGATGAAGAAAGCCGGAGCGGCCGCGGCGGTTGGTGGTGGTGGAGGGCCTGGTACCAGCATCAGAACTTGCGAGACGAAAGGGCCGAGGCCTTCACCTCGCTCCTTTGGGAGGGAGTCTATACCTACAGTTACATCGCCCGCGCCACCACGCCCGGCGAGTACATCGTGCCGCCGCCCAAGGCGGAGGAGATGTACGCGCCTGAGACCTTTGGCCGCGGCGCGACCGATCGCGTGATCGTAGAATGAACATCCACGTTCTGACCTACAACATCCACCACTGGCAAGGGACGGACGACCGCACGGATGTGGCGCGGGTAACCGAGGTCATCCGGGAGACGAAGGCCGACCTGGTGGCCCTCAACGAGGTCTATCATCCCGCGAGCCTCCCCGATCTGTCGGCGCCACCGCTCAAGGCGATGGCGCAGGCCTTAGGGATGGAGTTCACCTTCGGGCCGGCGCTCCCTCAGGCGTCTCTGGCCGGGAAGCCCGCGCCTTATGGCAACGCCCTCCTCAGCCGGTATCCCATCTTGGCCTATGCCACCCATCGCTTGACGACGCCGGCAGGACACGAGCCGCGCTCCCTGTTGGAAGCGCGCGTTCTGCTTCCGACAGGCAAGGCCCTCACCCTTTACATCACGCACCTGGATCACCGTTCCGAGGGAGCGCGTTGGGAGCAAGCGGGCGATCTCCTCCTCTGGACGGGGCGGGATCGGGGGCGATTGCACCTTCTGTTGGGCGACTTTAACGCGCTATCGCCCGACGCTTACCAGGGGGAAGGGTGGGGTCGCGCCGTGGGGGAGGCATTGGCCGAGCCGGGGAGGTGGGCCGAAGAGCCGAGGGTCATCCCGCGCCTGATGCGCGCGGGCTACGTGGATGCCTTCGCCGCCGTCGGGCAGGGCGCAGGCGAGACCTATTCCACCGCAAAGCCGCTGGTCCGCATTGATTACTGCTTCGTCTCCGGCGCGGGCCGCGAGGCCGTACGGAGTTGCCAACGCTGGGATGCAGGTGTAGCGTGCCTGGCCTCAGACCATTTCCCGGTTTTGACCACGCTGGATTTGTAAGCCTCGCTACAGCGAGGTGAGGAGGTGGTGGTATAATACGGGTAATTCTTCCTCCTCCTTTGCTTCACGAGCGGCGGGGTTTCCCAGGACCTCGCCGTTCGTGATTTTTGTATGAGCGGACTGCTGAATTTTAAAAATCCTTACTTGCCAACGCGCGCGATTGAGGGTACAATATATACACAGAGGCCTTAGTGGCCAAGGAGAGATGTCAAACGTCAGTGTGCGCGCGTTCAGACTGCGCGACGTGGCCTTGCTGATCCGGCTCCAGAGGCAGGGCGTGTCGTTGTCCCCGGAGCAGGCCCTGGTGCGGTCGCGTTCGGCTTTGTGGTCTGCGCTTTTGGCGCCTTTCCCTTGGCACGGCATCGGCGTCGCGACCTACGTCTTACGGGGTTGGGACGGGCGACGGCTGGCGCACGGTGTAGCCCAGATGCAGAAGCGCCCTGAGAGGCCTGAGGCGGACCTTTTGTTTCTGGCCCCCGCTTTAGATGCTCATGAGGGGGCAGGCGACATCTGGTACCGTCTTCTCGGCCACTGCGGCTACGAGGCCGGGCAATTTGGCCTGCAACGCCTTTTCGCCACCTTGCCCGACGACGCGGAGATGTTGGAGGTCTTCCGACAGGCATGCTTTAGCCTGTATGCCAAGGAGGAGATCTTCCGCCTGGAACGGGCCTTTAGGTTGGAGGGCTCACCTGACCAGGGCTTGGTACGGCCTTATCGCGAGGCAGATGATTGGGCGTTGCAGCGCTTGGCTCTGGCCTATACGCCGCGCCTGGTGCAGCAGGCGGAAGGCATGATGAACGGGGATGCGCCCTTGACGCGCGACCCGGGTGCCGGCCTGACCTTCGTCCTGGCGCGCGGGGCAGAGGTGCTCGGCGCGGTGCAGATAGAAACGGGAACGCTGGGGTATTGGCTGCGCCTGTATGGGAACCCGCAGGCGGTCGGGGAGATGCGGGCCCTTCTGCTGCATGGCCTGTCGGCTTTGGCCGCGTATCCACCGCGTCCGGTTTATTGCGGGGTGCGCGACTATCAGGGGGGAGCGAGGGCGCTTTTGTCGGACCTGGGCTTTCGGCCCTTCGCCACCTGGAACCGGCTGGTGCGCTACACTGTCGCCTGGGCCAAGGAGCCTGCGCTCAGGGCAACGCCTGCGCTGGAGCGAGGGGTTGAGCCGACGATGACCATCGGGCATGCGGGGAATGGCCGTCAGAGGGAGCGCCATCTGCCGGAACCCGCACATGCCGGCACCAGAGAACCTTTGTAGAAGGAGCGATGATAACCCCGTCCGCGAGGGCGGGCGGGTCATGGGAAGCGTATGCAGCTAAAGATCACAGACGATGTGGAAGCGTTGCTGGCCGTTTTGCCCCCCACCATAGAGAGGGCCTTGCGTGAGGCCAATCGGGCAGACGACCTTTTGGAGGTCATCATGGACCTGGGGCGACGGCCTGAAGCGCGCTTTGTGGATCACGAAGTTTATCTGAGCGACCAAGAGATCACCGCAGAGGACCTGGATTATGTCGTGCAGCGCATCGGCCAGTTCACCAGCGACAACCGGGCCGGCATAGAGCGCACGCTGCACCGCATCTCGGCCATCCGCAACCGCCAAGGGCGGATCGTCGGGCTGACCTGCAGCGTAGGGCGCGCGGTCTACGGCACCATTGACATCGTGCAGGACATCATAGAGTCGGGGCAGTGCACCTTGCTCTTGGGGCGTCCGGCCGTCGGCAAGACGACCTTGCTGCGCGAGGCCGCGCGCATCCTGAGCGACCACAAGCGCGTCATCGTGGTAGATACCTCCAACGAGATCGGCGGCGACGGCGACATCCCGCATCCGGGCATCGGCAAGGCGCGCCGCATGCAGGTCGCCACGCCCTCCTTGCAACATGAGGTGATGATTGAGGCGGTGGAGAACCACATGCCCGAGGTCATCATCATTGACGAGATCGGCCGCGAGTTGGAGGCAGAGGCAGCCCGCACCATCGCCGAGCGGGGCGTGCAACTGATCGGCACGGCCCACGGCAACACGCTGGAGAACCTCCTCATGAACCCGACGCTGGCCGACCTGGTCGGCGGCATCCAGAGCGTAACCTTGTCCGACGAGGAGGCGCGACGGCGCGGCACGCAGAAGTCGGTGCTGGAGCGCAAGGCGCCGCCCACCTTTGACGTGGTCATTGAGATACAGGATCGCCATCGCCTGGCCGTGCACCACAACGTCGCCGCGGCGGTGGATGCCATCCTGCGCGGTCGCAGCCTGAAGCCGGAAATCCGCTATCGCGATGCCGAGGGGAGGATACACATTGAGCCTGCGCCGACCTTGACGCCGGTGGCAGGGCCGACGTGGCGAGAGGAGAGCATTCACGTTCCTGCCATCTCCCGGTCAGAGAGGCCGCCGGTGTTGCAGCCCAAGCGCATCTACGCCTATGGCATCGCTGAGGCGCGCTTGAAGCAGGCAGCCACGCGCCTACACGTGCCCGTCACCCTGGTGGAGGACGTGGAAGAGGCCGACCTGGTGCTCACGCTGAAGAACTACTATCGCAAACGGCCTCAGCCGTTGGCTGAGGCAGAGCAGCGTGGCGTTCCGGTGTACGTCTTGCGTTCCGGCACGGTGAATCAGATGGAGACGATGCTGGCCGACATCTTCGGGTTGCCGGCGGTGCCGGTGGATCCTTTTGAGGCGGCCATGCAGGAGACGCAAGAGGCTATCCAGCGGGTCCTGGCGGGCGCCGCGGTAGCCGAATTGAGCCCGCAGAATGCGGCCATCCGCCGCCAACAGCACGAGATGGCCCGCTCGGCGAACCTGATCTCTCACTCCTACGGCCGCGAGCCATACCGTAGGGTGAGGATATACAGAGAGTAGGCAGAGGGTTACCGTGAGCCTCTTCATCACCTTCGAGGGGCCGGACGGCAGCGGCAAGTCCACTCAGTTGAAACTTTTGGCCGAATGGCTGCGAGCGCAGGGCTACGATGTCCTGGAAACGCGCGAGCCTGGTGGCACGCCCATCGGCGACAAGGTGCGCACCATCCTGTTGGACCCCGCCAGTCGCGAGATGGAGCCGACGACAGAGATCCTCCTCTTCTCCGCCGCGCGCGCCCAGCATGTAGGACAGGTCATCCGACCTCACCTGGCCCGCGGCGGCATCGTCCTTTGCGACCGCTACGCCGATTCCACCCTGGCCTATCAGGGCTACGGTCGCGGCTTGGACCTGTCCACCCTGCGGGTCATCAACGCCTTCGCCACCAGCGGGCTGCGCCCTGCCCTCATCATCTACCTGGACGTGCCGGTGGAGGAAGGGTTGCAGCGACGATTGAAAGCGAAGGGAGGCGAATGGAACCGACTGGACGCCGAGACCCTGGCCTTTCACCAGCGGGTGCGGATGGGCTACTTGGCCTTGGCCGCGGAGGAGCCGCATCGCTGGGCCGTCATTGACGCCTCCCGACCGACCGAGGTGGTACAGCAGGAGATTCGGGAACGCGTCAAGGGGCTGTTGACCACGCTGCGTTAGCGGAACGGCCTTTCCACGCCGCCTGCGGAGAAACGTCGGAGAAGGGGGTCATGAAACTCGTTATCGCCATCGTCAACAGCGATGATTCGCGCACCCTGTTGGAACGGCTCATGCGTCGCGGCTACAGCGCGACCGTCATCGCCACCACCGGCGGCTTCCTGCGGGAGGGGAACACGACTGTCGTCATGGGCGTCCCTGACGAGAAGGTAGAGGACGCTCTGTTCGTCATCCGTCAGAGTTGCCACACGCGTAAACAGTACATCAACCCGCTCCCGCCTGTGTTAGAGCCGGGTGAGTTGCAGATCCCCTCACCGCTGGAGGTGCAGGTAGGCGGCGCGACGGTCTTCATCCTTGCGGTAGAGAGGTTCGCGAAGTTCTGAGCGGGGGCTATTCGCCGAGGTCGCTGCCCGTTGCGTCGTCGGCTGCATCGTCGCTTCCTAGCTCCGGCATGGCCTTCTCTATCTCTTCGGGGCTTTCACCCGCTTCCAGGCGGTCTACCACTTCGTTCAGCTCGTCGCCTAGCTCCTCGCCGGTCTCGCGGCTCATCTTTCGCATCCAACGGGCGATGGACTTCGGATCGTTCTCGTCCAAGTCGCCTAGGGTGGAGGGGTCGGCCAGGTCGTCCAGACGACTCTCCTCAGACCGCAGGACGGCGACTTTAGAGACCAGCCGGGTGAGGTCTCGCCCGCCGCAATGGGGGCAGACCGGCTGGCCGGCGGCGGCCTCGGAGAAGGAACGCCAGAGGATGCTCACCTTGCGTCGGCAACTGTGACAGCGATACTCATAGATGGGCATATCACACACCTTTGGGCTAGCATCTCGTCATGAATTATAACGCAGACTCGGCAGCCTTTCAAACGGGAGACGATTGGTACAGGCCGCGAACTTCGCCGGTGCTGGTGGTTCTCTCCGGGCCATCCGGCGTGGGCAAGGATGCGGTGTTGCACCGAATGAAGGCGATGGGCTATCCTTTCCATTTCGTGGTTACGGCGACGACGCGCCCGCCGCGTCCCGGCGAGGTGGACGGCGTGGATTACCATTTCGTTTCCCCTGCCGTCTTCGCCGAGATGATGGAGAAGGGCGAACTCCTGGAGCACGCTTTGGTCTACGGCGAATACAAGGGCATCCCCAAGGCGCAGGTGCGCGAGGCGCTGGCCAGCGGCAAAGACGTGATCATGCGCATTGACGTGCAGGGCGCGGCCACCGTTCGCCGCTTGGTGCAGGGGGCGACCTTCATCTTCCTCACCACGGCCAGCGAGGAGGAATTGGTGAGGCGGCTCCGCGCGCGTCGGACCGAGGGGCCTGAGCAGTTGCGCCTGCGCCTTGCCACCGCGCGCGAGGAGTTGAAGCGGATATCGGAGTTTGACTACTGCGTGGTGAACCGCGATGGCCAGTTGGATGAGACGGTCCGCCAGATCGTCGCCATCATCACGGCCGAGAAGTTGCGGGTGGGACGCCGACCTGTGGAGTTGTAGGACGGCGAGGAGGTGAGACATGGCACAGGCGATTTCCGTGCGGCGTTCGGCCATCGCCGGGGCCTGGTACCCAGGCACGGCTCCGGCTTTGCGCCAGGCCATCCAGCGGTTTTTCTCCTCGGTTGAGAAGCCGGCCGTCGCCGGCGAGGTCGTTGCGCTCCTTTCGCCTCATGCCGGCTACGCCTATTCCGGGCCGGTGGCTGCCTATGCCTATCGCGCGGTGCAAGGGGAGACCTTTGATCGGGTGGTGGTGGCAGGCCCTCTTCACCGCGGCATCCCGGGGGCGCGGCTGGAGCCGGTCATGACCTCTGCCGAGGCTGCCTACGAGACGCCTCTGGGCGAAGTGCCTTTGGACCGGCCCTTCCTAAACGCGTTGGCCCGACGCTTCCCGATCGCTGTGGTGGCAGGCGATCAGGAGCATTCGTTGGAAATTCAACTTCCCTTCTTGCAGGAGGCCCTTGGCCGCTTCGCGGTGGCGCCCCTCATCCTGGCGGAGGCGCCGGACGAAGAGGAGAGCCTGGCTCGCTGCTTGGCCTTGGGCGAGGCCGTCGCCGCAACGGCGCGCGCCGCGGCAGGTCGCACCCTCCTCGTCGCCAGTTCGGACCTGGCGCATCTGGATGACTATCGCCTGGTCGTCGCCTACGACAAGGTGCTGGAGGAATTGATCGCAGCGTTTGACCTGGAAGGTTTGATAGAGGCATTGGTCGCGGGGCGGTGCTATGCCTGCGGTGGCGCGGCCATCGTTGCGGTCATGGCGGCAGCGCGGGCCTTGGGCGCCGCGCGGGCCCAGGTGTTGCGCTATGCCACCTCCGGCGATGTGACGGGCGACAAGCGGCCCGGCACGTACACCGTCGGCTACCTGGCCGCGGCCTTCATTCGCGAGCAGACGTGAGATGCGTTACGCCGAGGTGGCCGTCCACGCGCCGATCAGTCGGCGCTTGAGCCCACGCGAGGGTCACCCCGCCTCTGGGGAGGCCCTCGCCGCATCCCTGCCCTTAGGCGGCACTTACCATTACGCGATCCCTGACGCCTTGGACGGTCGGGTGATCCCCGGCAGCCTCGTCTCTGTCCCTTTCGGTGAGCGCACCTTGCCCGGCATCGTCGTTGCCCTGAGCGACGCAAGCCCTGTGGCAGAAACGAAAGAGGTCGCCGCCCTTCTCCATCCGGAGCCGGTGCTCACGCCGACGCAACTGGCCCTCGCCCGCTGGTTGAGCGAACGCTACCTGGCCCCGCTGATAGACGCAGTGCTCCTTTGCCTTCCGCCTGGCCTCGTCCCTGTGGCCGAGCCAGCATTGGAACTGGTGGCCGGGGCGCCCTGGCCGGATGATCTCAGCGATGTGCAGCGCGCTTTGCTGGCGTCGTTGAAGGAGGGGCCGGTGCGCTGGCGGAGGCTTCGGCGTCAGCACCCGGAATTTGACCGTCCCTCCGTCTTGCGCCCCTTGGTGGCCCGCGGCCTGATCCGTCGCCGGCGGCTGGTGTTCGCTGCCTCAGCCCGACCCAAGCTGGGCAAGACGGTGCGCCTGGTGGCCGACGACGCGACCATCGCCCGCGCCTTGCCCTACCTAGGCCGCCCTTCCAAGCAGGCGGATGTGTTGGCATCCCTCGCGTTCGGCGACGACCCGCTGCCGACCTTGGCCGAGGTTTGCGCGCGGGCGCGATGCACGGAAGGGCCGGTGCGGGAACTGGCCGCGCGCGGTTGGGTTGAGATCACGCCTCGCCGCGAGTTGCTGGCCCTCGCGCTTGCGCCGCGCGCGGTGGATGAGTTGAGGGAAGGTGAGTTGGCCCGTTTTCCTGCTCAGGGTCGCGCCCTGGCTGCGCTGCGTGAGGCAGCGATGCCCCTGCCTGCGGAGGAACTGGCCCGTAGGGCCGCCGTCTCCTCTGCTACCCTGCGCGCGCTGGAAGCGAGGGGCTACCTTCGCCGCATCAAGGAGGAGCCTCAGGTGATCCTGACGCTGGACCGCGCGGCAGTGTGGGAGCGCCTCGTGGAGTTGCGAGGGAGCAAGCCCCATCGCGCCGTGCTGGAAGCCCTGCAGCGCAACGGCGGCTCCGCCTGGCTCGGTTGGGTCTATGCCGAGACCGGCGCGACGCTGGAGACGTTGCGCGACCTGGAGGCGGCCGGCCTCATCCGCCTGGAGGGAACGGAGGCCTGGCGCGATCCCCTCGCCGGTCGCGCCTTCGCGCCGGACCACCCCCCTGTCTTGACCCCCGATCAGGCGCGCGTTTGGGAGGAGGTGGAAAGGGCCCTGACGGATCGCGAGGATGACGCAGGGAAAGGCGGGAAGGTTTTCCTCCTGCATGGCGTGACCGGCAGCGGGAAGACCGAGATTTACCTGCGTGCGCTGGCGAAGGTGTTGGAACAGGGGAAACAAGGGCTGGTCCTGGTGCCGGAGATATCGCTGACGCCGCAGACCGTGCAACGTTTCGCCGCGCGGTTCCCCGGTCGCGTGGCCCTCTTGCATAGCGGCCTCTCCGCGGGGGAGCGTTTTGACCAATGGCGCAGGGCCCGCGCGGGCGAGATCAGCATCCTCGTTGGCTCGCGGCTCGCGCTCTTCATGCCCCTCCCTCGGCTGGGGTTGATCGTAGTGGATGAGGAGCACGAGCCTGCCTACAAGCAGGAGCGCAGCCCGCGCTACCACGCTCGGGAGGTGGCCGTTGCGCTAGGGAGGCTCACCGGCGCGACGGTCATCCTGGGAAGCGCCACGCCCTCGGTGGAATCCTATCATCGCGCCCAGCAGGGCGATTTCCGTTTGCTGACGCTCCCGCGGCGCGTCCTCGGCGGCACGGCCCAGCCCCGCGTGACGGCGGCCTTGCCCCCCGTCCAGATCGTGGACATGCGCCAGGAACTGCGAGCAGGCAACAGCCACATCTTCAGCCGCGCGCTCCAACGCGCGCTGCGCGAGGTGTTGGCCGCGGGCGAGCAGGCGATCCTCTTCCTCAACCGGCGAGGCGCGGCCACTTTTGTCCTCTGCCGCGATTGCGGCTATGTGGTAGCCTGTAGCCGCTGCGATGTGCCCCTGACCTATCATCAGCCGGAAGGGGATGAGAACGAAAGGACAACGCCGCAGCCTGCCTCCTCGGCCCTCCTCTGCCATCACTGCGGCCGTCGCTATCCTGTGCCTGAGGCCTGCCCTCGCTGCGGCGGTCGCCGCATCCGCTACTTCGGCGCGGGCACGCAGCGGGTGGAGGCCGCCGTGCACGAGCTCTTCCCCCAGGCGCGCACCTTGCGCTGGGATCGGGACGTAACCGGCACGCGCGGGATGCACGAGATCATCCTAGACCGCTTTGCCCGGCGTGAGGCTGACATCCTCATTGGGACGCAGATGCTGGCCAAAGGGTTGGACCTGCCGTTGGTGACGCTGGTGGGCGTGGTTGCCGCCGACACCGCGCTTTATCTCCCTGATTTTCGCGCCGCCGAGCGCACGTTCCAACTCCTGACCCAGGTTGCGGGCCGCGCGGGGCGCACGCCTCGCGGTGGGCGCGCCATCGTGCAGACCTACAACCCCGAAGCCTATGCCATCCGCGCGGCCGCGCGTCACGATTACGCTGCCTTCTATGCGCGCGAGGTCGCCTTTCGCCGTGAGCAGGGGTATCCTCCCTTCCGACGCCTGGCGAAACTGGTCCTGACGGGCCATGGCGAATGGACTTGTCAGCGCGAGGCGGAACGCCTGGCGCGCGCCCTGCGTGAGCATTTGCACCGCAAGGGCGAACCCCTCTCCGCGCTCATCGGCCCTGCTCCCTGTTTCTTCGCCCGCCTGCGTGGGCGCTACCGCTGGCAGATCGTCCTGCGCGCGGCCGACCCCGTTGCGCTCTTGCGCGACTTTCCCCTGCCGCGCGGTTGGCGGGTAGACGTGGACCCCATCAGTCTCTTGTAGCGCTCTGTCAGCACAGGCTTCTCTCCACTGAGGCTCATCGTTACTTGCCAGGCGGACGGCTGAGCGATCTTGGCGGTTTCCCTGAGGGGGTATATAATCCAGGCGCGTTGCTTTGCGCAGGACGGACCTTTGCCATTCTGTGGAGGTAACATGAATCCCATCCAAGCCTATGTAGAGGCCAACAAGGGGCGCTTCCTGGAAGAGTTGAAGGCTTTTCTGCGCCAGCCAAGCATCTCCGCCCAGAACGTAGGGATTCCTGAGATGGCCGCCCTGGTGCGGTCGCGGCTGGAGCGCCTGGGCGCGCAGGTGCAGATGTTGGAGGTGGACGCGGGAGGCCCCCCGGTCGTCTACGCCGAGATCGGCGAGGGCGCGGTGTCGCTTCTCTCCTACAACCACTATGACGTACAGCCGCCCGACCCGTTGGACCTCTGGGAATCGCCGCCTTTTGAGCCGACGCTGCGCGACGGCAAACTCTATGCTCGTGGCGTCGCCGACGACAAGGGCGACCTCATGGCGCGCATTCAGGCGGTGGAGACCTACCTGGCTGTGCGTGGCCGCCTGCCGCTGAAATTCAAGTTCTTCGTGGAAGGGGAGGAAGAGACCGGAAGCCCGCACCTAGGCCAATTCGCACAACGTTATCGCGCGCTGGTGCGCAGCGACGGCTGTTTGTGGGAGGGCGGAGGCAAGGATGAAGCCGAACGCCCCACCCTCCACCTGGGCCTGAAAGGGATTCAGTATGTGGAGTTGAGGGCGCGCGGCGCGAAATCGGACATGCATTCCTCCCTGGCCGCCATCGTGCCCAACCCGGCTTGGCGGCTGGTGTGGGCGTTGAACACCCTCAAGACGCCCGACGATCGCATCACCTTGGACGGGATGATGGATCATGTCCGCCGTCCGACCCAGGCCGATCTAGACCTGCTGGCGGCCATCCCCTTTGAAGAAGAGAGGATGCGGGCCAATTGGGGCATCCCCGCCTTCGTGCGTGGGCTCACGGGCTTGGATGCGTTGGTCAAACTCTACTACGAACCGACCTGCACCATCTGTGGCCTCCGCACCGGCTACATTGAGCAAGGGATGAAGACGGTTCTGCCATCCGAGGCGGTCGCCAAGGTGGACTTCCGGCTGGTCCCGGACCTGACGCCGGACCTGGTGCTGAGCCTTCTGCGCGCGCACCTGGATCGGCGCGGGTTCACCGACATTGAGATCGTGCCGATGAGCGCCGAGCATCCCGCCTCTACGCCGGTGGATGCGCCTCTCGCCCAATCCTGCATCGCGGCCACCGAGGCGGTTTATGGCAGCCGCCCCGTCATCTATCCGGTGATGGCCGGCAGCGGGCCGATGTATCCCCTCTGTCAGCAACTCGGCATGCCCGGCGTCGTGGGGGTGGGCGTAACTTATCCCGGCATCAACATCCACGCGCCCAACGAGAACATTCGCCTGGCAGACTACTGGCAGAACATAGAGTTCGTCTGCGCGCTGATCGATGATTTCTCAGCGCGCGCGGCTTAGGTCCGCAGACGGGGGGCACCATGCGCCGGTGGGCTTACGCTGTCTTGGCTCTTTTGGTTCTGGCCTCACTGGCCCTGAACTTGTTGATCGTGGTGCAGTTGGCGAGCGCCCGCCGCGCGGTGCTGCGGCTGGCAGAGGAGGCGGCACGAGAGTTGGCGCCCCTGGAAGAGGCTCACATCCGCTACGATGTGCAGGTGCGACAGTCGCTCCCCGTCGCTGCGCAGGTGCCCTTCCGCGAGAACCTCACCGTCCCCATCCAGGCTACCATCCCGGTCAGCGTCGTCGTCCCGATCCACCAGCGCGTGGAGGTGCCGGTGGACGCCGGGCTTCTGCGCTTCAACCTGGAGTTCCCGCTGGACTTGGACGTGCCGGTGCGCCTGGAGGTGCCGGTAGACTTGCAGGTGCCCGTCGCCATCAGCCGGACGGTGGACCTCTCCACCACCGTGCCCGTCAGCCTGACGATCCCGGTGGACATCCCCCTGGCCGACACGCCGCTGGGGCCGGCCCTGCGGCGCGTCCGAGAGATGATAGAGGGGGCGAGGCCCTAAAGGCTCGGAGGGTCTGCGGGTGATGCCTCACGGCTCACGCGAAGGATGGCCGCGGGCTGGGCCGCCGTGATGCGGTAGCGGGTGCCGCGAGAGAGCATCACCAGTTCGTTGGTGCCCAGCGGCGCGGCCTCGCCTTCGTCGGTTTCCACCAGCACCGCTCCCGTGCGCCCGATGAAGAGGCCTGCACCCGGCTTTTGCTCGGCCCAGGGGCTAGCACCCAAGCAGTGCAACGCCGACAGACGATAGTGGGCGACGTTGGCCAAAAGGCGTGGCTGGTAAGGGGACCGAACTTGGGCCAGCGCGTCGGCGATGCTGACTTTGTGCAGTGTCTCTTGGCCCGGCACGCCGTGGATGCGCCCGTGACCGTTCTGGCGGTTGGCCAGCATCCGCAAGCGAAAGAGGAGGACGAAGGACCATTTGGCCGACAGGGACCGATGCCCGACCCCTTTGGGCACCAGGGCCAGTTCCCAGGGGGCCAGCGTAACCGCCCCCCACTCGCTCTCCAGAGTAATGAGGCCGCTCAGCACGAGGAAGAGTTCATCTTCGTCCAGGTGACGGTGCCAACCCATAGCGCCCTGGCAGACGTAGACGGCGGTAGAGAGTTCGTCCACGTGCGCCAGTTCCAGGAGGGTGAAGGGCTCTTTGAGCAAGGCGGCGCTTTCGGTGATGTTCACAACCGCGACGATAGACATATCGGGCCACCCCATGCACGGTAGGGGTGGCCCGATTATAGCCGAAAAGGGCGCCTCTGTCTAGAGTTCAGGTGCGATAACGGCCGTTGATGGTGACGTAATCGTGGGTGAGGTCGCAGGTCCACACCACATCCCAGGCCTCGCCCAGGCCCAGGTCTAAGGTGATGGCGACCTCATGGGCCGCCAGGATCTCAGCCGCGCGCGCCTCATCCACGTCGTAAGGTCGCCCTTCGCGCACCAAATGCACTTGCAACGGTTCGGCCCCTGCGCCATCTATCTCCGGCGTCAGGTCCGCGCCGGCCTTCTGCCGGGCCCAGCCGGGCCGATGCCGTCCTCGCCCCAGCCAAAGGCTGAGCCGCTCAGGCTCCAGAGGAACGCCGCTGTAGCCCGCCGCCGCGAGGATGCGTCCCCAGTTGGCATCCTGCCCGTAGATGGCCGTTTTGACCAAAGGTGAGTGGGCAATGGCCTTGGCGACGCGGCGGGCGGAGGCCTTGTCCGCCGCGCCGCGCACCAGGATGCTGATCAGTTTCGTCGCGCCCTCGCCGTCTTCCGCGATGGCGACGGAGAGCGCAAAGCACGTCTCACGCAGGGCTTGCAGGAAGGCGGCATAGGTGTCGTCTCCGTCGGAGACGCGCGGCCCCGTGCCGTTGGCGAGGGCGAGGAGGGTGTCGTTGGTGCTGGTATCGCCGTCTACCGTGATGGCGTTGAAGGTATCTTCCACCGCCGCGCGCAGCGCGCGCTGGAGGGTAGGCGGTGAGATGACGGCGTTGGTGGCGATCAAGGAAAGCATCGTCGCCATGTTGGGGTGGATCATGCCCGCGCCTTTGGCGATCCCAAGGTGAACCAACGGCTGGCCGCCGAGCGCGGTCCGTTGAACGTGCAGTTTGCGTCGGGTGTCGGTGGTCATGATGGCCTGCGCTGCCGCTTCCCAGCCGTCGGGCGCCAATGCCGCTGCTGCCTGGCGGATTCCCGCCTCTATGCGGTCCATCTTGAGCGGCTGGCCGATGACGCCCGTAGACATCACGAGCACGGCATCGGGCGCACAGGCCAGTTGCGCGGCCGCGAGGCGCGCGGTGCGTCGCGCGTCCTCCAGCCCTTGCGGGCCGGTGCAGGCGTTGGCTCCGCCGGAGTTGATGACGACGGCCCGGATGCCCCCGGCGTTGCGCGCGAGCATCTCTTGATCGTAGAGGACGGGGGCGGCCTTGACGCGGTTGGTCGTGAAGACGCCCGCGGCCGCGCAGGGCGCATCCGCCGCGATGAGGGCCAGGTCTAAGGCGCCCGTCTTCTTGAGGCCGCAGGCTACGCCCGCCGCCCGAAAACCGGGAACGGTAAACAGGGGTTGTGATTCGGATGGCAGCATGTGCCGGCTTCAATCCCTCTTGAACTCGCTGTAATCCGGCTCCGGCAGGCCCGGACGCCCTTTCCCCTCAATGTTGACCAGGGCCCGCACTTTCAGCGGCAAGCCGAACAACTTAATGAACCCTTCCGCGTCCTTTTGGTTGTAGACCTGATCCTCGCCGAAGGTGGCGTAATCTTCCCGATAGAGGCTGTAGGGCGATTTGCGACCCAACAAGATGACGTTGCCCTTGTAGAGCCTGAGGCGCACCGTGCCCGTTACCGTCTGTTGCGTCTTCCGCACGAAGGCGTCCAGCGCCTCGCGCAGCGGCGTGAACCACTGGCCGTTGTAGACCAGCTCGGCGTACTTCAGCGCGACCAGCTGCTTGTAGTGGAGCGTTTCCTTATCTAGGCATAGTTGCTCTAAGGCCTGATGGGCCTCCACCAGGATCGTCCCGCCGGGCGTCTCATAGACGCCGTGCGACTTCATGCCCACCAGGCGGTTTTCCACCAGGTCTACGCGCCCGATGCCGTGCTTGCCGCCCAGGCGGTTGAGTTCCGTCAGGAGGTCAATCGGCCCCTTGGCGACGCCGTTGAGCCGTTTGGGCACCCCAGCCTGGAAGTCTATCTCAATGACCTCCGGCTCGTCGGGGGCGTTGAGGGGGCTGTTGGTGATCTGGTACATGGACTCCTCCGGCTCCTGCCAAGGGTCCTCCAGAATGCCACCCTCGTGGGAGAGGTGCCAGATGTTGCGATCGCGACTGTAGATAGACTTGGTGGTCGCCGTTACCGGGACGTTGTGTTCCAGGGCGTAGTCCAGTGCATCCTGTCGGCTGCGGATCGTCCACTCGCGCCAAGGGGCGATGACCTTGAGGCGAGGGTTGAGGGCCTGGTAGGTGAGCTCAAAGCGCACTTGGTCGTTGCCCTTGCCGGTGCAGCCGTGGGCCACCGCGTCCGCCCCTTCCAATTCGGCGATCTCTACCTGATGCTTGGCGATCAGGGGCCGCGCGAACGACGTGCCCAACAGGTACTTGCGCTCGTAGATGGCCCCGGCCTGCATGGTGGGGTAGATGTATTCGGTGATGAACTCCTCCCGCAGGTCTTCAATGTAGCATTTGCTTGCGCCGCTGGCGATGGCTTTCGCCTCCAGCCCGCTCAACTCTTCCTCCTGGCCGATGTTAGCCGTGAAGCAGATCACCTCGCAGCCGTAGTTCTCCCGCAGCCAGGGGACGATGACCGAGGTATCCAGCCCGCCGGAATAGGCGAGGACGACCTTCTTGACCTTGTCTTTCATCGGATATAATCTCCCTTCCTGTTGTTGAACGCCCGCCCTGCCCTCTGACCCTCTGAAGGGTGAGAGGGGCGAGGTTTCATCTCGTTGTCGCCAGGTTCACCACATCGCGCAGCATCGCCGCCGCGGTCGGCAGGGGGCCACGCTCGTCCACCGCTGCGAACTGGATGCCCATGATGTCGGTATAGTAAACGATCCCCATCTGCCAGCCGCGCAGCAACGCCAAGGGATGCTCGCGCGCAAGGGGCGTCGGCCTCACCGATAGGCGATAGCCTGTCCCCTCCCTCTCTGCCGTGCACAGGAGTTTGATCACCTTCCCTTCGGCCCGTGCGCGGGCGAAATCGTCCGGCGTCAGGCGGGTGATGCCCTCCACCGCGACATCG
>DAOTYP010000112.1:0-5532 GCA_034434975.1 Anaerolineae bacterium | reverse complement strand
ATCTCCCCCCAGGCCCTTTCGTCACCGAAGAGCATGCCGGATACGACGTTGAACTGGATGCGAGAACGGGCGAAAGCGCAAGAGATCTCGGGCACGCAGCAGGCACAACAGTTGGCCAACCATTCCCCGGTGTCGGTGTTGGGATAATCAAGGCGCGCCACAGGTTGCAGGTTCAAGATCAAAACAGGCGCTTTCCTCCGCTGGACGGCAGGCAGGACTTGCGCAGATGTGGCATAGGTGGCCACGTAACATACGATCAGGTCTACGTTTTGCTCGGCGAACAGGTCGCCGGCGGCGCGGGCCGCCGGGGCCGTATCTACTAGGCCGGCAGAGATCACGTCGCATCCATAGCCAGCGATGGTGCGCTCAACATGCTGTTGGTATCCTTCTAGTCGTTCTTTTAAACCGGGAAACTGCGGCCAATATGCCGCCAGCCCGATCCCGAAGACACCGATCCGGGGACGTTTTCGCAGCCTAGGTTCCATTTCAGACCCTCCTCTTCTCTGGCCGTGTATTTTTCGGGTTTGACCTGTGAAGACCCCATCAAAAGGGATGGCGGAGCGCCTGGGCACGCCCTGCCATCCCCTTGCACCCTTGTCGCTGAACGCCTCCTCGCGTTGAGGGAAAGCCGTTCAATCGTAGAAACCGTGCTGATAAGCACTTTCGTACAGGGCCACTACGTTCTCCGGTGGGACCCCGGCCTGGATGTTATGCACGTTATTGAACACATAGCCCCCGCCAGGCTTGAAAATCTCCACGTTTTTCCTGACCTTTTCACGCACCCGCTCCGGTGTCGCGAAGGGCAGTATGTGTTGCGAATCAATTCCGCCGCCCCAGAAAACCAGGTCCTTGCCATATTCTGCTTTTAGCCTTTCCGGAGCCATTCCGGGCGCGCTGATCTGGACGGGATTCAGGATATCCACCCCCATCTCAATCAGATCGGGGATGTAAACCGAACAATCGCCACAGGTGTGATACCATACCTTGGCTTGGCTGTACTTTTTAATGGTATCAATCACGCGCTGTTGCCGCGGTCGCACCACGCGACGATAGAACTTAGGCGAGAAGAGGGGGCCATGCTGGCCGGCCAGATCATCCCCGATCATCACGATGTCTAGCAGATCGCTGACCTCGCTTAAGAAGCCGGTCAACCAATCCACCCAAAACTGAGCCGTGTGATCCAGGAGCGCTTCGCAGAAGGTCGGGTTCTCTAACATGTCCGAGAACCATTGCTCCAGGCCTCGCATGTACCAGCAAATCTCATAGGTGACGCCGCAGATGCCACTGGATAAGGCGTAAGGCGTTTGCTGACGCAGAGCCAAGGCCCGCTCCCGCACTCCACGGAAGCGGCTGGGATCTCCGCCTTGAGGCCATGGGTAGCGCTCCACATCGGCGATGGTAGCCTTGGCCAAGGGATGGTACGAGATGTCCATGTAGAGCATTTGGTCGGAAGGCATAGACCAAACGACGCCGAACTCATCCCGCAGATCATACCACAGCCGACCGTCGCGCCAGTTTTCCTCAATTCCCCCCTGGAAGCCATCGGGCGCATGGGCTGTGATGTAGCGGATATCTACATGAAAGCGCTGCAAGATCGTCTCGGAGGGGACGGCCAGCTGTTGGACGGGATCCAGCATGGTGATCGTCTCTTGCAGGCCCAAGTGATTTAACAAGGCCTGGTAAGCCTTGCGGTGAATGCCGGTCTGGAACCCGCCGAGGTCGATCGGAATGCGATCAGGTTCTTGATGGTTCAGCGCCCTCAGCACGCGCTCCCGCGGGGTCATCGTCTCCTCGTACATTTGGTTTCTCGTCTCCTTGCTCAGGGTAGGTGGTCAGTGTAAATGGCATAACCGTTGTCGTCAGGCGCATGGGCCGGCTTTGCCCTCTTCTAACGGCCGCGCAGCCGTAACTGATCCATGGCCACAGATAGCAGGAGCACGATTCCTCGTGCCACCCCCTGGTAATAAGCGCTGATGTTCAACAACACCAACCCGTTGTTCAGGGTGCCCATGATCAGCACCCCAAGGAAGGTGCCGGGGATGGTCCCCTTGCCGCCAGAGAGGTTGGTGCCGCCTAGAATCACCGCCGCAATCACGCTCAACTCTAAGCCGGTGGCGGCCTGGGGCGCCCCAGCCCCCAGTTCAGAGGTCAGCAAGACCCCGCCGAGGGCCGCGCCAACGCCACAGATCAGATAGACCCACCGTTGGATGCGTGGGACACCGATGCCAGCCAGCCGACTAGCCCGCATGTTCCCGCCGATAGCGTACAGGGCACGCCCAAAGGTTGAATAGCGGAACACCAAGTGGCCGATGACCAGCAAAACCAATAGGATCACCACGGGAACGGGCACGATCCTGAGCACGAAGCCGCGCCCCCAAAAACCGAACGACTCACTCACCACCGGCTGGGTCAGCCCTCCCGAAAGGACGAAGGCTAGTCCGCGAGCCAGTGAGAGCGTAGCCAGGGTGGTGATCAACGGGTTGATGCCAAAAAGGGTTACCGCCAGGCCGTTGAGCAACCCGAAGGCCACCCCGACCAGCAAGCCTAGGATCACCGCGACGGTGATGCCGGTTACAGGCTCCATCTGGGCGATGACCACGCCTACCAGGGCTACCACCGCGCCTACAGACAGGTCCAGACCTCCGGACACGATCACCATCGTCATGCCGATAGAAATGATGCCGATCACCACCACGGCCAGCAAGATGTCCAGGAAGTTGCCGATGCTCAGGAAGTAGGGGGACAAGATGGAAAAGAGGGCCACCATGAGGAGATAGGCGGCTATCAAGCCCGTACTGGCGGGAAGCCTAAGCCCCATCGCGCGGGCCGTGCTGCTGTGCGTGTCTCGTTCCTGGGGCATAGCGGGGTTCTTGATGGTGCTCATTCGGCTCCTCCTGCCGCAGCGTTCAGCAGTTGAGCCTGGCTCACCCGGCCACCGGGAAATTCTCCGGAGAGGCGACCTTTGCTCATCACAATGATCCGATCGCTGATGTTCAACACCTCTTGCATGTCGGAGGAAACGACCAGGATCGCCAGCCCCTGCGCTTTCAACTGCTGAAGGAGTTGATAGATGTCGGCCCGCGCGCCGACATCTACACCCCACGTTGGCTCATCCAGAATCAGGACCGAGGTGTTCGCCTCCAACCAACGGGCAAGAAGCACTTTCTGTTGGTTACCGCCGCTTAGGAAACGCACCTCCTGTTCCATGGTGCCCGACATACGAATGCCCAGTCGCTCTACCCACGTTCGCACACGTTGGCGCTCACGGCCTTCGTGGAAGAAACCGGCCCGGGTGGAGGCGTTCCAGTTGGCCAAGGTGATGTTGCCGCGTACGCTCATGCTCATCACCAGCCCTTCCACCTTGCGGTCAATCGGCACGAAGCCTATGCCAGCCGCGCGCGCCGCCTCTGGGTTGATCAACCGCACCAACCGGCCGTTGACCCAGGCCTGCGGGTTGTCTGCCGGTTCGGCGCCGAAGAGGGCCCGGCTGAACTCCAGATGCCCAGCCCCTAGGAGCCCAAATAGGCCAACGATCTCCCCACGATGGAGCCGCAGGCTGACATCTTGAAAGAAGCCTCGGCGTGTGAATCCTTGCACCTCCAACGCCACCTCTGGCCGCGCGCCGATCTGTTGACTGGTTACGTCGGCGCCATCATGGCCTACCATCATGCGCACCAAATCCCTACGCGTGGCATCCCGAACGGAAACCGTGCCGACGTGCTTGCCATCTCGCAACACCATGGCCCGCTGAGCGATGCGAAAGATTTCGTCCAGGCGATGGGAGATGTAGATGATGGCCACGCCCTGGCTGCGCAGCCTGGCGATCATGTCAAACAACAGATCCACCTCGCGCGGGGTCAGAGCCGCGGTCGGCTCGTCCATCACCAATATCCGAGCGCGAGACGAGAGAGCCTTAACGATTTCCACGGCTTGCTTCTGGGCCACCCCCAGCGCGCGCATAGGTGCGCGCGAGTCCACCTCCACCTGGAGCATGTTGAGCAGCTCCTGGGCGCGACGATAGGTGGCAGGCCAGTCTATCATCCATTTTCGCCACCTTTCTGGACAGTGGGGAAGATGGCCTAACAGGAGGTTCTCGGCTACCGAGAGGTCGGGAGCATAATGCAGTTCTTGATAGATGACCCGTATGCCTAGCTCCTCAGCGTCGTGTGGAGACCGAATGTCAACGAGGCGGCCGTTGATGTAGATCTCGCCCGTATCGCGGCTGTAGTCACCGTTAAGGATTTTGATCAAGGTGGATTTGCCGGCGCCATTCTCGCCCAGCAGGGCCAACACCTCTCCGCCCTGAGCGGTCAGGGTCACGTTGTCCAGCACCTTGACGCCGAAGAAGGATTTGGAGATGCCTCGCATCTCCAGCATAGGCTGCTCCAGATCCATAGCTATCTTCCCCGCAAGACGACCCGCTTGGTACGAACCTGATCCAGGCCTACAGCGGCTAGAAGAACCAGCCCTCTGGCCACCTCTTGGTAATACGAGGAGACGTTAGCGATGACCAGGCCGTTGTCCAAGGTGCGCAGGATGAAGACGCCCAGGAGGGTGCCCAGAATGGTCCCCTTGCCGCCGCTCAGGCTGCTGCCGCCTAAGATAACCGCCGCGATCGCCGTCAACTCCAGGCCGGTCGCGGCCTTGGGGGAACTGGCACCCAGCTGCGCGGCCAAGATGACACCCCCCAAGGCTGCCAGCAGGCCGCCCAAAAGATAGACCCGTACCCGCACACGGGAGACATCAATCCCAGCCAAGCGCGCTGCATCGGGGTTGCCGCCCACAGCATAGATTTGCCGACCGAAATCGGTGAACTTCATGACCAGGTAGATCACGGCGTAGACTATGGCCATGATGATCAAGGGGACCGGCACCATTCCGATGGCCCCGCGGCCGATGAACTTGAACGAATCCACGTTCAACTGGTTGGTCTGCCCGCCGGTCAGCACAAACGCCAGGCCGCGTACGATGGACAGAGTGCCTAAAGTCGTGATGATGGCGTTAATGCGTAGGCGGGTGATCACCAGGCCGTTCACCAAGCCCACGACCGCGCCGGCAGCCAGCCCGAGCAGGGTAGCCGGCCAGATCGGCAGGATGCGATTAGTGTGCAGGATGCCAATGATCACGCCGCTCAAGGCCGCCGTCGCGCCCACGGAGAGGTCAAAACCGCCATGCACGATGACCAGCGTCTCCCCGGCAGCCACTACACCGATGATCGCCAGCGTCTGGGCTATGTTGATGATGTTGGGCACTGAGAGGAAGAAGGGGGAGATCAGAGCAAAGACAACGACCATGCCCAGGTAGGCGAGGAGAAGGCCGAAATTGCCGTTGGCCAAAAGGGGTTGCCACCAAGAGACCTGCACGGCAGGACCGGATAAAGCCGACGATGGGCTGACGGGTGTTATAGATGGATCCCGCGTCTCGTGAGAAGGAACACTATGCATGCTCGTTGGGCCTTCCGTTCAGGATATCAACCTGGCAACCGGAAGAAGGCGGCAACGGCCGTCAGACTGACGCCGCTGCCGCCTTTGC
>DAOTYP010000111.1:0-4482 GCA_034434975.1 Anaerolineae bacterium | reverse complement strand
GGCGATCACTGCACAGACGCCGTAGCGCACCGCATGAGGGACCCGACGGAACGCCACCACGATCCAGAAGACGATGGCGACCGCCGCGGCGATCACTGCAATGAACGCCGCCTGCGTCACCTCACGGCTGATCGTAGGGCCGATGGAGCGGAATTGCCGCTCCGTCGCAGGGCCGAAGCGCTCCTCCAGGCGTTGCTTCAGAGCCAACTTTTGCTGCTCGTCTACCGTGTCAAAGCGTATCACCGCCGTGCGATCGTCGCCTTTGGTCTGCACCACCGTGTCGGCAAAGCCGCTGTCCACGAAGATCTGTCTGACGTCGGCCGGCTGGACGCTCCTCTCAAAACGGATCTCCCAATAGGAGCCACCGGTGAAGTCAATCGCCAGGGGAAGCGGCGAGCCGGTAACCGACCACGTATAAGCCATCGCCACCAGGCCAGGGATGATGACGAGGGCCGAGATGAGGAAATACCAGTACCGTTTTTCAACGATGTTGAACATGCACACCTCCGGTTTAGAGCCCGGCAAACCCAGCGACCTTGAAAAATCGGCTCATGGACTAAACCTCAGATGGGCAACAGCCAACGCGCCCGCCGCAACCAATCGCCCCCCGAACGGAAGACGAAGCGCATGAAGGTGCGGGTGACGGTGATGGCGGTGAACATGCTGACGATCACCCCCAAAAAGAGGGTGATGGCGAAGCCCTTCACGATGGTCGCGCCGAAGTTAGATCCGAACCAATACAGGATCGCACAGGTGATGAGGGTGGAAAGGTTAGAATCGCGGATAGAGGTCCAGGCCCGGTCAAAACCGACATCAATGGCCGCGATCAGGGATCTGCCGGCCCGTAGCTCCTCCTTCATGCGCTCAAAGATGAGAACGTTGGCATCCACCGCGGTGCCGGTGGAGAGGAGAAAGCCGGCGATACCCGGCAAGGTCAACGTGACGGGCACCAGCTTGTAGATGGCTAAGTTGAACAGCGCGTACAGGATCAGAGCCAATGCCGCCAATGCACCGGGCAGACGGTAATAGACGATCATGAAGAAGAGGACGATGCTCAGGCCCACCAGGCCGGCCACCACGCTTCGCCGCACCGAATCTTGGCCGAGCGTGGCGCCGATGCTGCTGGTATCCACGACGCGCAAGGGCACCGGCAACGCGCCGTAGCGCATCTGGATGGCAAGGCTGCGCGCCTCGGCCAAGGTAAAGCGCCCGCTGATCTCACCGTTGCCATCTAGGATCGGTTCCCGCACCGTCGGCGCGCTGAGGACCACCTTATCCATGGTGATGGCAAGGATCTGCCCAACATGGTTCCGCGTGTACTCGGCGAATTTGCGCGCCCCCTCGTCCGTCAGTTGAAAGACGATGACCGGCTCATTGGTCAAAGAACTGGTGCTCACGCGAGCATCTCGCAGGTCGCGACCGGTGAGGATGGTCTCATAAACTGGCTCCTCCGGTGAGGAGACAGTGGATGTCGTCTCTTGGGTATTGGTTACGGCGGCGGTTGGCGCGACGGTGGGCGAGAGGGGGACGGTCGGCGTGATGGGCCCTCCACCTAAAGTGGTCCGCACCACCGTGCCCGGCTCAAGATATTGGTTCCCAGCGTGGACGAACTCCAGCAAACCGGTCCCTTTCAAGGTCGCGATGGCCTGCTCCGGATTGGTCAGCCCCGGCAGCTCCACAATGATGCGGCGGTCCCCTTGCAACTGCACCAACGGCTCGCTCACGCCCAGGCCGTTGATGCGATTCTCAATGATAGTCTTCGCCGCGCTCATGGACTCGGCATCTACAGTCTGACCAGGGGCCAGGTCCGCCTCCAGGAGAACCTGCAAGCCCCCTTGGAGATCAAGCCCTTGGTGCAATTTGAGGCTGCGGGTCTCAGCCGGTTGCCAAAAGAGGAGCCGGACTAAGAAGTCCGGATGCCCAATCGGTAGAGCAACATACAAGGAAAAAAGCCCTAAGACGACGATGATGACCAAAATGATGGCGTTGCGATCGCGCATGGGGACTCCGATACCGAGACTTGCCCCGGGTCGTTTGCCCGGGGCCTAACGAAAAAATTATAACGCGGGGCACGAGTCCTGTCAAATCATTCAATTTTACAAAAGACCTCAGCCCGCCGAATCGGCACTGAAAACAGAGGCCACGTAAACGAAGCCGGCCTCATCGTTGACTTTTCCTCGTTTTTGCCGTATACTCCACCCTGCCAGAAAGACGACACTTGTGAGGAGGGTAAGATGCTCTCTCGTGAGGAGATCCTGAAGGGATTGTACGAGCATACGATCCCAGGTCACGCGGCCCAGGTGAAAGAACTGACCCAGGCAGGGATTGATCTGGGCCTTGACCCGAAAGAGATGCTCTACGGGGTGAACGGCATGGGCCTGATCCCCGCGCTGCGAGAGGTGGGAGCGCGCTTTGAGCGGGGAGAGTTCTTCGTACCGGAGATGCTCATCGCCGCGCGCGCCATGCAGGGCGCCATGACCTTGCTGCGCCCTCTCCTGGCCAAGCAGGGGACCAAGCCCATCGGCACCGTCGTCATGCTCACCGTCAAAGGGGACATGCACGACATCGGCAAGAACCTGTGCGACATGATGCTGGAAGGCGCGGGGTTTCGGGTCATTGATTTGGGCGTCAACGTTCCGCCGGAGAAGTTGGTCGCAGCCGTGCAAGAGCACAACCCCCAGCTCGTCGGTTTCAGCGCCTTCCTGACGACCACGATGCCGATGTTCAAGGTGAACCTCCAGGCCTTAGCCCAGGCCGGCCTGCGCGACAAAGTAAAGGTGATGGTAGGCGGCGCGCCGGTAACGGAGGAATACGCAAGAAAGGTCGGAGCAGACGGTTACGCTCCCGACGCGAGCTCTACGGTGCGCAAGGCGAAAGAGCTGTCGGGGATCTCGGAAGAGAGCAATGAAGGAAACAAGGCGCTGGCCGATGCGGTGGCCATCCTGGATGAGACGATGAGAAAGGTCGGCGAGGTAGAGGCGGCGGATAAAAACCCTTAGGTTGGAGGATCACATGCAAACGGTGATCTCTTCGCGTACGCGCACGGTGATCATCGGGCCGGATCAGCCCTTCGTGGTCATCGGCGAGAGAATCAACCCGACGAACCGCAAGTTATTGGCGGCGCAGATGCGGGCCATGGATATGACCCGCGCCGTACAAGACGCCGTGGCCCAGGAACAAGCGGGGGCCCACGTGCTGGACGTGAACGCGGGCGTGCCGGACGGCGACGAGCCGGCGATCATGGCAGCCGCAGTGCGCGCCATCCAGGCGGTAACCGATATCCCTCTCTGCTTGGATTCATCGGTGGTGGCCGCGCTGGAGACGGGGCTGGCAGCCTATCAGGGCAAGGCCCTGGTCAACTCCGTGACCGGCGAGGAGGAACGACTGGAAAAGGTGCTGCCGCTGGTGCGCAAATACGGAGCGGCGGTCATCGGGATCGCCAATGATGAGTCGGGCATCAGCATGGAGCCGGAGGTACGGCTCGCCGTGGCGCGCAAGATCGTAGAGCGCGCGGCTGATCACGGCATCCCGCGCGAGGACGTGTTGATAGACCCCCTCTGCATGTCGGTTGGGGCAGACCACAACGCGGGCGCCGTCTTCTTTGAGACGTTGCGCCTCATCCGGCGCGACCTAGGGGTGAACACCATCTGCGGCGCCAGCAACGTCTCCTTCGGCCTGCCGGAACGCCCCGGCCTGAACGCCGCCTTCCTCGCGATGGCGATGCAGGCCGGCCTCACCGCGGCCATCACGAACCCGCTGGAGCCGATCCTGATGATGATGGTGCGGGCCGGCAATCTCCTCCTTGGCCATGACGAGTACGCGATGAATTGGATCGCCGCCTATCGTCAACAGAAGCAAGCGCAAACGCAGACGACGTAGGTATATAAAAACAGAGGCGACGGTGGCTACGGAAACGGGCAAAGTTCGGATCACTTTTCTCCCCCAACAGACGGTTACCACCGTGCCTGCAGGCACGACGATCTTCAATGCAGCCGCGTGGGTGGGCCTGGCCATTGATTCCACCTGTGGGGGGCGCGGCACGTGCGGCAAGTGCAAGGTGCTGGTGCAAAACGGCGTGGTGCCGCCCATCACGGCGGCGGACCGCGCGACCCTGACCGAAGAGGAGTTGGCGGCCGGTTGGCGGCTTTCGTGTCGCGCGACGGTGGAATCCGATACATGGGTGGAAGTGCCGCGCCTCATGGGCAACCCCAAGGCCGCGCTCATGGGGATGGGGCGGCACGTGGTCCTTGCGCCCAGCGTGCACAAGGTGTATCTGGAACTGGAGGAGCCGAGCCTGGAAGACCAGCGCGCGGACCTGGCCCGGCTCCTCACGGCGTTGGAGCGCAAGGAAAAATTGGAAGCCCATGCCGGCCTGAACGTATGGCGGACGCTGCCGAAAACCCTGCGCCAAGCCCAGTGGAAGGTAACGGCTGTCGTCGTGGACGATGAACTGATCGCGGTGGAGCCGGGCGACACGACCGC
>DAOTYP010000110.1:0-6462 GCA_034434975.1 Anaerolineae bacterium | reverse complement strand
CCCGTTGGGGCCTGGCCGATCTACGTTCTTCTCCTCACCCTCACCTTCTCGGGAGCCTTGGCGGCGGAGTTAGGCATCGGCTTCCTCTTGCGGCGCGCCCTCCTGGCCACCCCCTTCGTGCTGGCCGCGCTGACGGTGGTCTTCACCACCGAGGGCCCAGCCTGGCTCCGCTTTCCCCTCGGCCCCTGGGTGGTTCGCATCACCTACGCGGGCCTGGAGCGTTTCGCCAGCATCGCCGTCAAGTCATGGCTCTCGGTGCAAGCGGCGATCCTCCTTTCGGCGACCACCGATTTCCCGGCGCTCCTCCTGGCGATGCGGGCAGTGAGGGTGCCGCGCCTTCTGGTGGCGATCTTCGGCCTCATGTGGCGCTACCTTTTCATTTTGGCCGACGAGGCGCGCCGGCTGATGCAGGCGCGCGAGGCGCGCAGCGCCGATCCCGACGGTCGCGGCGGCGGGAGCATCGCCTGGCGCGGGCGCGTGACCGGCAGCATGGCGGGCAACCTCTTTCTACGGGGAATGGAACGAGGAGAACGGGTTTATGCAGCGATGGCCGCGCGCGGCTACGATGGCGAGGTGCGGTCGCTCCCCATGCCCCCGTTGGGCGTCGGTTCCTTCCTGATCCTGGCCATCGGCCTGGCGTTGATGGGCGGCCTGGCGGTCCTGGCACAACTGGTTGGGTGAGACGGTGGCCCCTGAAGCGATCCCTGCCATAGAGGTCTGTGACCTCTGGTTCTCCTACCCTGACGGGCACAAGGCGTTGCAAGGCATCAACCTGCGGGTGTGGCCGGGCGAGAAGGTGGCGCTGGTGGGGCCTAACGGCGCGGGCAAATCCACCCTCCTTCTCCACCTCAACGGCATTCTGATGGGCAGGGGGAGCGTGCGGATCAACGGCCTGGAGGTAACCGAAGGGCATCTCAAGAAGATTCGCGCCCAGGTCGGGCTGGTGTTCCAGAATCCGGACGATCAACTTTTCTCGCCAACGGTTTTTGATGACGTGGCCTTCGGCCCGATTTACATGGGGATGCCTGAAAACGAGGTGCGTCGCCGCGTCGCGCAGGCGCTGGCCCAGGTCGGCATGGGCGAGTACGCGCGGCGCGTCTCCCATCACCTCAGCGTCGGCGAGAAGAAGCGCATCGCCATCGCGACCGTCCTTTCTATGTCGCCTTCCATCTTGGCTTTGGATGAGCCTTCGGCAGGGTTGGACCCGCGCGCCCGTCGCACGCTGATCAACCTCCTGCGCACGCTTCCCCAAACCGCGCTCATCAGCACCCACGATGTGCGCTTGGTGCAGGAACTCTGCCCGCGCACCGTCGTCTTGGACGCGGGCCAGGTGGTGGCCGACGGCCCGACGGCGGCGCTCCTGAGCGATGACGCCTTCTTGGAAGCCCATGGCTTGGAACACCCGTAACATGGACATGGCTTGAGTTTGTTGACTTTTGTCAATAAAAACTCATTTATGTCATCTCTCTATTGACTAAATTGGGCACATCTCCTATACTTAGGTCAGATCCCTTGCCGGAGGTGTGCCATGCCTACCGATTCGCTAGTGAAATTCCTACAATACCTGGGGACGACCGCCGGGGTCGGCGCGGCCGTCGCCCTCCTGACGGAACGAGCGCCGGGCTTTCAACGTCTATCCAAGGGAGCCAAGGCTACGCTCGTCGGCGTGCTTTGCATCACCTTGCCGCTTGGGTCGTGGGCCGCGTTGCGTTTCATCCCTGCGGAGGTCTTCGCCCGGTGGGATCCCGTCTTTCAACAATTGGTGGTCGGCGTCTCGGTCCTTCTGACCTGGCTTTCCAGCCAAGCGGTGCATTGGGCCGACCAGCAGGCAGCGCGCCGCCCTACCTCCTCCACCCAAGGTTGACACGAAGCCCATGAAATGCGCACAGGTTCTCAAGGCCGTCCTCTTTGCAGGCGCTCTCCTTCTGGCGGGATGCGGCGGCGAGACGCCGGAGGCCCGACCTACCGCCGTTTCCCCTCTGCCGACGGCCACGACGGAGGCTCGCCCGGGGCCGACGCCGACAACGTCGGCCCCGGGCCCGTCCGCGCCGACGGCGACGCCGGTTGCGCCCCAAGCGCCATCGGAGCCCCGGCCGGGCTTCTACATCATCAGCAACCCGGACGGGGTCAACCTGGCGCCGCCCGACTTTCCGGTCGCGGGCGACCTCTTCTACCTGCCGTGGGAGTTGGCCGAGCCGGAGGAGGGGAAATACAACTGGGCGCTCCTAGATCGCTACCTGGAGAGCCGCGCGCGCGTGGGCAAGCGAGGAGCCATCGCCATCACGACCTACGGCGGCAAGTACGACGGCGGCCTGCGCATGCCCCCTTGGGCGCGCGTGGACGGCCCGCCGGGGAGCATCACCGCGACCATCGTGACCGGCCCCCTGCGCGCCTTCCCCCGCTACTGGAGCCCGGCGTACCAGGAACGCTATGGCCGCTTCGTGCGGGCGTTGGGGGCGCGCTACAAAGGCGATCCGCGCATGGAGTTCGTCGGCATCGGCGTCGGGATGTACGGCGAGACGAAGCCGGTGGATAGCGAGGATGAGCCGACGGCCGCTGCCTACGGCCTCACCTCAGACCTCTGGGTGAGCACCGTCAACGCCATCGTGGACCTCTATGCGGAGGCCTTCGCCGGCGGCGTGGTGCGGCCCTTCTTGCAATACAGCCCCTTCTACGATTCACCACGCGAGCGCGCCTTGTGGACCGCCCACGCCGTTGCGCGCGGCCTCGGCCTGGCGCACCTCTCCCTTTATCCAGACTACAACGGCGCGATCGGCGAGACAGGCCAGTTGGAGCCAATGCGCCTCTACTCGGCCACCGTCCCTCTGATGTTTGAAGGCTATCCCACCACCCTGCCGAACCCCGTTGAATTTGAGTGGGGGATTCTGCAAGCCTTGGACAAGCGCGCGAGTTACATCCGCCTGCGTCGCCAGTTCCTGGCCGATTTTGACAGCCAAAACCGCGTGACCGCCGTGAAGCAGGAGTATGTTGAGATCATGCGCCGTTGGGCGCCGTACCTGGGCGCGACGGCAGAGACGGCGTCTTCCGTTTGGGTGGCGTTGCGGGCGCATCGCGACCCGGTCTGCTACGGCACCTTCGGCTGTGAAAGCCCCGCTGCGGCCTTTGAGCCGGGCAACTACACCTTTTACCTGGATCAGGTGGATGCGCCGGGCGGTCGGATGATCCCTGTGACGAACGACGCGCGCGTCCGACGCCTGGGCGACAACCCTCAACCTTACGACCCAACCTTGCCGCCCGGCCCGGAGTGTTGGGTTTGTAAACGGACGGACGAGGCGACGGGAAACGAGAAGGTCTTGCTGCGACTGGATGAGAAGGCGCGAAACCGCTTCGCCGCAGGCGCGCTTCTGCGGGTACGCTATCTGGATCGGGGGAGGGATACCTGGCGTGCCTACCTGGCAGGTGGCGCGCCGGGGCCGTTGGTGCAAAAAGAGGATACGGGAGCCTGGCGCACGGCGGAATTGAAGATTCCCAACGTTTCCGGGCTGTACCTCTCCAGCGAGGGTGACGGCGACGAGTGGTTTCACCTGATTGAACTGGTGCCTCTGGCCGCCGGCGGAGCGCCTCGGCTCACTTTGGATGTGGACCTCTCGCATTGGGACGTGGAGATGAGCCTCGCGCAGGGTCGCCTACGCTTGCACCTGCGCCCGGCAGGGGACTAGGGTCGCGCGGCGACAACAAAAAGGCTTGGGGCAACAGGCGATGCCCCAAGCCGGAGGGCCTGTGTTTGAGGCTGGCGCCCGCGAGCGAGGTGCCCCGGAGAGGACTCGAACCTCCACGCCCGAATGGGCACAGGCCCTCAACCTGCCGTGTATGCCAATTCCACCACCGGGGCAAGACACTTAGATTATAGCACCCGCGATAAGAGTTGTCAACTGGGGGCGAGAAAGAGGGCGTTGAAAAACCCTTCGTATCCCACGGCCCGTGGTAGTTATGAGGCCGAAATTGCCCAACTTGTTGGGGAATCGTGGGACCTTTGCCACGCTCTCGTTTTTGACCGATGTGAGGAAAGCGAGTATAATGGTGGCAGACCGGGGCCGCTAGCTCAACTGGCAGAGCACCTGCCTTTTAAGCAGGGAGTTGAAGGTTCGAGTCCTTCGCGGCTCATGTAGGGGGTCGCCGCCACCCTGACCACTACCCCTTGTGGTTTGGCGATGTGATGAGTAAGGTGCTCACCCAACCTTAAAACGAAACAGCCTCGCCACCCTTGACGGATAGGCGAGGCTGTGATACACTACTCCACGCCTGCGACGCCCACACCGTCGCGGGTCATCGGCCTGGACGCACCCACGTCGCAGGCCGACTTTTTTGCCGATTATAGCACAACCTGATACTCGTTGTCAACCGGCTCCACCTTTTTTTCTCGTTGTTTTTCGCGAGCGCGCGCAAAAAGCCGCCTATACGGCCACTTTTCGCGCGTTATCCCGCACAAAAAACGTGTAATTTGTATTGCCTGCTTTTTGTGCACATTAGCAGGCACATCCGCTCTCTCGGCCAGCGCCTTGAGCACAGTGGTCGGCTTAAGGCTTGGCTGACGCCACGCGCCAATTCCAGCAGCGCCAACGGCTCATGGCACCGACAGCAGTACTCTACCCCGTCCAAGTCAACGTAGGTGAGCACGTTCCGGTCAGCAGGCTCTGCGCGCCGATGCCAGGATGAATAGGTCAAGCCTCTTGTGTTGTAGCGCTCCCCTCTAGCCATGCGCACCCCCTGCTACCCCATCGCGCTTGACGTACCGTATCCCCCTGCCGCCACAGCCGCATTCTCCGCGCAGCCAACCAGGATAACCTTCCGCCGTCGCGTCTGTGTACCGCACCGGTTGGCCGCACCCTGCGCAGGCCTCGCCAACCTTGACGACGGCTGGCGCAGGCTGATGGGTCATACCGTGGCCGTTACCGTGCGCAGGAGACAGACGCGCGCCACAGTCAGGACACGTGGTCAGGCGCGCCTCCTCAGGCGTGAACGGCCTGCCGCAGTCGGGACATTCGGGCAAACGACCGTTTCCTTCATGCCCCGCCTCCTGCCCAGGGCATGTTGTAATCAAGGGCATGTTGGGCATGTTGGGCAGGTTGCCCCCTTCATGCCCTTCATGCCCAACATGCCCTTCATGCCCTTCATGCCCTTCATGCCCAACATGCCCCTGGGCATGTTGTTCATAGCGGGCAATGTCCTCTGGGGTTAGTGCCCATAGCGCCCGCCCGTTGGCAAGCCTCTTGAAGCCGCCAACCACTTTCTCGCGTGCTAGGCGCAACTGTTTTGGTGTGATGCCTGCCGCCGATGCCAGCAATTGCACTTCACGCGGCTCTTTTGGCCCATCCTTCAGCACGTCCTTCAACCAGGCCGCCGCACGCTCCCAACCCGACGTCGGCTCTAGGGTTCTCTCTTCTAGCGTTCCCAAAAAGATGATGCCGTCGTCATCAACCACCAGTTTCAGGGCCGGCGGCTTGGCGGCCAGGTTGGTCTTGATGACGGACAAGGTTAGCGAGCCGTCCTCTGCCTCCTCAAGGCCCCACGCCATGCGCGCGACAGCCAAAATGTCCTGACTGTCGCGCACGCGGTCCTGATTGACGCCCTCCCCCAGGTCAAGGATGGTTCGCTTGCGCAAGTGATGGAGCACCAGTACCGCCGCGCCGGTTATCCGTGCCAACTCGCCCAGTTTGTTCATGAAGGCACGGGCTACCTCGCTCTTGCGCAAGTCAGACAGCGCATGGCCCGTCAGGCTGTCTAGAACGATGACGTCGTACCCCGCCGCCGCGCTCAGAATCGTGTCATAATCGTTCACAACGGTCAGGTAGGCCCCGCCCCCAGCCGTCAGCACGTCCACGTCATCGGCCCCCGTGCGCCAGAGTTTGTCCCCGATTTCAGAGTCCGTGCCCTCCGCTGGCACATACAACACACGGCCCCGCGGCGCGTCTGTGCCGTCGCCCCACTTGCCTCCCCGCGTCAGTAGTGCGCCCAATGCTAGGGCCAGCGTTGTCTTGCCGACGCCTTGCATACCGGCCAGGACGGTAACGGTACCCCGCGCTAGCCAACCCCGCCACAGCCAGTTCACCTCACCCGCGCTCTTGGCGAAGTCGGCTCCCCGGCGAATGAGAGGGGTTGCAGGCTCACGCTGACCGTTTGGCGGCGCGTACCGCCCGATGCTTTGGGCGATGCGTCGCACCTCGTCATCGGGGAGTGGCGGCGCACACTGCTGTCGGTTGATGACCTGCAGCGCGGCCTCTATCGTTTCCGCTGACAGCCCGCGCCGCAGCAGGGAACCTGCAATGCTGGTGAGCGCGGTATTCCGCCGCCCCTTCGGTATCTTGCCGTCGCCAGGCGGCGTTTCGCGTGGCCGCTGGTCGTTGGCCAGCAGGCGCGCGAGAACGTCGGGCAGAGGCTTAGGGTCAAGGTCGTCAGGCGAGAGGCCTGGGGCCCACTCATACCGTTGGCCAGAGGGGTGGA
>DAOTYP010000109.1:0-21562 GCA_034434975.1 Anaerolineae bacterium | reverse complement strand
GGACAATGCATGAAGAAAGACCCCATCACCGTCACGGTAGATACCGGCATTGCGGACGCGCTGAAGATGATGCGCGAGCATCGCGTCCGCCGCTTTCCGGTGGTGGACCACAACGGCAAAATGGTCGGCATCATCTCCGAGAAGGACCTCCTCTACGCTTCGCCCTCGCCGGCCACGTCGCTAGACACGTTTGAGCTGCACTACCTCCTGGCGAAGTTGACGGTTGAGCAATTCATGGCCCGGCCCGTCATCACCGTGACCGAGGACACGCCCTTGGAAGAGGCGGCCCGCATCATGGCCGACAACAAGATCGGCGGCCTCCCCGTCGTGCGCGGCGACCAGTTGGTGGGGATCATCACCGAGACGACCCTGTTTAAAATCTTCCTAGAACTCCTCGGCGCGCGGCAGAAGGGCGTGCGCCTGACGCTGCGGGTTCCCAACACGAAGGGCGAACTGGCCAAGATCACAGGAGCGATCACCAACCTGGGCGGCAACATCATCGCCCTCGGCACCTTCCCCGACGCCGACCCGGCCTACGGTCTCCTCACGATGAAGGTGGACGGCCTGGAACAAGAGCGGCTGGTAAAGGCCATCAGCGACCTGGGTGTTGAGGTCGTGGACGCCCGCGTCTCTTAAGCACAGGAGGTTTCATCATGCCGATCACAGACCTGCTTGCCCCTGAGGAGCCGGAATGCCTCGTTACCGGCTTCCAGTTCACCGAAGGCCCGGTGTGGCATCCGGACGGCTATCTTCTCTTCAGCGACGTCCCGGCGAACCGCATCTACCGTTGGAGCCCGAAGCAAGGCCTTGCGCTTTTCCGCGAGCCCAGCGGCTACGCCAACGGCCTGACCCTGGACCAGCAAGGCCGGCTCCTCGCCTGCGAGCACGGCAACCGCCGCGTCTCGCGCACCGAAGCCGATGGACAGGTGGTTACCTTGGCCGATCGCTACCAGGGCCGACGACTCAACAGCCCCAACGACCTCGTCGTCAAATCCGACGGGGCCATCTACTTTACCGATCCTCCTTACGGCCTCGGCCCGACCGAACAGCAAGAACTTCCCTTCCAAGGGGTCTTTCGCCTCTCGCCGGACGGCACGCTGACGCTTCTAGCCGACGACTTCGACCGGCCCAACGGGTTAGCCTTCTCGCCCGACGAAACCATCCTCTATGTGAGCGACTCCAACCGAGACCACGTGCGCGCGTTTGACGTGCAAGCCGACGGCACTCTGGCGCGCGGTCGGGTCTTGGCCGAGATGAGGCTGCCCGGCTACTACGCGATGGGGCATCGGCGGAGGGTGAACGTGAACGTCCCCGACGGGATGAAGGTGGACATGGAAGGGAACCTCTACGTGACCGGCCCGGGCGGGTTATGGCTCTTCCGTCCGGACGGAACGGAGGTAGGGCTTCTGGTGCTACCCGAGTTCCCGGCCAACTGCGCCTGGGGCGACGCGGACCGCCGCAGCCTCTACATCACAGCGCGCACCTCCCTCTATCGCGTCCGCTGCCGGGTGCCCGGCGCGCCGGCCCTACCCTGACCGCTCGTAGCCCCAGCGCAGGCTTTTTGCTCCCTTCGCCATCCTGTGCTATATCTAAAGGCGAGATCATCTGCGCCCGATCCCGAGAGGTGTATATCACGGCGGACGGCGCAGGGGACGTTGGTATGCAGGAGACGATGCTAGAGAAGGTCGCGCGCGTAGCCGCGCGTTACGAGGAATTAACCGCGTTGATGGCCGAACCTGCCGTGAGCCGAGACCCGGCCCGCTTGGCGGAGTACGCGCGCGAACAGGCAGAACTGGAAGAACTGGTGACGGCCTATCGCCGCTACCGACAGGCGGAGGAGCAACTGGGGAGCGCGCGCGCCCTCCTGGAAGAGGCGGGGGAGGACGCGGAACTGGCCACCTTGGCGCGGGAGGAGATCGCGGCTCGCGAGAAGGAAATGGCTGAGTTGACGGCGACGATGCGCCGCCTCCTCCTCCCCAAAGACCCCAACGACGAAAAAGACGTGATCGTAGAGATACGCGCCGGCGCCGGCGGCGAGGAGGCAGGACTTTTCGCCGCGGACCTGTACCGCATGTACACGCGCTACGCCGAGGCCCACGGCTGGAAAACGGAGATCCTGAGCAGCCACGAGACCGGCATCGGCGGCTTCAAGGAGATCATCTTTGAGGTGAAAGGGAAGGGCGCGTATTCTCGCTTAAAATACGAGAGCGGCGTGCATCGGGTGCAGCGCGTGCCGGTCACGGAGGCCAGCGGCCGCATCCACACCTCTACAGCGACGGTGGCCGTCCTGCCGGAGATGGACGAGGTGGACGTGTACATCGCGCCGGAAGACATTCAGTTTGAGGTCTTTCGCTCTTCCGGCCCTGGCGGCCAACACATGCAAAAGAACTCCACCGCCGTCCGGCTCACGCACCTCCCTACCGGCCTGGTGGTAGAATGCCAAAGCGAGCGGAGCCAGGCGCAAAACCGAGAGCGGGCCATGGCCATCCTGCGCGCCCGCCTCTACGCCATGGAAGAAGAGAAACGCCTAAAGCAAATAGGCGAGGCGCGACGTTCGCAGGTAGGCACGGGTGAGCGCAGCGAGAAGATTCGCACCTACAACTTCCCCCAGAATCGGGTTACAGACCATCGCATCGGCCTCACCAGTTATCGGCTGCAAGATGTGCTCAACGGCGACATTGACGAGTTCATTGACGAATTGGCGACGACGGAAGAGGCGGAGCGCCTGGAGGCGATGGGAGAGGCCATGGTGGAGAGCGGATGAGCGAGTCGGCGCCGCTGAGCGTGGGAGATTGGCTGCGGGAGGCGACGGCACGCCTGGCCGCCGCAGGGATAGAAGAGGCCCGCCTGGACGCGGAGTTGCTGCTGGCCCATAGCCTGGGCTTCACGCGCGCCGCGCTCTTGGCCCATCCCGAACGGCCTTTCTCGCGCGCGGAGGCGGAGACCCTGTCCGCGCTCCTCAAGCGCCGCGCGATGCGCGAGCCGCTCCCCTATCTGACAGGCTGGCGGGAATTCTTTGGTTTAGGCTTCTCGGTTGACCCAAACGTCCTGATCCCTCGGCCGGAGACCGAACTCTTGGTGGAGCGCGCGCTCGCCTGGGCGGCCGACCAGGGCCTCCCTTCCACTTTGACCTTGGCGGATGTCGGCACCGGCTGCGGTTGCATCGCCGTCGCGTTGGCGGTGCATTTGCCACAGGCGATGATCTACGCCTCCGACCTCTCCGCCGACGCGCTAGCCGTGGCGCGGAGGAACGCAGCCCGGCACGGCGTCGCCTCCCGCGTGCGCTTCTGTCAGGGCGATCTGCTAGCGGCCTTACCGGAGCCGGTGCAAATGATCGTAGCCAACCTGCCCTACATCTCCCAGCAGGAGTGGCCCAATTTACCGCCGGAGGTGCGATGGGAGCCGCGCTGGGCGTTGGATGGCGGCCCCGACGGGCTTGACCTGGTGCGTCGCCTACTGGCCCAGGCCCCTCACTATCTGGCTCCCAACGGCGCGCTCCTTCTGGAGATCGGCGCAAGACAGGGCGAGGCGGCCATCCGCCTCGCCCGCGCGGCCTTCCCCCGCGCGGAGGTGAGCCTTCTCCACGACGGGGCAGGATGCGCGCGCGTCATACAGGTCTGTCTATGAACCACAATCATCGCTCGTACCGCCTTCTGGCTTTAGATGCCGACGGCACGCTCTTCGCCGATGATCTACAGGTGCGCCCGGCCGTGCGCGAGGCGATTCACGCCGCGCAAGCACGCGGCGTGATCGTGGTCCTCGCGACCGGTCGCTCGGCTTTGGGCGCGCAGGCCATCGCCCGGTCCGTCGGCCTCAACGGACCGATCATCTCGTACCAGGGCGCGATGGTGCACGACCCTACCGGCCAGCAGGTATGGCTGAGCCGCACCTTCCCCCGCACCCTGATAGATGAGCTCCTGGATTGGGCCGAGCCGCGCGACCTGGACGTGACGGTCTACGTGGATAACCTCATCTACCTGAAGGAGTTGCGCCACCCCGCCGAGTTTTATGACCGCTGGTTTGGCCTTCCTCTGCGCGTCGCGCCCCACTTGCGCGCGGCCATCCCAGGCGATCCCACGAAGTTTCTGATCATCGCGGACCCTGCGACCAACGACCTCCTGACGCCAGAACTAGAGGCCCTCTTCGCCGGTCGGCTGGAGATCACCCGCTCCCACGCTCTCTTCTTGGAAGGGACTGCCTCAGGCGTCTCCAAAGGCACGGCGCTGGCATACCTGGCCGCACGCCTAGGGATTCCTCGCGAGGAGGTCATCGCCGTAGGCGACGCGGGAAACGACCTGGAGATGTTGCGTTGGGCCGGCCTGGGCGTGGCGATGGGGAACGCGCCCCGCGCGGTGCAGGCTGCAGCCGATTGGGTGGCCCCTCCCGTGACGGAGGACGGCGTGGCAGAGGTCATCTGCCGTTTCATCCTCTCCTCTTCCGCCGATGGACACGAGAACGCTCCCTGCAGCTGAACCTCGCTCCCTGGCGCAAGCGGTGGAGATCTTGCGCGCCGGCGGGGTGGTAGCCTTCCCTACCGACACAGTTTACGGCCTGGGCGCGCGCGCCTGGGATGCCGCGGCGGTCGCGCAATTGTATGTCGCCAAGGGCCGCGCCGAATCCAAGGCGATCCCCATCCTCCTCGCCTCCGCCGACGCCCTCGGCGAGGTAGCCGACCAGGTGCCGCCGTTGGCCTGGGCCCTCGCGGCGCGCTTCTGGCCGGGGCCGCTGACCTTGGTCGTTCCCCGCCAGGCGCGGGTGCCCGATGTGGTCACCGGAGGCGGGGATACGGTCGCCGTGCGTGTGCCGAATCATCCGGTTGCCCTGCAACTCATCAAGGCCCTAGGGGAGCCTCTGGCGGCAACCAGCGCCAACCTCTCCGGCGCGCCTAGCCCTGTCAGCGCAGATGATGTCTTATCGCAACTGCGCGGGCGCATCCCTCTCATCCTGGATGGCGGGCCTTGCCCCGGCGGCCTCGCCTCCACCGTCTTAGACCTGACTACGGAGCCGCCCGTCATCCTGCGTCGGGGGCCGGTGAGCCGGGAAGACCTGCGCGCCTTCGTGCCCGACGTGCTGGAAAGGATTGACGCCCCCCAAGGCGCATGATATAATGCCTGCCGACTCCCAGTGGACCTCGGCCTGCTGGCGTGGCGTTGACCGAGGCCCGAATGTTGGGCAGGGATGCTCATCGGCCTGGATGCTAGCCGCCTGGCTCCAACCCCATCGGCGCTTCCCGGACGAACGGGGACCGAGACCTATTCGCTTCATCTCCTTCGCCATCTGTTGGCCTTGAGAAGCGAACATCGCTTCCGCCTTTATCTGCGCGGGCCGCTGGCAGCGGGCGTCCTTCCGACCGAGGCGAACGCCGAGGAGCGCGTGATCCGCCTGCCGAGGCTGTGGACCCACGTCGGCCTGAGTTGGGAGATGGCTTGTCGCCCGCCGGATGTCCTGTTCATCCCGGCGCACGTCGTCCCCTTGCTTCACCCACGGCGCACCGTCGTGACCGTGCACGACCTGGGCTATCGCCTCTACCCGCAGGCGCATCGGCGGTGGGACCGCCTTTATCTGGAACTGTCCACCCGTTGGAGCGTTCGCGTCGCGCGGATCGTCCTGGCCGACTCCCAGGCGACGGCCAACGATTTGCACCGCTTCTATGGCGCGCCAGTAGAGAAGGTGCGCGTGGTCTATCCGGGCCGCGATGAGTCGCTTGCGCCGGTGCGAGACCCGGCTGCGTTGGCCGCGGTGCGGGCGAAGTACGGTCTGCACGGACGCTACATCCTGCACGTCGGGACGCTACAGCCGCGGAAGAACCTCACCCGGCTGGTGGAAGCCTTCGCCGAGGTGCTCAGGAGGAACCCAGGACTCAGCGACCTTCGCCTCGTCCTCGCGGGGAAGAAGGGATGGCTCTACGAGGGCCTGTTCCGACGGGTCGCGGAACTGGGCTTGCAGGAGCGGGTGCTCTTTCCCGGTTACGTGCCCGACGCAGACCTGCCCGCGCTCCTTTCCGGCGCGGCTTGCTTCGCCTTCCCCAGCCTCTACGAAGGCTTCGGCTTCCCTGTGCTGGAGGCGCAAGCGTGCGGGGCGCCCGTGGTCTGCTCCGATGCCGCATCGTTGCCGGAGGTCGCCGGCGAAGGCGCGCTGTTGGTCGCCCCTCACGACACGGCGGCCTGGGCCGATGCCCTGACAAGGGTTCTGATGGATGAAGAATTGCGAGCAAGGTTGGCGGCGCGGGGGTTCGTGAACGTTGCCCGCTTCTCGTGGCACCGATGCGCGAAAGAGGTCTTGCAGGCCCTGGAGGACGCAGGCCAGGGCATCAACCAGAGGGCGGCGCGATGAAAAACGTGGAGATCCTGGGCGTGCGGGTACATGCGACGACGATGCCGGAGGCCTTAGAACGCATCGCGGCCTTTGTAGCCGCCGGCCCGTCTCATCAGATCGTTACCGTGAATCCGGAATTTGTGATGACGGCCCGCCGCAACCTTGCTTTTCGCCAGGTTCTCAACCAGGCCGACCTTTCCCTCCCGGACGGCATTGGCCTGGTGTGGGCAGCCCGGCTCCTGCACGGGCGCGGCGCGCTCCCTGAGCGGGTTGCAGGGGTGGATGTGGTAGAACGGCTGGCCGAGGTCGGCGCGCGCCGCGGCTGGCGACTCTACCTCCTCGGCGCGGCAGAGGGTGTAGCCGCGCGGGCGGCTCAGGTGTTGACCCGCCGTTATCCCGGCCTGGCGGTAGTCGGCACCTGCGCGGGCTCGCCCGCCGAGGCGGAAGCAGCAGGGTTGATCGCCCGCGTGCGCGCGGCGCAGCCCGACATCCTTCTCGTGGCCTACGGCGCGCCCGCGCAGGACCTGTGGATCGCGCGCCATCGCCACGAGTTGCAGGTTCCCGTCGCCATGGGCGTCGGTGGGGCCTTTGACTTCATCGCGGGCGTTACCCGGCGCGCGCCCCGGTGGATGCAGAGGGCAGGGCTGGAATGGCTACACCGCCTCATCCAGCAACCTTGGCGCTGGCGACGGATGACCGCGCTCCCGCGCTTCGCAGCGCTGGTGATCTGGCAACGGTTATCCCACCTCTCGCGCCCTATTTCACCCGCGGAGTCCGACCATGCCTGAGGAGAGCCTAGAAACCGCTCGTCGCCGTGTGGCCGAGCGCATCTTGGAGGACGAACGCCTCTTCTCCAACCTGGAGGATCAGGAAGCCAAGGTCCTCACCGATTGGGCCATGGTCCAATTGGACGCGCCCATCTCCACCCGAGAGAGAAACGCAGCGGCCAAGATAGAGGAGCGCGGGCGCCGCGTGCGACAGGCCCTGCGCGACGTCAACGACCTCATCGGTGAGAGGGGACGCCTCTCCGCCGAGGAGCGCGAGGCGCGCGTGCGCACCATCCTTTCGCGAGGCGAGGCCGCCGCGACCGCGTGGTCCGGCTCCGCCGAATGGGAAGAGGCGCGCCGGCTCCTGCGCGATTGGGATCACCTCTCCAACCTGGAACTCATCCAGCGCCTGTTGGACCTCATCTCGCGCACCTGGCGCGAGACGCGCCGCGCGACGGAGAAGCGCTCCGGTCGCCAAGCGGGAGCCAGAGGATGCGCCCTGGCCAGCGCGCTGCTGCTCCTCTTCCTGCTCGTGGCCGCCTTGGGCTTCTACACGCTCATCCGTACCTTCGGTGGCCCTTCAGACGCCTCCCCTGCCAAGCCAACCCCGACGACGGCGCCGGTGGCGACGGCGCCCGCCGCGTCCACCTGGTACCGCGTCTACTTCACGACCCCCCAATACCCCGATGACCCGCGCGACCATCACGGAGGCCTGGACGAACGACTGGTAGAGTTCCTGGCGCGCGCCCAACAAAGCATTGACATGGCGATCTACGATCTGAGCCTGGAGAACGTGGCGGACGCGCTCCTGGCAGCCAAGGATCGGGGCATCCTCGTGAGGATCGTAACCGACAGCGACAACGCCGGGAACAAGGCCATCGTGCGGCTCAAGCGCGCGAGCATCCCCGTGGTAGAAGATAGGCGCGCGGCCATCATGCACAACAAGTTCGTGGTGGTAGATGGCCTGCGCGTGTGGACCGGCTCGTGGAATTTCACCGAGAACGACACCTACCGCTACAACAACAACGCCGTAGAGATAGAGTCGCCGGCGTTGGCGAGGAATTACCGCGCCAAGTTTGAGCAGATGTTCAAGGAGAAGGAGTTCGGCCCAGGCCGTCCCCCAACGCCGGCGTCGCGCCTCACCATCGGCGGCGTTACCGTGGAAAATTACTTTTCGCCTGAGGATAAGGTCGCGCGCCGCATCATCGCTCGCTTGCAGCAGGCCCAACAGAGCATCCTCTTCATGGCTTTCTCCTTTACCGACGACGACATAGGCCAGACGGTGCGAGAGAGGGCGAAGGCAGGGGTAGAGGTGCGCGGGGTCTTTGAGACCACCGGCTCGGAAACGCGCTACAGCGAGTACGGCCCGATGCGCAAGGTCGGGTTAGATGTGCGGCAGGACGGCAACCCCTTCCTGATGCACCACAAGGTCTTCATCGTGGACAGGCGCACGGTCATCTTCGGCTCTTTCAATTTCTCCAAGAACGCCGATGAAGACAATGACGAAAACCTGCTGATCGTAGATGATCCCACGCTGGCCGAGGCCTTCTACACGGAGTTCCGGCGTGTCTACCTGAACGCCAGAAGCGACGAACAGTGGCCTTGAGAGGTGGGAGACCAACGCATGGCCGATCCTGATCCCCGCTCGCTCGTCGCCCGCCTGCGAGGACGACGCATCTTGGTCGTGGGCGATCTCATCCTGGACGAATACTGGATCGGGCGGGCCACGCGCCTGAGCCGCGAGGCGCCCGTCCCGGTGTTGGAGTTGGAAAGGCGCACGCGCGTGCCGGGCGGCGCGGCCAACCCCGCGGCCAACGTCGTCGCGCTGGAGGGGGAGGCCAACGTCGTCGGCGTCGTCGGCGGCGATGAGCAGGGGGAGGCGCTCTTGGCCCTGCTAGCCCAGGCAGGGATCGGCGCCTCAGGTGTCATCCGCGAGGCAGCGCGCCCGACGACGACCAAAATCCGCCTCCTGGCCGAGTCCTTCCTGCGCTTCCCACAGCATTTGGCGCGTCTGGATCATTTGGACCGCACTCCGATCAGCGGCGCGGTGGAGGACGCGATCTGCGCGGCGATCGCGGAGGGCATGAGAACGGCGGACGCGGTGCTGGTGTCAGACTACAAGGGAGGCGTGGTGACGGAACGGGTGATCCGGACGGTTTTGGACGCGGCGCGAGAGCACGGCAAGGTCGCCACGGTGGACTCCCAGGGCGATCTCCTCAAATTTCGCGGCTTCGCCCTGGTGAAATGCAACCGCTCGGAGGCCGAGGCGCAACTAGGGAAGCCCCTACTGCGCGACGCCGATTTTGAGCGTGCGGGCGCGCAACTCTTGCCCGACCTGGCGGCGGGGGCCCTGGTGATCACGCGCGGGCCTGACGGGATGACCGTGATCGGGCAAGGCCAACCCGCGGCCCATCTGCCGGCCACGAACCGCAGCGAGGTCTTTGACGCCACCGGCGCGGGCGATACCGTGATCGCCGTGTTGACGCAGGCCCTCGTCGCAGGGCTTGATCTGCGCACGGCGGCCCACCTGGCCAACACGGCCGCCGGCCTCGTCGTCCGCCGCCTGGGCAACGCCACGGTAACGCCCGCGGAACTGGTCGCGGCCCTGGAGGGAGAAGGCTGATGGGGCTCGTTTTATCCTGGGAGGAGGCGCGGGCCTGGCGGGCAAGCCTGCGCGCGGCCGGCAAACGGCTGGTCTTCACCAACGGTCACTTTGACCTGCTGCACGTCGGCCATCTGGACTACCTGGAGGCGGCGCGCGCGTTGGGCGATGCGCTCTGCGTCGGCCTCAACAGCGACGCTTCTACCCGCGCGCTGAAAGGGCCGTCGCGCCCCTTCATCCCGCAGGAAGAACGGGCGCGGCTCCTGGCGGCCCTGGCCTGCGTGGACGCGGTCGTCGTCTTTGATTCGCCCACGGCCGAGGAACTGGTAGCCGCCCTGGCACCCGATATCTATGTCAAGGGTGGCGACTGGAACCTGACCACCCGCATCCCGCCGGAGGCCCAAGTCGCGCGCGCCCTGGGCGCGGAGGTGCGGTTTCTCCCTTACCTGCCGGAGCATTCCACTACGGCCCTGGTGGAGCGCATCGTGAGCCGCTATACTCCTGGGATGAAAGTGAACGAAGGGTCTTAAGCGGTGGCCGCTGAGCAACCTCTTCCACCGCAGCCGGGCCTGGCGCGCTCGGCCGGCATCTTGGCCTTGGGCAACGTCGCCAGCCGCGCCCTGGGGCTGGCCCGCGAGATGGTGATCAGCGACCTCTTCGGCGCGGGCGGCCTGGTGAGCGCGTTTCGCGTGGCCAGCATCGTCCCCACGATGCTGTACGACCTCCTCATCGGCGGCCTCCTCAGCGCGGCGCTGGTGCCCGTCCTGAGCGACTACGCGCGCCCGCAACGACGGCGCGACTTCGGCCATGCCGCAGGAGCCATCCTCGGCCTGGTGGCGGCGGGCGGGGGGGTGATCGTCCTCCTGCTGGAACTGTTCGCCCCCCAGGTGATATGGCTCCTCGGCGGCGGCTTTGCGCCGGAACCGCGGGCGGTGGCGACGCGCTCTCTACGCATCCTGGCTCCGGCCGTTTGGTGCTTCCTCTGCTCCGGCGTCGTTACTGGCCTCCTCTACGCCCGACATCGCTTCACCTTCCCCGCCCTCGCGGCCGGGGCCTTCAACCTCGGCATCGTGTTGGCCGCGCCGCTCCTGGCCTTCCGCCTGCAAATCTACAGCCTGGCCGTAGGCGTCCTATTGGGCAGCGTCATCCAACTCACCCTGCAACTGCCGGGGCTACGGGGAAGCGGCCTCCGCCTTTCCCTGAACTGGCGACATCCCGCTATAGGGCGCATCTTGCGCCTTTACCTCCCTATCGCCTTCGGCCTCGTAGTAACCCAGGTGCAGATCGCGGTGGATCGCAACCTGGCCTCCCGCACCGGTGAGCAGAGCATCGCCTGGATGCAGAACGCCACCACGCTGATCCAGTTCCCGCTGGGATTGGTGGCCGTCGCCGTCTCCCTGGCCGCGCTCCCTTCCCTCTCGCAGCGATGGGCGGCGGGCGATCGGGACGGCTACCGGCTCACCTTGGCGCGCGGCCTGCGCCTGGTGATCGTCCTCATCTTCCCTGCCGCCGTGGGCCTCTGGTTGCTGGGCGAACCGGTGATCCGGCTCATCTTTGAGCACGGCGCTTTCGGCCCCGACGACACCCTCTGGACGAATCGAGCGCTCCTTTTGTATCTCCTGGGCCTCGTCTTCGCGGCCATAGACTGGCCCTTGAATTACGCCTTTTACGCGCAGCAAGACACGCGCACGCCAGCCCTGATCGGCGTCCTATCGGTGGGGGTCTATTTGGCCGTGGCCTTGGCCCTGGTGAGACGCTTCGGCATGTTGGGCCTCGTTCTGGCCGACTCGGCCAAGCAGGCCAGCCACGCGCTGGCCATGCTGACCCTGTTGCGCCGGCGGGTCGGCAACCTGAGCGGCTACGGCTTGGCCGGGACGGCTTTGCGCGCCGGCGCGGCCACCGCGATCATGGGCAGCGGCGTCTGGCTAGCGCGCGCCGCGCTGGAAAAGGGGCTCAAGAGCGGCACGTTGGCCGAATTGGCGGTAGTGGTCATAGGGGGCCTGGTAGGAACGATATTCTATTTCGCCGTCCTGACGCTCCTGCGGGCGGAAGAGGCGCGCCTACTGCGGGCCGAGGTGTGGCGGCGTTTTCGTCCCGACGCCGCGTGAGCCTCCTGCAGGGGGAGCCTTTGCCCTAGGCTATCAGGTAGAGTATAATGAAGATGCTTGAGCAGATGAAGCGCCTCAGAGCATTCGTTCGTAACACGTTCATTCAAGGAGATTCATGGCCAAGAAGGTTCGTCGCCGGCCGCGTCAGGCTTCGCCAGCGCGCTACACTGCGCCCAAGTCCACGCCCCCCGCACAGGCCGTGACCACCGCTACCGCTTCCCCGCCCCGCGCGCGGGGGGGCGCAAGCGAAGCGGTGAAGGCGGTCAACTTCGCGGAGGAATACCGCTACGTCTATGAGGATTTGCGCCGCGTGGCCATCCTCGCAGGAACCATCCTCCTGATCTTGATCGCCCTATCCTTCATCATCCGTTGACGCAGGCCCGACAAGGGGCTCCCCTCGCAGGGCGCCGTCGGGCAGAGGGAGCCAGCGGGTCAGCGCCAACTCGCCCACCGCATGAAAGGCTAGGCAGAGCCAAAGGTTGCGGGCGAAGTAGAAGAGGACGGCAGAGGAAAAGGCGAAAGCGGCAGGTCGCAGGATGCCCTCGGCCTCTCGGGGTGAAGCAAGGGCCTGCCAGGTGAAAGGCGCCAACGCCGCTTCTAGCACGACCAGCAACAGCCCGGCCCATACCCCGACATAGGCGTCATGGAGCCAGGCCACAGCAGCCGAGCGGTACAGCGCCCAATGCATCTGCCAAGCAGCGACCTCCAGCACGGTCAAGGGCCAGGAGACGGGGCTGGCGGAGATGGGAACGCGACGGCGATAACCCCACCAGCCTACCACCAAGATGACCAGGGCAAGGCCCGCCAGCGCGCTCCCGGGCCCCAGGCTCTGCACCCAGTCCCATCCGGTCAGGCCAAGAAGGCGTGGCGAGGCAACGCCCCTGAGGAGCGCGGCGTAAGGGATGCCGAAGCCGTAGGCGACGCAGGCCGCGTATAGGGCCGCGCGCGTGAAACCCCGCCGCTCCCACCGCGCCAGCCGCCCCTCGGGGTGCCGGCGTTGCAGGCGGCCTAGGAACCAGCCGACCCAGGCGGCCACCACATACAAGGCGAACGAGAGCACAACCCACGCGCCGAGGTCGGTGTGCCATGGCGCTTGCTCTAGAAGCCCGCTCAGCCTAGGCAACAGCCCCCCTATCAACCTTCCTCCGGATAGTTCCCTTCCTCCCGCCAAACCTTCAGCATCAGTTCATACTGCGCCAAAGGCATGCCGGTATAGACGCAGTTGCTGGTGGAGAAGATGTAGCCGCCGCCCGGCATGCCATGGCGCAGGGCGTAGCGCGCGGACTCAATCACCTGCTCGTCGGTGCCGGTGTCCAAAAGGCCGCAGTTCACGTTGCCGATGAGGCAAACGCGATCGCCGTACAGACGCTTGACTTCGGCGATGTCCACGCCTCCCTGGGGGTCAAGGGAATGCAAGGCGTGAGGATTGGCCTGTATCAGTTGGTCTATGATCGGCATGATGTTGCCGTCGGTGTGCTTGATGGTGTAGAAGCCCAGATCGCGATAGCCCCGGATCAGTTTGGCCAGGTAGGGTGTAACGAACTCGGAAAATTGTCGCGGGCTCAGAAAGGGCCCGGTGTTGAAGCAATAATCGCTACAGAGGGCAAAACCATCCAGCAACCCCACTTTGGCGTAGCGCTCGGCCTCTCGCAGAGCATCCTCCACCATCCTCTCCGCCTCGGCCTTCACCTTCTCCGGCTCATCCCTCAGGCGGTAGCAGAACTGCGCGAACTCCTGCCCGTTTGGGATGGCATAGGTAGCATCGCCGTGCTTCATGAGAAAGTAGCGGTCGCCGCTCTTCTCGCGAATCAGTTCCAGCAGGCGAACACACTCCTCAAAGGTGTTGGGGTTCGGGTGAACGAAGATGGCGCTGTGCTCATATCGCTCGGCCGTCGCGATGTACAGGTCGGCCATGTCCCTGCGGTGCAATTCCCGCTCCTTCTCCTCCATCTGAAGCCACTGTTGGTAATCCCGATGGAGAGGATGCACCCGACCGAACGCTTCCATCGTCAGGTAGAAGACCAACTCAAAATGCGGCACCCGCCCGATGAGGGGACGACGCTCCAAAGCGGCGATGAACCGCTCGCGAGGGGTCTTGTGCTCCTGGGTCATGGGGATGCTCCTTTAGCGTTGAGAAAACGTAGCGTTCGTGCAGAAGAATGTTACCCCGCGTATCCGGCACATGCAAACCCGTCGCGCACCTGGACGACCCGACCTATGCGCTCAGACCGCGTACTCCAACAGGTCGGTCTCTACTACAGGCTGGCGAGGGTCGCGCGGGATCCGGAACGTCTTGATCTCGCACGGGCCGAAGTCGGCCTCTATCATCCGCCCCCACTGGGGCAGGCGAAGGGTGGCGCGCGTGGGGGTTTTCGTCGTCTCGTAGGCGCGCAGGATCATGTCGTCGCCCTCCTCGGCCTGCTTGACCACGGTCACGAGGACGTTATCGGGTTCTGCGGAAAGGAACGAGGCCCGCATCGGCCACGCGCCTTCCGGATGGTACGTGGCGATGAGCGCGAAAGGACGCTGGTTCAGTTCGGCGGCGCGCCGGACGATGCCCGCGGTCTCCCAGCCGCCTCGGTGAGGCAGCAGAGCATACCGGAACCGCTGCAAGCCTTGGTCAACGAACGAGTAGAGCCTGTCCGGTTCCAGTGTAGAGGGCGCATGGTGAGCATAAACCGGGCTGCGCAGCACGGTCAGGCCGATGTCGTGCCCGTTCACGTCCACGCTGTATTTGCCATCGTTCAGCAGGCTAAGGCCGTAAGGGATCCCAACATCCCGCGCGACGCCGGAGACATCCACCCAACCTTGCATCGGTTTCTCCTCGCCATCGGCGACGCGCTCTATGTGGCCGTACGGGATCTCGCAGGTGACCCATGCAGACTTCAGGTTCACCGGAAAGCGGAGTTTGAGCATCTTGCGTTGCTCGCGCCAATCCACCGTGACGACCACGTCTATCTGATCCAGATCGGAATAGAGGGTGAAATCCTGCATCAGCCGCGAACGGCCGTATTCGCTGAGCACGCGGATCACCGCCTTGACCGGGCCGTGCTCCACCAGCCGTACGCTCGTCGCGGTGAAGGCGCCGATGACCTGGTCAAATCTAAGGACATCGTGGCTCCAGGTGTCGCTGGGGTCGTCAATGACGACGGGCCAGGCCGCCGGGCCGGCGAACAATTCCACCTGCGCTTCCTTGTCGCGCAGGCTCTTGATGACGCCGGCGCGCGGGTCCAACTCCAGCCGGAAGCGGGCGTTCTCCATCACCAGATCGGTGGCCTGCACGGCAACGAAGGAAGGCCGGGCCTTCGTGCTTCGGGAAGCCACCAGGCGATAGGTGCGGTAGCCGAGCGACGGCAGGTCGGCCACGAAGCAGAGGCGGTTGCGTCCGGGCACCGTAGCATGGGATTGCACCCGCTGCCATGGCACCGGCCGGCCTTCATCATCCAACAACACCTCGTCGCCCTCTAACTCGCCGAATTCCAGTTCAACCGGCGCCTTGCCGGCCCACGCGTGGGGGTTGAACACGACGATGGGGCGCGAGCCTTCTTCGGACGGGATGCGGGCATTCCAGGCGAAATGGTGCACGGCATGGTTGAGCGCGCGGTCGGCGATGGCCATCGCCTCGCCTATCTGATCGCGCGCGTCATCGTAGGCCGGCTCAATCGCGGTGCCGGCCAGGATGTCATGAAATTGGTTGAAGAGAAGGCTCTTCCAGGCGCGGCCCAGGTCGGCGGGATACGGCGGGCCGCCCGCCCAGGCGGCCAACAGCGACCACTTCTCGGCGGCCAGCAGACGGTTCTCCGCCAATCGGTTCCAGCGTTTGATGCCGGAATGGGCTGCGTAGCAGCCTTTGGCATGATGCTGCAACTCGTCACGCACCACCGGCAACGCCCAGCCTTTCACCTCCGCCGCCCGGAAGAACGCTTCCGGCGTGCTGAACCTGAGCGCTAGGCCTTCCGACGCCGTCTGCAAACGACGAACGCACTCTATGTTTTCGCGCGTCGGCCCGCCGCCGTGGTCGCCCACGCCGTAGAAGCACATGAATTCGTCTAGCGGCGGCTTCACCTCCGCAGCGCAGCGACGGATGTGCGGCTCCAAATCCTTCCCGTCCGATAGATACCCAAAGGGGATTTGAAACGCCATGACGCGTGAGCCATCGTCAGCCTCCCACCAGAACAGACGCCCTGGCAGTTCCTTCTCGTGAGGCATAGGGCGCAGGAAGACGTAATAGGACAGACCGCTCTTCTTCAGGATTTGAGGCAACGCGCCGCTGTGGCCGAAACTGTCCACGTTGAAGCCGACCCGCGCCATGACGCCGAACCTCTCCTTGAAGTAGCGCTGGGCATACAACCCCTGGCGGACGAACGATTCGCCGCTGGGGATGTTGCAATCCGGCTCAATCCACCAGCCGCCGACGATCCCCCAACGGCCCTCGGCCACCCGCCGCTGGATCTCGGCGAACATGGCCGGATCGCTCTGTTCCACCCACTCGTAGAAGGCCGCCGAGGAAGCGACGAAGACGAACCCATCGTACTCCTTCATCCGATCCAGGGCCGAACGGAACGTCGCCTTGACCTCGTGAAAGCCCTCCGGCCATTGCCACAGCCAGACGGGGTCAATGTGAGCATTGCCGATCATGTGCAGCACGGTCTTCATCAGGTTAATAGCCTCCCTGAAAGAGCATGGCACGCGCTACGCATTCCCGTCAACCCCCTGCGCGCTCGCGATCAATCTACACACATTCGGTCCTTTGTCAAGAGATGGTCGCTTCCTCCATCCCCCTCTCGGCAGAGAGAAAAAGGCTGCACGAAGGAAGACCTCTCACCCGCCCGCGCCCCCTCGCCGCTCAGGCGAAAAGTAGCCGCTCTCGTACCAGCCTGCACGGGCAACCGGCCAATCCCAGCGCCTCCAGCACCTCGTCAGGGCGCCCCGTCGCGCTCGGCTCCGCCCGCAACCGCATCCAAAGGGTAAGCCAGCGGCCCTCGCGCCCCTCCAGCCGCAGGTCCATCACCAACGGCCGCAGGTCATACTCCACTATCTGGTCATGGCGGCGACGCCTGCGCGGCAGGCTCGCTGCGGCCAGAAGCGCCTGCACCCGCGCGTCCAGCGCATTTGCCGACTCGTCGGTCCACACCCGGGCGCGATACTCGGCCTCACGCACCAGAGATTGCAAAGACGGCAGCCGTGGATCTACCTCCTCCACATGCGTCAACCGGACGGCAGGGGGCAGGGCGGCGCGCAAGCGACGGGCGACCTCTTCCGGAGAAAGCCGCTCCGTCAGCCAGAGGTCCATCACCTCGTTACTGCCGGCGCAACCGACGGGAAGCGCATGGGCATTGGCGATCTTGGGTTGCGGGTTAAAACCCTGGGAGTAGGCCAGCGGCAGCCCTGCGCGCCTCGCTGCCCGCTCCCATAGGCGGATGAGATCCAGGTTGGAAATGAAGCGAATCGCCTCGCCTTTGCTATAGGTCAGGCGCAGGCGTTGTAAGGCCGGATCAGGCATCCCCAGACACCCCGCTCAGCCGGAGGCGATCGTCTCCAGAAGACGCACTGGCGCGCCCGTGCGCCGATGGCCGATCGGTGGACATCCCCACATCTCGTCCGGAGCCTGCTTTCGCTCCTCTTTGAAGGCTCTGAGGATGCCGCAGGCGAAGCAGCGCTCGCGGCAGTCCGCAGTTACCCTTCCTGCCAGGGCGTTTTGGTACTCTTGGAGCAGAAACTCCTTCTTCAAGCCTACATCTATGTGATCCCAGGGGAACACCTCATCTAGCGCGCGAGGGCGGCGGGCGTAGAAATCAGGATCCAAGCCGACCTCCCGGTAAGCCTGGGCCCAAGCCGCCTCGTTGAACTGATCCTGCCAGCCGTCAAACTTCGCGCCCAACTCCCATGCCCTCTGCACCACGGCCCCCAACCGCCGATCGCCCCGCCCCATGACCGCCTCCAGCAACGTCTCCCGCGGGTCGCTCCAGGTGAAGTGAAGGCCAGGCCCGCGCAGCGCGTCACGCAGGTAGGCCAATTGCCCGCGCAGCACGTGCTCCTCCTCCAACGGAACCCACTGGAACGGCGTATGGGGCTTGGGAACCAACGTGCTGACCCCTACGCGCACGTTGGCCTTCCTGCCGATGTGCTTGCGGCCGACGGCCAGCACCTTCTTCGCCAGGTGCGCGATGGCCTGCACATCCTCCATCGTCTGGGTCGGGTGACCGATCATAAAATACAACTTGATGGTCGTCCAACCGCGAGCGAAGACCTCCTCGGCCACCTGCAACAGCGTCTCAGTGGGCACCGGCTTGTTGATCACCTCGCGCAGGCGATCCGTAGCGGCCTCCGGCGCGAAGGTGAAGCCGGAACGCCGTCGCCCCTTCTCCAACTCCTCCATCAGATCCACGGAGAACGACTCAATGCGCAGGCTGGGAAGCCCGATGGACAGTTTACGATCGCCGTACCGACGGACGGTCTCGCGCACCAGGTCACCTATCTTGGAATAGTCGCTGGAGGAGAGGCTTAGGAAAGACACCTCCTCAAAGCCGGTCTCCTTGATGATGTCATCCACCGCCTGCAGGACCTCTGCCAGCGGCCGCTCTCGCACAGGACGATAGACCATGCCCGCGTGGCAGAAACGGCAGCCGCGGGTGCAGCCCCGCTGAATCTCAATCGGTGCGCGATTGTGCACGATGTCCAGGTAGGGCACGATGAAGCGCGTCAGGGGCGGCGGAAGGACCGGCACGATGCGTTTGGTGATGCGCGCGGGCGCGTCAGGCACAATGGGATGGACGCCGGCGCAGGTCCCATCCGCGTTGTACTCCGGCCTATAAAACGCAGGGACGTAAACCCCTTTGATGCGCACCAGGCGGTGCAGCAGGTCGGATTTGGCCGGAGACATCCGGCCCCCAGGCGAGGCCCGCCGCCCATCCCGCTTCGCCGCGGCCAGGGCATCCGCCCACTCCCTTCGCCAACCCTCGTAGGCGCGGATGACCTCCAGGATCACCTCTTCACCCTCGCCGATGACGAAGGCATCAAAGAAATCGGCCATGGGCTCAGGGTTGTAGACGGCCGAGCCCCCCGCGATGATCAAAGGATGTCCCTCGTGCCGATCCTCAGCCCGCAGCGGCAGGCCGGCCAGGTCCAGCATGGCGAGCACGTTGGTGTACAACTGCTCGTAAGGAAGGCTGAACCCGATGATGTCAAAATCGGCCAGTGGGCGGCGGCTCTCCAGCGTATAGAGGGGAAGGCCCTCACGGCGCATGGCCGCTTCCATGTCCGGCCAGGGGCAATAGACCCGTTCGGCCAGCATGTCGGGCTCCTTGTTCACGATGTCGTACAAGATGGCGAGGCCCAGGTTAGACATGCCCAACTCGTAGGTGTCGGGGAAGGCCAGCGCGAGGCGGTTGGGCACTTGGGCCCAATCTTTGACGATGCTGTTGAACTCGCCGCCGATGTAGCGGGCCGGCTTCTCCACGTGCGGTAATATCCGATCCAACAGCAGCTCCAGGTCCATCTCCATCCATCCTCCACAAAACCCTTGGCTCCCATCTTCCCTAGCGGATATGACATTATACCACATTCCCACAGGGCCGCCGGAAAGCGAAGCCGCCGGCGCGCCGGCGGCTTCTCCACGATGGGCTTCGGCAGCCTGGAGGCCCTAAGCCTGGCTTTCAGGAGCGCTCCCGTTGCTGGGCGTCCACCACGGCCAGGGCCGCGATGCGCACGATGTCTTTCACCTCGTCGCCGGTCTGCAACACGTGCACCGGTTTGCCCATCCCCAGAAGGACGGGCCCGATGGCCTCCGCGCCGCCCAAGCGCGCCAACAATTTGTAGGCCACGTTGGCCGCCTCCAGGTTCGGGAAGACCAAGACGTTGGCGTCCTTGACCCGGCTGAAGGGGTAGCGTTGCTCTATGATCTCCGGCACGACGGCGGTATCGGCCTGCATCTCCCCATCCACCAACAGGTCTGGCCGTCGCACGCGCACGATCTCCACCGCCTTGCTCACCTTCTCCGCCAGAGGATGTTTGGTGCTGCCGAAGTTGGAGAAGGAGAGCATGGCGATGCGCGGCTCTATGTCAAACTCGCGGGCCAGGTCGGCGGCCAGGATGGCGATCTCCGCCAGGTCTTCCGCCGTCGGCTCAATGTTCACCGTGGCATCGGTGAAGAAGTACACCTTGTCGCGCACGATCATGATGTATAGCCCGGCCGCGCGACGGACGCCGGGCTTCGTGTGGACGATCTGCAAGGCGGGGCGAATGACGGCCGGGTAGTCGTAGGTCAGGCCGGAGATGAAGGCGTCGGCGTCGCCCATCTCCACCATCATCACGCCGAAGTAGTTGGGCTGCCGCAGCAATTCGCAGGCCAGCGCCCGGGTGACCCCCTTGCGCTGGCGCAGGGCGAAGAGGGCATCCGCGTAGCGGTCAAAGCATTCGTGGGTGGCAGGGTTGATGACGTGCGGCTCGTAATCCAGCCCGAGTTCGTACACGTGGGCCTGGATGACCTCCGGGCGCCCTAAAAGGATGGGGTGGCCGATCCCCTCCTCCTCCACTTGCGCCGCCGCCCGGATGATCTTGGGCTCTTCGCCTTCGCCGAAGACGATGCGCTTGGGGGCGCGCCGTGCTTTGTTGATCATGGTGCGCATGACGGCCCACCCTCTACCCAGGCGCGCTTCCAGTTGCTCCCGGTAGTGATCCAGGTCTATGTAGATGCGCGCGACGCCGGTCTCCATCGCGGCCTTCGCCACGGCGGGAGCCTCCCACAGAAGAACGCGCGGGTCCAGCGGTTTGGGAATGAGGTAGTCGGGGCCGAAGCGCAACGAGGTGAGACCGTAGGCCTTCAGCACCGAATCCGGCACATCTTCCTTGGCCAACGCGGCCAAGGCGCGGGCCGCGGCTACCTTCATCTCCTCGTTGATGGCTCGCGCCCGCACGTCCAGAGCACCGCGAAAGATGAAGGGGAAGCCCAAGACGTTGTTCACCTGGTTGGGGTAGTCGCTGCGCCCCGTGGCGACGATGGCGTCGGGGCGAGTAGCCCTGGCCAACTCGTATCGTATCTCCGGGTCGGGGTTGGCCATGGCGAAGACGATGGGACGCGCGGCCATCGTCTTCAGCATCTCCGGGGTCAAAACATCGGCCACAGAGAGGCCGACGAAGACATCGGCCCCGCGGATCGCATCGGCCAGCGTGCGCGCCTTCGTGTCGCGGGCGAAGCGGGCCTTGTAGGGGTTCATCCCCTCCGTGCGCCCCTGGTAGATGACCCCCTTGGTATCCACCATGGTGATGTTTTCTCGGCGCGCCCCTAAGAGAACGTAGAATTCGGCACAAGCGATGGCCGATGCGCCTGCGCCGTTCATCACGATCTGCACATCCTCTATCCGTCGCCCGGTCAACTCCAGCGCGTTGAGCAAGGCCGCTCCGGAGATGATGGCCGTCCCGTGCTGGTCGTCATGGAAAACCGGGATGTCCAGCCGCGCCTTCAAGGTTTCCTCAATCACGAAACACTCCGGCGCCTTGATGTCCTCCAGGTTGATGCCGCCGAAGGTGGGCGCGAGGGCTTCCACAATGCGGATGACCTCCTCCGGCTCGCGAGCCGCAATCTCAATGTCAAAGACATCTATGTCGGCGAAACGCTTGAACAGCACCCCTTTGCCTTCCATGACCGGTTTGGAGGCGAGGGGCCCCCGATCACCGAGGCCAAGGATCGCCGTACCGTTGGAGATGACGGCCACCAGGTTCCCCTTGGCCGTATACTCATAGGCCAGGGAAGGGTCGCGCTCTATCTCCAA
>DAOTYP010000108.1:0-8635 GCA_034434975.1 Anaerolineae bacterium | reverse complement strand
CCACACCGTCGTGTCGGGCCGTCGCCTCCCCGACCCCCTCGCGCCGCAGGACGCGCCGCGCGGCGACGCCGGCGTGACCCTGGCCGACTGCATCCGGCGCGCCAACAAGGACCCGTTGGATGTCGTCCCTTCCTCCCTGGACCTGGCCCAGGCCGACCTGGAGCTCCACATGGTCTTTGATCGCGAGCGTCGTCTCTCTCGCCTCCTGGCGCCCGTGGCCCCGGGGTACGACGCCGTCCTCCTGGATTGCCCGCCCTACCTCGGCCTCCTCACCGTCAACGCGCTGGCTGCCGCCCAGCGCGTGATCGTTCCCCTCTCCGCCGATTTCTTGTCTATGCAGGGCTTGCGCGCGTTGGTGCGCACCATCTTGCAGGTGAGCAGCGACCTCAACTATCGCCTGGCCTTGGAGGGGGTCCTCCTGACTCGGGTGGAGCGCACGGCCATGGCCCGCGCGGTGGAGGCTGACCTGCGCCAGGCCTTGGATGGCTCCGGCGTGGGCCGCGTCTTCCAGACGACGATCCCTAAGAACGTGGAGATCGCCGAGGCCGCGGCCAACCGCTCCAGCGTCCTCGCCTACAGCCCTCGCTCCGCCGGCGCGGAGGCGTACCGCGCGCTGGCGCAGGAGATCGGGAGGCCAAGGCAGTAGGTAGGAGCATCTATGCCCAAGAAAGTTCCCCTTCCCCCCAACTTCCTCGGCGGCGATGAGGCCTTGCGCCGCCTGGTCGGCACGCGCGAGGCCGCCCGCCTGATCAACGCGCGCGTGGAGGATATAGACCCGAACCCCTACAACCCCCGCCAGGAGACGGACATCACCGAGCTGGTGGATTCCATGCGCGCCAACGGCTTCATCGGCGCGTTGGACGGCGTCCTGCGCGGCGATCGGGTCGTCATCGCCTACGGTGCGCGGCGGCTGGCCGCCGCCAAAGAGGTCGGCATCTCCACCATCCCCGTTTACATCCACGACGACTGGACCGACCGCAACCTCCTCATCATCTGTTTGGTGGAGAACGTCGTCCGCGAGGACCTCCGCCCGTTGGAATCGGCCCAGACGGTGCTGCGCCTGCGCGCGGAGTTGGGCCTGACCCAGGAGCAGATCGCCGAGCAGACGGGGAAGAACCTGTCGTGGGTGCGCGACATGTTGGCCCTCGCCCTCGCGCCGCCTGAGCTGGCAGCGCTGGTACGGGAGGACCCGACCCGGGTGCGGCACGTGCGCCTGTTGGCCGGCGTGGAGGATGAGGCGGCGCGCGCGGCCTTGGCGCGCCTGGTGCGTGAAGAGGGGCTGACCGTGGCCCAGGTGCAGCGGGCCGTCGCCGCGCTGAAGGACGGCATGCCGTTGCCATTTGTCATTGAACTGGCGCGGCAGCGGGAACAGCCCGCGGTGGACGCGGGGCAGGCGCCCGGGCCCTCCGCGGCGCCCCCCTCCGCCCCGCCGGAGGCGAGATTGACACCTGGCAAAGAACGGCCTGCGCCGCCGGCCCGCACCCGGGCCAACGTGGTGACGCTCCTGCGTCGCATGGAGGCGGAGCTGGCCCGTTGGCCCCTTAGCGCGGTGCGCGAGGCCGCCCGCGACGATCCGGAGGGGATGCGCGCGGCGCTGGCCGCGCTCCGCCGCCGCCTGGAGGATTTCGCCTCCCAGCTGGACGGGATAGACAACGAATTTTGAAGATGCCCGGACGTAGGTTGACAATTGTCATACATGGCGGTGCCCCTGTCCCCTCGGCGCCGCGTGCGGCCCCCGGCTTTGGACGCCGGGCGGAGGTGGACGACGAGGCGACGGCTTCACTGTAGACCCCGCGTGGGGGAGCATGGAGGATCCACACTAAACCCTGTTACGGAGGAGCGATCATGACCGGCAACAAAACGACCTTTGCGCTCTTCTTCGGCAACCGGGGCTTCTTCCCCGCCTTGCTCATCGCGCAGGCCCGGGCGGAACTGGCCGAGACCCTGCAAGGCTGGGGATACGGCGTGCTGATGCTGGATGAGGGCGCCACGCGCTACGGCGCCGTGGAGACGCCCCATGAAGGCGAGGTTTACGCCAACTTCCTGCGGGCCAACCGGGGCAAGTTCGGCGGGGTGATCCTCTCCCTGCCCAACTTCGGCGACGAGAATGGCGCCCTGGCCGCCCTCAAAGAGGCGGATGTGCCGATCCTCATCCAGGCTTACCCCGACGACCTGGACAAGATGGCCCCGGCGCTGCGGCGCGACGCCTTCTGCGGGAAGATCTCCATCATGGACATCTTCTGTCAGCACGGGCTCAAGTTCACGGCCCTCCCGCCCCACGTCGTCAGCCCCCGGAGCGACCGCTTCCGGGCCAACGTTGACCACTTTGATCGGGTGTGCCGCGTGGTGAACGGCATGAGGGACATGGTCGTCGGCGCGATCGGCGCCCGCACCACGCCCTTTAAGACGGTGCGCATTGACGAGGTCGCGCTCCAGCGCCACCGGATCACCGTGGAGACGCTGGACCTCTCGGAGGTCTTCAGCCGGATGGAGAAGGTCGCGCGCGCGGAGCGGGCCTACCAAGAGAAGGCCGCGCGGTTGAGGGAGTATACCTCGTGGACGGGGGTGCCGGAGAAGGCCTTTGATGCGCTCGTCCGGTTGGGCGTCGTCTTGGATGCGATCATCGGCGAGTACCGGATGGATGCCATCGCCCTCCGCTGCTGGGTGGAGATGCAATCGCAACTGGGCGTCTCACCGTGCGTCCTCCTCAGCGAGTTGAACGACCGGGGCGTCGTGGCCGCCTGCGAGGTGGACGTGGGCAACGCCGTCGCCATGCGCGCGCTCAGCCTGGCCTCGGGCGGCCCGGCCACCTGCCTGGATTGGAACAACAACTACGGCGAGGAGGATGACAAGTGCATCCTCTTCCACTGTGGCCCGGTGCCCGCCAGTATGATGGCTGCCCGGGGCCAGGTAACCGACCACGCGATCCTGGCGACGGCGATGGGGCCCGGTTGCAGTTTCGGTTGCAACGTGGGGCGGATCGCGCCGGGCGATTTCACCTTCGGCAGCATGCGCACGGAGGGCGGCACGCTGCAATTCTACCTGGGGGAAGGGGCTTTCACGGCGGACCCCATACCGGCCGATTTCTTCGGCTGCGCGGGGGTGGCGGAGATAGAGAACCTCCAGCAGGTCTTGTTGCACGTGGGGCGCCGAGGCCACCGGCACCATGTGAGCGTCACGTCCGGCCGCGTGGCGGAGCCGGTACACGAGGCGCTGGCCTACTACCTCGGCTTTGCCGTCGCGCGGCCGCAGCGGGAGGACGGCCGATGAGCCTGCTCGGCATTGACGTGGGCACCACGGGCTGCAAGGCGGCGGCCTTTTCTCTGGACGGGCAACTCCTCGCTGCCGCCTACGAGGAATACGACGTGCAGCGGCCGCGGCCGGGATGGGCGCAATTGGAGAGCGTCGCGGTGTGGGAGAAGGTTAAGCGGGCCGTCCGCCAGGTGGCGGCGGCGACCCGCGCCGACCCGATCACGGCGCTCTCCGTCTCCTCCTTGGGCGAGGCGATGGTCCCCGTCACGGCGGAGCGAGTGATCCTGGGGCCTTCGCTCCTGAACTTTGACGAGCGCGGCGCGGAGTACCTGCCGAGGCTGGCGGAGGCTCTGGACAGCGAGCACCTCTACCGGACCACCGGCAACGTCCTCGGTAACCACTATAGCCTGACCAAATTGCTGTGGGTCAGGGATCACCAGCCGGACCTCTATCGGCGTGCCGACCAGTTCCTCCTGTGGGGAAGTTTCGTGGCCTTCATGCTGGGCGCCGAGCCGGTGGTGGACTACTCGTTGGCGAACCGGACCTTGCTCTTTGACCTCGCGCGGGAAGGGTGGTCGGAGGAGTTGCTGGCCCGCGCGGGGCTGGAGCGGGCCAAGCTCCCTGCCACGGCGCCCTCGGCCACGTGGATCGGCCGGGTGTCGCCTGCTGCGGCCCAAGACTTGAACCTGCCGGCCGGCGTCGCCATCGTGACCGGCGCGCACGACCAGTGCGCCAACGCCGTTGGGTGTGGCGTGATCGCCGAGGGCCGGGCCATGTGCGGCATCGGCACGTACATCTGCATCGCGCCCGTCTTCGGCCAGGCGCGCCCGGCGCGGATCATGATGGAACGGGGGCTGAATACGGAGCACCATGCCGTGCCTGGCAAATACGTCACCTTCATCTACAACCAGGGCGGCGCGCTGGTCAAATGGTTCCGCGACACCTTCGCCGCGCTGGAGCATCGGCTGGCGCAGGAGGCCGGCGAGGACATCTATGCCCGGCTCCTGACCGAGATCCCGGCGCGGCCGAGCCGCGTGATGGTCCTGCCCCATTTCACCAGCACCGGGCCGCCCGAGTTCGTCGCCGATTCCTGCGGCGTCATCGCGGGCCTCCGCTTGGAGGCCACGCGGGGTGAGATCCTCAAGGGGATCCTGGAGGGGACGACGTTTTACCTCAAGGCGTGCGTAGACGCGCTCCCCCCGACGGGGATCGTGATCAACGACTTCCGGGCGGTCGGCGGCGGCAGCAAGTCGGACGCTTGGCTCCAGATCTGCGCCGACATCATGGGGAGGCCCTTCGTCCGGCCCAAGGTGACGGAGGCCGGGGCCTTGGGGGCGGCCATCATCGCCGGGGTAGGCAGCGGGGCGTTCTCTTCCATCGCCGAAGGGGTGGAGGCGATGGTGGCGCTGGATCGGAGTTTCTTCCCTGATCCGCAACGGCAGGCTTTGTATGAAGAGCGCTTGGCAAAGTACGTTCGCCTGTGGCCTCTGCTGCGGGACTACCTGAGGGATTTGGCGGCTGACTGGCGTTGACGGGGGCCTCGCGTCGCCGTAGAGGGGGCCGGCAAGGCCATCCTTTATGGTGTGATAACCGTCCCTTAACCTATCCACCACCGCGGCATAAACGAGCGAGCCTGGGTCTTGACAGATTCGCGATTTTGGTGTATCATTGCGTAAGCGCTTACGCAACCGCTTAACTTCGCGGGGAGCCATGGTCACGATCTCGGATGTCGCCCGCCGGGCGGGGGTCAGCACCGCCACCGTGTCCCACGTCCTCAACGGCACCCGTTTCGTCTCCCCGGCTACGCGGCAGCGAGTGCTGGCGGCCATAGAAGAGCTGCGGTATCAGCCCAGCGCCGTGGCGCGCGGCTTGGCCACCAATAAGACGTACACCGTAGGCATGGTCGTCGCCGACATCACCAATCCCTTCTTCGCCCAACTCGTCCGCGGCGTGGAGGATCGCCTAGCCCCGTCGGGCTACGGCCTCTTCATCTGCAACACGGACGAACGGCCCGAGCGGGAAGCCGATTATCTAGACCTCCTCCTCCGCAAGCGGGTGGATGGGCTGGTCGTTGCCCCGACCGGCGCGCTGCAGCCGCGCTACGGCGATTTCGTGAGGCGGGGCACGCCCGTCGTTTACGTGGACCGGCGGCTGCCGGAGGCGGTCGGCCCCTTCGTCGGGATTGACAACGTCGCGGCCGGCTACCTGGCGACAGAGCATTTGCTGCGTCTGGGGCACCGCCGGATCGGCTTCCTGGCCCGCCACCCGTCCCTGTACACGGTGTCCGGCCGCATCGGCGGCTATCGTCGGGCCTTGGCAGACTTCGGCGTGGCCGTGGACGAGGGCCTGATCTGCACCGTTTCTCCCTACCAGGAGAGGGCGGTTGAAGGCGCGCATCGGCTGTTGACCATGGAGCCGCGGCCCACCGCGGTGATCACGGGCAATCACATCATGACCCTGGGGCTGTTGCAGGCCTTGCAGGAACGCGGCCTGCGGATCCCGGAGGATCTGTCCGTGGTCTGCTTTGATGATCATGCCTGGTCTCCTCTCTTCTCACCGCCGTTGACGGTGATCGCCCACCCGATGGAGGAGCTGGTGCAGACGGTCGTTACGACCTTGTTGGAAGCCATCGCCGCCCGCGGTCAACGGGAGGGGGAGGGAGCCGCCTCGCCTCCCACGCCGTCCGACGTGCTGCTCCCCGCGCGGTTGGTCGTGCGCGGCAGCAGTCGTCCCCTCTCTGATGCCTACCCCGCCGCTTGCGCCGGGTGAGCGGCCATCTCACCAGGGAGCAAGAAATGATCAAGATCGCAGCCTTCCCGAAGTGCTACATAGATGACATCTGCGTCCGCCACACCATGGATCTCTTCCAGTGGATCGCCATGGCTCCGGCCTTGGGCGCGGAGGGTTTGGAGTTGTACGAGGGCTTCCTGGCCCGCAGCGATGATGCCTACCTGGACAGCGTAGGCGAGGCGCTCGCGTCCGCGGGCTTTGTGATGCCGATGCTCTGCTGCTCGCCCGATTTCACCAACCCTGATCCGGATGCCCGCAAGCGGGCCGTTGAGCGGGAGGCGGAGATGATTCGCATCACCCGCCGCCTGGGAGGGCCCGGCGCGGCCTGCCGCGTCCTATCGGGCCAACGCCACCCGGGGGTGAGCCGTCAGCAAGGGGTGGAATGGGTGTTGGCAGCCATCTCGGAGCTCCTGCCGGTGGCCCGGGAGTACGACGTGGTGCTGGCGATGGAGAATCACTACAAGGACGGTCATTGGCGGTATCCGGAGTTTGCCCAGAAGAAGGAGGTCTTCCTAGAGATCGTGCGCGCGATCCCGGATCGTCGCCACTTCGGCGTGCAGTATGATCCGTCCAATGCCATCATGGCCGGGGATGATCCGATTGAGCTCCTGCGCCAGGTGGCCGATCGGGTGGTGACGATGCATGCCAGCGATCGCTATCTGGAGCCGGGCGCGTCGCTGGAGGACCTGCGTCAGAGCGACGGCACCTTGGGCTACTCGCCGCTCCTTCATCACGGCGTCATCGGCAAGGGGCTGAACGATTACCATGCCATCTTCCGCATCCTGCGCGAGGTGGGCTTTGACGGTTGGATCAGCATTGAGGACGGCATGAACGGCATGGACGAGATGAAGGAGTCGGTGGACTTCCTCAAGGCGATGCGGGCCCAATACTATTCCTGAAGGCGAGGGGCTATTCTATTCATGGAAGCGGTGGTCAAGTACGGGACGGGGGATGGCGAGGTCGCCCTGCGCGACGTGCCGGAGCCGTCGGTGGCCCCTGGGCGGGTCTTGGTGCAGGTCAAGGCGGCGGGGGTTTGCGGCAGCGATGTCCACGCGTGGCACAACCGTCAGAGCTGGCCTCTCAAGATCCCGGTGGTGTTGGGGCATGAGTTCTGCGGCGTGGTGGCCGCCGTCGGCGCGGGGGTGGTCGGCTTCCAGGTTGGCGATCGCGTGGTCTGCGAGACCGCGGCCGAGGTATGCGGGCGTTGTCGCTATTGTCTCACCGGCAACTACAACCTCTGCCCGGAGCGCAAGGGGTACGGCGCCCTGATGGACGGTGCCTTCACCCGCTACGTTTCCGCGCGGCCGCAGATCCTCCATCACATCCCGCCGGGCGTCGGCTTTGAGGAGGCGGCCCTGACGGAGCCGATCTGCGTGGCGTACAACGCCCTGGTGGAGAAGACCCGCATCAAGCCGGGCGACGTGGTGGTGATTCAAGGGCCGGGGATGATCGGGCTGATGGCTCTCCTCGTGGCGCGGCTGCGCGGCGCGAGCGCCCTGGTCGTGCTGGGGGCCGACTCGGACGCGCGTCGGCTGGAGATCGCCCGGCGCTTGGGGGCGACCCAGACGATCAACGTCCAGCGCGAGGACCCCTGGCCGGTGATCCAAAAGCTGGGGGATGGATACGGCGCCGACGTGGTCGTAGATTGCACTGGCGTCTCGCGCGCCTTGCAGCAGTCCCTGCAACTGGTGCGACCCAACGGCTGCATCACCAAGGTCGGTTGGGGGCCGCAGCCCTTGGACTTCAGCCTGGACCCGCTGGTGGCCAAGGCCGTGACGTTGCAAGGGTCTTTCAGCCACACCTATCCGACGTGGGAGCGGGTCTTGGCGCTGCTCGGCTCCGGGCAGATCAACCTGGGGCCGGTGATCGGCGGGGTTTACCCGCTGCGCGAGTGGGAGGAGGCCTTCGCGGCCATGGCGCGCGGCGACAACGTCAAATCGGTGCTGATTCCGGAGGGGTGAGGCGAGGCCGTTGACCCGAGCGCAGCCAGGCGCGTGTGCAGAGGCCCTACGGTTGACGGGACGGAAGGAAGGTCTCGTCAGGAGCGTTACCCCCCTCCTGAGCGGGGGGAAGGAGGTCCATACCAAGGGGAGGCTGGTTCCCTGCATCGGCCGTCAGTCCTAAGTCTCGAGTTGTATACCAGAGGAGGACAAAACATGTCGTTCACATCTCGCAAGGTCACGCGCCGCGAACTGCTGCGCAAGGTGATGTTGGGCGGCACCGGCATCGTCGCTGCCAGCGTGGCAGCCTCCTGCGCCACGCCGACCCCCCAGGTCATCAAGGAGACGGTCGTCGTGGAGAAGCCGGTGGAGAAGGTCGTGAAGGAGACCGTCGTCGTCAAAGAGACCCAGGTCGTAGAGAAGGAGAAGGTGGTGGAGAAGGTCGTCGCCGCCACCCCCACGCCTGCCCCGCCCGTGGAGATCTCGTTCTGGGTGCCGGCCTTCAAGCGCTACGGAAAGGACACCCTGACCGCCGGCGCGCCGGTGGACGAGTGGTTCAACGACGCCCTGGAACGCTACAAAGCAAAGGCCCCTCTCACCAAGGTGAAGATGGAGGTCATGCCGTGGGATCAGTGGGGGCCGAAAGTGACCAC
>DAOTYP010000107.1:0-16795 GCA_034434975.1 Anaerolineae bacterium | reverse complement strand
CCAGGGAAGGGTCGCGCTCTATCTCCAACACCGGCACGGCCACGCCAGGGGTGTAGGCCAACGAGAGGTCGCGCTGAGTCAAGGTGGGTTTGGTCGCGATGACCTCAATCTTCCCGCGCCGACCTTCACGATGGTAGGCTAGGGCTTCTTCGTTGGTGATCCGCATGGGAACTCTCCTGAACGAGGATAACTGAAAAGCGGAGCGCGCCTGCGACGCCGTCTTCAGCATACCACAGGCTGCGCCCCGCGTCAATGAATCTACATCATAATTTCTGGGGATTTTTGGCAGTTAGCCGAACTTCTCGGCCAACACATCCTCCAGGGTAGGGCGGCCGATCTCCTGCAACTCGTAGCGCACCCGCTGCGTGGGCCGGTGGATGGCCGCCACGCGGGCCAAGTCTATCGGCGTCGCCACCAAGACCAGGTCGCAGGGCGTGTTGTTGATCGTCTCCGAGAGTTCCGCGATCTGCTGAGGGCTGTAGCCCATCGCCGGCAGCAAAGGGCCCATCTGGGGATACTTCTGAAAGGTGGCCACGATGGAGCCCACCGCGTAGGGACGTGGGTCAACGATCTTTGCCGCGCCGAACCGCCGGGCCGCGACGATGCCCGCGCCATAGGCCATCTCGCCGTGGGTCAGCGTCGGCCCGTCCTCAATGACGAGGACATCCTTGCCGCGAATGGCCAGGGGGTCCCGCACGAAAATGGGCGACGCGGCCTCTATGATCAAGGCCCTAGGGTTCACTTGCTGGACGCTGTCGCGCACGCGAGCGATGTGATCCAAATCGGCCGTGTCTACCTTGTTGATGATAACGACATCGGCCAGACGCAGGTTGGTCTCGCCAGGGTGGTAACTGACCTCGTGGCCCGGGCGATGCGGATCGGCCACGACGATGTGCAGATCGGACCGGTAGAAGGGGATGTCGTTGTTGCCCCCATCCCACAAGATGATGTCGGCTTCCTTCTCGGCCTCGGCCAAGATGCGGGCGTAATCCACGCCGGCATAGACGACGGTGCCCCGGTCCAAGTGGGGCTCGTACTCCTCTCGCTCCTCAATGGTGCAGTGATGCGCGTCCAGGTCGGCATAGGTAGCGAAGCGTTGGCACACCTGGCGGGTCAGGTCGCCATAGGGCATGGGATGGCGCACGACGACCACCTTCTTGCCCATCCGACGCAGGATGTCTGCCACGCGACGCGTGGTCTGACTTTTGCCCGCCCCCGTGCGCACCGCGCCGACGCTGACGACGGGAACGCGGGCGGTCAGCATGGTGCTCCTCGGGCCCATGAGCCGAAAATCGGCCCCCGCCGCCAAAGCCTGCGAGGCGCGATGCATCACGTATTCGTGAGAGACATCGGAGTAGGCGAAGACGACCTGGTCCACATCCAGATCGTGGATCAGGCGATCCAGTTCCGCTTCAGGGTAGATGGGGATGCCGGTCGGGTAACGCGGCCCGGCCAGTTCGGGCGGATAGCGCCGCCCTTCAATGTTGGGAATCTGCGTCGCGGTGAAAGCCACCACCTGCACGTCGGGGTCGTCGCGGAAGGCGACGTTGAAGTTGTGAAAGTCTCTTCCTGCCGCGCCCATGATCAGGATGCGAGTGCTCGCCATTGAACGGTCAGGCTCCTTTCCTTGTCAAGTCGCTTGCCCACCCCGGCCCCCTTGCCGGGCTCTTCGCTACCCGCTCCACGGGGCTACGCTCTCGGGCCACGATAGGCCAGGCGCGCCAGCAGAACACCCAATTCGTACAGCACGATCAAAGGCCCCATCACGATGGCCATGTTGAAGGGGTCTACCGTCGGCGTGATCATCGCCGCGAGGATGGAGATGAGAACGATGGCGTAACGGCGAAAGGACGAAAGCCGCTTAGGCGAGACGATGCCCAGCCGGGCCAGGAAAGCCATGAAAAGGGGCGTCTCAAAGGCAAGGCCGACCCACAGCATGAGGCCGGTCACCAGCGAGATGTAGCGCTCCAACGTCCAATTGGGGCGGAAGATGTCGCTGAGGAACCCTTGCAGGAACGGGATGGCCGCGCGCAGGAGAACGAAATAGGTGAAGAGAACGCCGACGATGAAAGAGAGGGTGGCCGTAGGCAGGACGAAGTACAGGTAACGCCGCTCGTGGGGGTACAGGCCGGGCACGATGAACGCCACCAGTTGATAAACGATGACCGGCATCGCCAAGGCCAGGCCGCAGACGAGCGCCACCTTGAAGTAGATCACCACGCCTTCCGTCGGGCTCAGGAGCACCAGTTTCTCTGCACCTACCGGCCTGGCCAGAAACTGCAGCAGCGGTTTGGTGAAAGAAAAACTGACGATGGTCCCCACCACCAACGCCACGAAGGCCTTGATCAGGCGGCTACGCAACTCCCGGAGGTGCTCCAGGATGGTCATCTTGGGCTCTTCAGCCATATGCGCTTCCGCGTTCATGGTTTCAGCCCTGCGATCCGTTAGCCCCAGGGGCACTCAAGGGGAGGCCCTCTTCCTGCGGCCGTTCCGCTTCATCCGCCGGCACATCGGACTTGCGCCGACGCGCGCGCCGACGCCGAGTACCGCGAGGTTGCTCCGCTTCGTCCGCTGGCCCGCTTGGCCCGTCGGAAGGGGCAAGCGTCGGCTCGGGGCTTTGGACGCCAGCCGGAACGACGGGCTCAGCAGGGGGGATGGGTTCCGCGCCCGGTTCAACAGCCTCGGCAGGGGCGGGCTGCGCGTCGGCCCCCTCTTGCCCAACCTCAACCGACGGGGCGGCCTCCGACGGCGCGACAGGCTCTGCCATGGCCTCGGGGGACGCGCTCGGCGGGGGCGTCTCCTCTGTCGGCGCGGGCTCAACCACTTCCCCATGAGAAACAGGCCGCAGGTTGAGCTCCGGCACATCGGCGGGTGCTACGGGGATGGCCTCCGTAACGGCAGGGGCAGGCAAGGAAGAGGGCGCCTCCGGCGGCGCAATGGTCTCCGCCGGCGTGGCCTCGGCTTCGCTTGTTTCGGCCCCGGCCGACGCTTCCAGATCCTCAAGGCTGAACTGGCCCAATTCCTTTGACAACTCTTCAGACATCCGACGCAGATCACGCACGGTCTTGGTGATTTGGCGCGCGACCTCGGGCAAGCGCTCCGGCCCCAACACGATCAGAGCGAGGATGAGGATCAAGATGAACTCTAAAGGGCCTATGCCGAATAATTCCATCCTTGTACCTACCTGTTATTGCCCTTCGGCGCGCGCCAGGACCTTCTGCGGATCCGAAGCGCCCTCCCCTTCTCCGCTGTCGGGAAGACGGGGCCAATCGCCCGCAGCGACGAAGGAGCCAAGGACGCCGTTCACGAAGCGGGGGCTGGAGTCGCTGCCGAAGGTCTTGGCCAGTTCAACCGCCTCGTTGATGACCACCTTGACCGGCGCGTCCCCTCCGCCCGCCAACTCAAACAACGCGAGGCGCAGAACGTTGCGGTCAATGATCGCCAACTGGTTCACGGGCCATTCGGGGGCAAAGCGCGCGATCCAAGTATCCAACAGGGCCAGGTGGCGCATCACCCCGCAGACAAGGCGGCGGGCGAAAGCCTGACCTTCCGGCGGCAAAGGTTCTTCGGCAAGGCGCTGCTCCAGGACTTGCGCGACCGGATGGGCCACCGCGTCGGTCTCATACAATACCTGGAGCGCAACCATCCGCGCGTGGCGGCGAGGCTTCATGGTGAACTTCCCTCAAAGATCACGTCCTCAATGTGAACGTTCACGGCGTTCACCTGCAGGCCCACCATGTGGTTGACGGCGCGGGCGATCTCGTTCTGCAGAGCCTGCCCCAATTGCAAAAGGTTCACGGTGGCCTTCGCGATCAGGTAGATGTCCACGGTGATGGCTTCCTCGCCGATCTCTATGCGAAGGCCCTCGCTCAAAGCCACGCGGCCCAACAGGCGTCCCATGCCGTTGGGCGTGCGACTGGAGAGACGCACCACCCCAGGCTGCGACAGGGCCGTCTGCCTCACGATGGTGGTCAGGACCTCAGGCGCGATGGTAACCTTGCCGATCTTCTCTTCCATAGGACATCCCGCTCCGACCACACTTCATTGCATAACCAGGCCGCCGTCCACGCTCAGCACCTGACCGGTGATGAAGGACGCGGCCTCCGAGGCCAGGAAAGCGACGGCCTCGGCCACATCTTCGCAGGTCCCCAAGCGGCCCAGCGGCGTAGCCTGGATGGCAGCCTGGCGCGCGCTCTCCGGCAAGACGTCGGTCAGAGCGGTGGGAATGAAGCCGGGCGCGACCGCGTTCACGGTGATGCCGCGTGGGCCTAGTTCCTTCGCCAAGGCCTTGGTGAAGCCGATGATCCCCGCCTTGGACGCGGCGTAGTTCGTCTGGCCCGCCTGGCCCGCCAGGCCGACAACGGAGGTCATGTTGATGATGCGCCCGTAACGAGCCTTGATCATCGGGCGGCTGGCAGCCTTGCAACAATTGAAAACCGATTTGAGGTTGGTGTTGATGACGAGGTCCCAATCCTCCTCTTTCATCATCATGAGGAGCATGTCGCGCGTCGTGCCCGCGTTGTTCACTAGGATATCCAGCCGGCCCCAGGCGTCCAGGGTCGCCTTCACCAGGTCTTGCGCCGCAGCCAACTGGCTGACGTCGGCCTGCACGACGATGGCCGCCCCACCGGCGGCGCGAATGCTCGCGGCCGTCTCCTCGGCGCCGGCGGCGCTGTCGCGGTGGTTGACCACCACCTTCGCGCCCTCCGCCGCCAACTTGATGGCGATGGCCCGGCCGATACCGCGGGAACTGCCGGTCACGATGGCAACGCGATTTTGCAGCCTCATGCGCCTCCTTAAAACCCTCAGGTCAGCAGGCTTCTCACGGCGGCTATGCCCGCCCTGTCGCCCACGTTCCCCACCTGGGCCGTGGGCGCGATGCGTTTGACAAGGCCGGTGAGCACCGTACCCGGCCCTACCTCCACAAAGGTCGTAACCCCTTGCGCCGACATCCAGGCCACCGATTCGGTCCAGCGCACCGGCGAGACCAGTTGCCTCACCAGTTCCTCGCGAATCGCCTGCACGCCGTCCAGCGGGCGAGCCTGTATGTTGCTGATCACGGGCACCGACGGCGGGCGCAGCGGCGTGGCCTCCACCGCCTGCCGAAAGTCGTCCAACGCGCTGCGCATCAAGGGTGAATGGGCCGCGATGCTGACGGCCAAGGGGACGACGCGCTTGGCGCCGGCGGCCTTGGCCAGTTCCCCCGCCCGCTCCAGCGCCGGCCGCTCACCCGAGATGACGATCTGGCCGGGGGCGTTGTCGTTGGCTATCTGCACCACGCCGCCCGTCTCTCGGCCGGCCCGGGCGCAAACTTCCTCCAACGCCTCGCGGGCCAAGCCCAACACCGCGGCCATGCCGCCCGGCTGCGCCTCCCCCGCGCGCTTCATCAATTGACCGCGCACCCTCACCAACCGCAAGCCGTCGCCGAAGTCCAACGCGCCCGCGGCCACGAGCGCACTGTACTCGCCCATGCTGTGTCCGGCCACGTAGCACGGCCTCGGGGCCTCGCCAGAAGCCTGCCACACGCGCAAGGCCGCCATGCTGACGGCCAGGATGGCCGGCTGGGCATTGACCGTATCGGTCAACACATTGGCCGGGCCCTCAAAGCACAAGCGGCTCAGGGGAAAGCCGAGGACGGCATCCGCCTCCGCAAAGACGGCAGCCGCCGCCGGCTCCTGCGCCAGGTCTTGCCCCATGCCAACCACCTGAGACCCCTGGCCGGGGAAGATGAAGGCGACGTTGCTCATCTAAGGCCGCCTACCTCTCCGAGAGATAACAAGCGGGGGAGCCGGAGGGCCCAGCCCCCAAGTCCCCCGCGACGGTTGCTCCGCAAGACGCTTGGGCGAGCGCATCGCCAACAGGCCTGACCCCGTCAGGAGGCCTTCTTCTTGCCCTCTTTGGCCTTTACGATTTCCTCGCCCTTGTAGTAACCACAGTCAGGGCATACCTGATGAGCAGGCCGCATCCTGTGGCATTGGGGGCAGGAGACGAGCGTTGCGGCCGACAGCGCCAGATGGGAGCGTCGGCGGTCGCGTCGGCCTTTGGAAAGTTTTCGTTTCGGTAGCGGTGGCACTGACTGATCCCTCTCCTTATGAAAAACGCTGGTCAAGCGGTGATCCCCACTCCGGGGAGGCCGCTATAACAACCTCTTCAGGATGGCCCAACGGGAATCGCCCTCTACCTCGGCGCAATCGCAGGGGCCTTCATTCCAGTTCTGCCCACACATCGGGCACAAGCCCTTGCAATCGGGACGGCAAAGCGGGCGCATAGGTATCGCCAACAGAAGCCCCTGCCGAACCACCTCGGTCAGGTCCAAGATGTGATGGGCGTCAATCCAAAGCGCCTGATCCTCCTCGTCCATGACCAACTTGCGCCCCGTCAGCACATCTATGGTCGGGCGAAATTCCTCCTCCAACTGCAGTTCCAAGCGCGCAACCATAGGCTCTTGGCAGCGGCTACAGGTCAGGTGCACCTCCGTCCAGAGGACCCCTTGTACCAGGATGCCAGCCCGCGTGCGCAGGAAACGGACGTCACCCACCAAGGGCCGAACCGCCAAAAGGGCAGGGTCCAAATGGGTGATGTCGGCCTGCACGGCGTAGGCGCGCGTGGCGCCGATCGGATCTTTCAGCAGTTGCGCGACATTGTACTGCATGGCAACCTTCATATGAAAGGCAGGGATAGCCCCTAGGACTCCCTGCCCTGGCCTGAACATACCAATTATATGACAGGGTGTCTCAGGTGTCAAACGCGCGGGGCCGTCTCAAGCGCTTGAGAACCGCCTGACTCCCCGGGGGCCTCTGCCTGAGCGAGGGAATCTTCGGCAGGAGCCTGGCTTGACGGCGATGAGACGGGCGCGTTAAGCCGCTGGAGGCCGTTCTGGATTTGCTTTTGTATCCTCGCCAACTCATCCGCCAAGGTTTGGAGCACCTGGATCGCGTACTCCTCTGCGCCTGCCCTCAACTCATTGGCCTCTTTCTGGGCCTGGGCTACGATCGCCTCGGCGCGGCGCTCGGCCGCGCGGATGGTTTCCTTCCCCTCTACGGTGAGGGAAGCCTGCTCACGCGCCATCGCCAGGATGCGCTGGCTCTCCTCCTGAGCCTGAGCCACCAAGCGATCGCGCTCGGCCAAAGCCCGTTTGGCCTGTCGGATCTCCTCCGGAATGGACATGCGCATCTGATCCAGGATGCGCAAGCACTCCTGCTCATGCACCAGGAGGCTAGAGGTGAAGGGCACTCGCCAACTGCGGTTGAGCAAGGCCTCTAGCTGATCAACGAGTTGCAGGATCTCTATGCGTATCACCCCCTCTCGCCCCAACCGCACCGTTTTCACCGGCCAACGGGCCCGCCCGGCGCCGGTCGCCGGTGGTCTTCAGTCGCGCGCGACGATGGTGGACACCACCTGGCTCGCGGGGTCGCCCTTGCCCTGAAAACGCCGACGCAGCGCTTCCTGAACAACCGGCGGGGCCATGCCGCTGATGTCCCCGCCCAACGCGGCTACTTCCTTCAAGATCGTGGCGCTGAGGAACGCATATTGCAGGCTGGTCATCAGGCAGACGAACTCTATCTCCGGCGCCAACGTCTTGTTGGTCAAGGCCATCTGAAACTCAAACTCAAAGTCCGAGATGACCCGCAACCCGCGCACGATCGCCGTCGCATGGTGTTCACGGGCGAACTCCACCGTCAACGTCCGGTAGGGGAACACCTTCACGTTAGGGTACGCCTGCAACGCCTCCCGACACATGGCCACCCGTTCCTCCGTGGAGAAGAGGAGCGATTTCGCAGGCCTGTCGTAAACGCCGATGATGAGCTCGTCAAAAAGCGCGGCCGCGCGCGCGGCGATGTCAACGTGACCGTAGTGGATCGGGTCAAACGTCCCAGGATAGACGGCGATGGTCATGGTCAGCTCAGTTCTCCTCTCCCTTGCCAGAATTCGGCCACCCTGCGGGCCAAGAGCTGATGCTCGGGCAGCGACAGCTCGGGGTCCAGAGCGAAGAGCCGCTGGGCCTCGTTGCGGGCCAGTTCCAGCGTGCGCACGTCGCTCAGCTTGGCCCAGCGCAGCTCCGGTAGCCCGCTTTGCCGGGTGCCGAAGAAATCGCCAGGGCCGCGCAGCTCCAGGTCCTTCTCGGCGACCACGAAGCCATCCTGGGTCTGCTCCAAGATGCGCAACTGCTCCACCTTCTCGCCTGAGGCCGCCTCGGAGACCAGGAGACAGTACGAAGGATGCTCCCCGCGCCCCACTCGCCCACGAAACTGGTGCAGTTGCGCCAGGCCGAAGCGCTCCGCGCCCTCTACCAGGATCACCGTCGCGTTGGGCACGTCTATCCCGACCTCCACCACGGCAGTGGAGACGAGGATGTGCAGCTCACCCCGGCTGAAGGCTTGCATGACCTCGTCTTTCTCCTCAGCCTTCATCCGCCCATGCAGAAGGCCCAGTTTCAAATCGGGGAAAACCTCCCGTTGCAGACGTTGATGCTCCTCTACGGCAGCCTTCGCATCCAACGCCTCGGACTCCTCAATCAAAGGGCAAATGATGAAGGCCTGCCGCCCCTGCTCCACCTGACGGCGAACGAAAGCGTAGGCTCGCTCCCGTTCCCGTGGTCTGAGCCAGCGGGTCGCGATCGGCTGGCGCCCCGGCGGCATCTCATCCAGAATGGAAAGGTCCAGGTCGCCATACAGGGTCAGGGCCAAGGTGCGGGGGATCGGCGTCGCACTCATCGCCAAGAGATGGGGCGTGTGGCCTTTTTGACGCAGCGCGGCCCTCTGCTCCACGCCAAAGCGGTGCTGCTCGTCCACCACGGCCAAGACCAGGTCGCGGAAACTCACCTCTTGTTGGATGAGCGCGTGCGTGCCGATGACGATGTTCACCTCGCCGGCGGCGATGGCGCGACGGGTTTCCTCCTTCTCCGATTCCCGCAGGTTGCCCGTGAGGAGCGCCACGCGCGGCGCGGCGGGCGCACCTTGGCTGGCGAGGGCATTGAAGAGCTTCGCAAGGTTGCGGTAATGCTGTTCGGCGAGGATCTGCGTCGGGGCCATCAGCGCGGCTTGGGCTCCGTTGCGCGCGGCCAACCACATGGCGCCGGCGGCGACGACCGTCTTGCCGGAGCCCACATCCCCCTGCAGGAGCCTGCTCATCGGCTCCGCGCGGGCCAAGTCGGCAGCAATGTCGCCCAACACCCTCTCCTGGGCCCGCGTCAAGGAGAAGGGGAGCGCGGCGCGGAACTCGTCCAGCCAGCCCGGCGGGATGGTTAGGGGACGCCCGGTCTGGGCGCGCCACTGCTGCCGTTGTCGCAGCGCGCCGAGCTGGATGACGAAGAACTCGTCAAAAGCCATGCGACGCTGCGCGGCCGCGAGGAGCTCATGGTTATCCGGGAAGTGCGCCTGCGCGAGGGCCTTCGGGAGAGACAGGAGCCCCGCCCGCTGGCGTACCGATTCGGGCAGGGGGTCGGGTACCTGCGGCGCCCATGCATCCACGACCTGCTTCATGATCTTGCGCAGCCAGGTCGCGTTCAACCCTTCGGTGAGGGGGTAAACCGGCACGATGCGTCCGGTGCTGAGCACCTCCTTGTCTATAGGCTCCCACGCCGGCGAACGCATCACCGGCCGCCCCAGGTAGCTATCCACCTTGCCGCTGAGCCGATACGTCTGCCCGACGCGCATGCTCTGGACGATCCACTCCTGATTAAACCAGGTCACCTGGATCGTGCCGGTGCTGTCGGAGAAGATGGCCTCTACGACCACGAGGTTGTCTCGCACCCGTCGCGACTTGATGCTCCACAAGTTGACAACGATGGTAACCTCTTCGCCATAACTCAACTGGCTGACCGTCTTGAGCGCGCTGTAGTCATCGTAGCGACGCGGCAGGAGGAAGAGGAGATCCCCCACCGTGCGCACGCCTAACTGGGCAAACTGCTCTGCCTTAGCCTGGCCGACGCCGGGGAGTCGCGAGACGGGCGCCTCCAGCCCTAAGGGCTCGGCTCGGGAGGATGGGATGCGAGGAGGCCGCGGCGCAGGCGCTGCGGACGTAGCCGGCCCCTTCCCGACCGGAGCCATCACCACGGTCGCCTCGGCCGTCTCCGGGGCCTTCGGGAGCGCCGGTGCTCCGTCGCCGGGCGAGGGCTGCGCAGGGGAGGACATGCCGACCGCCCTGGCCGCCTTGATGATCACCTGACCAATCAACCGCTCCCGCGCGGCCACATCCATCAAGGTCGGATACCCCATGAGGAGCGCGACGATCTCGGCCACCGCTGCCGCCGGCGCCTCCTTCTCCGCATCCTGTTGCCAGCGGGCCGCGAACTTATCCAGGCCGCCGATCACCGCCTTGTTGCGGTAGCCTTGTTGTTGCTCTAGAGTTAAAACCTTGTGCAGTCTCTCAAACGCGCTGCCTTGCGTAGCCATGTCCTTTACAATCTCACCCCTTTATCGCTCACGGGGCCAGAACCGCCGCTACCCCTACCGCGCCCGGCCCCGCATGGCAGACCAGCGCCGTGCTCGCTTCCGTGATCAAGATCTTCTCCCGGGGATAGTGGGCCCCCAGCAGGTCGGCCAGCTGAATGGCCGCCTCCTGCGCCCGCGCGTGCACCACGCCCAGCCGCTCCAGAGGCCCAAACTCCTGCACCAGTTCCGCTAAGCGCGCCAAAGCCCGCCGAAACGTGCGCGGGCGCTCCCGCAGGGAAAGCACCCCCTCTCGCAACTCCACGATCGGCTTGATCTGCAACAGGTTGCCCAAGAAGGCCGCCGCCCAATGGACGCGCCCCCCTTTGCGCAAATACTCCAAGGTGTCCAGCACGGCGAAGAGGCGGGTGCGCGGCACCATGGCGCGGGCCTGCCGCGCGATCTCCTTGAGCGACGCCCCCACTTGGGCGGCCTCCGCCGCAGCAATGGCTATCCAACCGGCCGCCAGGGTAGTGGTCAACGTGTCTACCAGCTCTATCTCCGCCTCCGCGAGCGCCATGGCCGCCGCGTGGGCCGAGTTGAGGATGCCGCTCAAGGTAGATGTGGTATGAACCGAGACGATGGCCGATCCCGCCGTCTGCAGACGGCGATACGCCTCCTCAAATTCCCCCGCCGGCGGCTGCGAGGTGGCCGGCAATAGAGAGGTGGTAGCAAGGCGGTGGTAAAAAGCGTCCTTGCTGAGATCCACCTCGTCGCGAAACGTCTCGTTGCCGAAGCGCACCACGCAAGGCACCACCGTGATCTGCAAGCGCTCGGCCAACTCCGGCGGCACGTTCGTGGTGCTGTCGGTCACGACGCGGACCCGTAGCGTCATGGATGCATCCCCTCATAAACCACGACGCCCATCGCGCTCGGCCCCAGGTGCGCGGCCAGAGATGGCGGATAGGTGATGACCGGATGCTCCCGTTCCGGATAGGTCAGTTCCAGCCGCTCCAGCAGCGTAGCCGTGTCTTTGTCAAAGTTCGCCTGGACGATGGCCATCTGCTCAACGTGCGAGAACTCCGTGATGAACTCGTATAGTTTATCCACGGCGCGCTCCCTGGTCCGCACCTTCTCCAGGGGGATCAGTTCCCCCTCGTCCACCGAGAGCAACGGCTTGATGTTGAACATCGTGCCCAACACCGTTTGCGGCACGCTGATCCGCTTGCTGCGCAGCAAGTACCCCAAAGACTCAATGAAAAAGACGGCATACAGGTGCGGGATCATCCCGCGCACCATGCGCACGATCTCCTCTAGGCTACGGCCGGCCGCGGCGGCCTCCGCGGCCGCCTTGACCAAGATGCCCAACCCCAGGGAGACCGAGAGGGAGTCTATCACAACGATGCGGGAGCGAACCAAAAGCCCCGTGCTGGCCGCCAGCGCCGCCGCATAGACGCCCTCCAACTTGCTGGAAACGTGAATGGAGAGGATTTGGTCGGTCTGCTTCCCCAGCCTGAGATAAAGGTCTGTGAACTCCTGCACCGACGGAGCCGAGGTCGTAGGAAGCGCTCGCGTCGTGGACAGGAGACGCAGGAATTCCTGGGGTGTGATGTCAACTCCCTCGCGATAGGTTTTGCGCTCCAGGTGGACGCGAATGGGCACGACGGAGATGCCCAAACGAGCGATGTCCTCCGGCTCCAGGTAAGCGCTGCTATCTGTAACGACCTTGACGCGGCTCAATTCCTCTCACTCGGTAGAAAGGATGTAGTGGTAATAGGGTTGCCCGCCGACGACCAACTCCACTTCCTGGGCAGGGTAGTGGGCGCGCACGGCCTCCAAGAGGGTCTCCGCCTCCTCTTGGCTTACAGGCTCCCCGCGATAGATGGTGATGATCTCGCTACCTTGCGCATTCATCCGCTCCAGCAAGGCCAAGACAACCTCCGTCGCGCTGAGGCCTTTGACAGCCAACTCGCCGTTGAGGAGGCCGATCATGTCGCCTGGGGCCACCTCTATGCCGTTGAAGCGCGCCGCCCGCACCGCCACGGTTACCTCGCCGGTTTGGATGTCGTCCAAGGCCCTCTCCATGTTGCGGACGTTGGCCTCCAGATCGGCCTGCAGGTTGAAAGCGAGGAAGGCCGCGATCCCCTGAGGGATCGTCTTGCTGGGGACGACGCGCACCTCTTTGCGGCTCAGTTGTTGGGCCTGGCGGGCCGTCAAGATGACGTTGCCGTTGTTGGGTAGAACGATCACCTGCTCGGCGGCCACGCCCTCAATGGCCTTCAGCAGTTCCTCCGTGCTGGGGTTCATCGTCTGGCCGCCGGGGACGACGGCGGCGACGCCCAGGCTGAGGAAGACCTGCCGCAGGCCTTCGCCCGCGGCCACCGCGACCACCCCGATAGACGAGGGGGCCACGCTAGACGACGCGAGGGCCTGACGGCTAGCCGCCGCCGGGCCTTCTCCACTGCCGGCGCCATGCACGAATTCCTGGTACTGCTCTTGCATGTTCTCTACGATGACCTGCCGCAGTTGCCCTACGCTCGCCCCGTAGTTGAGAGGCTTGCCCGGCTCGCTGGTATGCACGTGCACCTTGACCGTCTGCTCATCGCCCACCACGATCACGGAATCGCCCATGCCGGCGATGGCCTGGCGGATCGCTTCCACGTTCAGGTTTTTGCCCTGAATGACGAACTGCACGTCGTAGTTGTATTCGCCCGTCAGCGCCTCCGCGCGCCCGGCGAAGGCGCCGGAGATCGCGCCGGCCACGGCCAAGGGTTCTCCCCGCAGGCAACGCAACCACCCTTCCAGGACGTAGAAGAGCCCCTTGCCGCCCGCGTCTACCACCCCTGCCTGGGCCAGGATGCTCAACAAAGACGGCGTCTTCTCCACCGCCTCAGCGGCAGCCTGCACCGTATGATCCAAGACGAAGCGGAGATCGTTGTTGAGCGCGGCGGCGCGACGGGCAGCCTCGGCAGCCTCACGCACCACCGTGAGGATGGTCCCTTCCACCGGCTTCTGCACGCCGCGATAGGCGGTGTGGCTCCCCTCTTGCAAGGCCGCGGCGAAGGCAGCGGCAGTCAGAAAAGGGGCCTTATCCACCGCCCGCGCCATGCCTCGGAAGATCTGGGAAAGGATCACCCCCGAATTGCCTCGCGCCCCCATGAGCGCGCCGTGGGCGACCGCTTGGAGCAAGGCGCCTACGGACGCTTCACGCACCCTCTCCATCTCGGCACAGGCATCTCGCATGGTCAGGAGCATGTTGGTTCCCGTGTCGCCGTCAGGCACGGGAAAGACGTTGAGGGCGTTGACCCCGCTGTGGTTGGCCTCCAGCCAGGCGCATGCCGCCTTCATCATCGCGCGCCAGTCGTCCGCGTCCAGCGAGGAGATGCTGGCGCTGGGTGGATATTTGAGCAGGAACGGCGACGCTGCATCAGGAATATCGGCAAGGGAAGCGGACAAACCCAACCTGCCTCCGTCACTCATGAGATCAAGGGGCCCCGTTGCTGACGCGCAGGCCCTGTACATGCACGTTCACCGCGGCCACCGGCACGCCCAGGGTCCTCTCCAGGTCAAACTTGACCCGGCTCATGGCCGCCCGCGCGACCTCGGAGATGCGCGTGCCGTACTCTACGATGACGTAGAGATCAACGACGATGCGGTCGCCTTCCACCCGCACCTCCACGCCTTTGCGCGTGCGCTCCCGATGGAAAGCGTCGCTCAGTTCCCCCATGCGCCCCCTGCTCGCCATGCCGACGATGCCGTAACATTCCAGCACCGACTGGCCAGCGATGGCCGCGATAGCCGTCGGCGAGATCACGATCTTGCCCAGTTCGCTGCGCTCGTTCATAAGATGTGCCTTGTACCCTTGAGAAGGGGAAACACTTTTTGCGCGAAACGTGCGGTTATGGTATATTAGACACGCTGCCGGGGTAAAGCCCCGGCGTTCTATGGAAAGAAACCCCGCGGCAGCGGGGAAGTTGCTGGTCTCATCTCACGCGCAACCGAAGGAGACTCCCATGGCCAATTGCGAACGTTGTGGGCGTGGGCCGCAGTTCGGCTACAACGTCAGCCATTCTTTCGTGCACACCAAACGCCGCTGGCGCCCTAACATCCAACGCAAGGTGATCCTGGAAAATGGCGTTCCCCGGCGGATCTACATCTGCACCAATTGCCTGAAGGCCCTGCGCAAGGCTGGCTAAGGTCGCGACTCGTCCTCGCTGACCCCTTCTCCCATCGGCAGATCATCCAGACCCTCTGCGGGCCGCTGTCTACGGCCCGCAGAGGCTATCTTGCACTTGCCCAAGATTGAGAGGTGCCCGCGATCAGCCTCGCGCCGCCTCCCGCAGTCGGCGCAGGGCCGTCGGGATCCCCTCCGGAGACCCGAAGATGGCCGTGCCGGCCACCAGCACCGTCGCGCCGGCCGCGACCACCTGCGGCGCCGTATGAACGTCAATGCCGCCGTCCACCTCCACCTCAGGCGAGACGCCCGCTTCCGCCAGCATAGCCCGCAGGCGCCGCAGCCGCTGAAGACTGCGCGGGATGAAAGCCTGCCCTCCGAACCCTGGCTCCACCGTCATGACCAGGATGAGGTCCACCAGGTGCAGCACCTCCTCCAGGCTTACCAGGGGCGTGGCCGGGTTCAGGGTAACGCCGGGGAGAACACCCAGCCTTCTGATCTGCTCCAACGTGGAATGAAGATGCGGGCAGGCCTCCACGTGCACCGTCAAACGATCCGCACCGGCCCCGGCGAAATCGGCCAGGTACCGCTCCGGCTCCTCAATCATCAAGTGCACGTCCAAGGGCAACGTCGTAACCCGACGCAACGCCGCCACGATAGTGGGCCCCATCGTGATGTTGGGCACGAAGTGGCCATCCATCACATCTACGTGGATCCAGTCGGCTCCGGCTGCCTCCGCTTCACGGACCTGGTCGCCCAAGCGGGCAAAATCTGCGGCGAGAATGGAAGGGGCGATCTTAACCAACTGGGCCTCCGCAACGGAAATGATACAACGGTTCCCACAAAAACGCAAAAAGGCTCGGCTCCTGACAGAACAAAGCATGAACCTGCAGATGAGGCGGCTGAGAACGCACGGCCTACGCGCCCGTCACGGACCTTGCCAATTTGCCGAGAGGCCGCCGGCAATGATACAATGGGGAGTGGAGGACGCACCCATGCAGGCGCGACCGACGAAAGCGCATCCGCTCCCAGGTTCCTTCTTGCATCGCTCATCCTGGGCCGCTACCTCGGCCCAGGCGCACCGCGTTGAAGAAGTGAGCGCGCGTCTCCCGAGTCCTCCATATCCGTCGCTCACCCTTTCCCTGGCCGCCGTCAATGGCCATACCCCATTTGCTCTCGGCGCATAACTCCTCCATGCCACCCGTCAGAGAAGCCGCCTCGCTCCCCGCGCCTGCCCCCCGGCGCCGTGTCCCCTGGTGGCAGCGCGCCTTGCTCCTGGCCCCTCCTGCCGACCTGGAGGCGCACAACACGCGCGCGCTCTACCTAGACGCCGCCTACGGGGGAATGGCGACAAACGTTGCCATCTATTTCCTGCCGGTCCTCGCCGTGCGCCTGGGCGCTTCCGACCTGGAAGTCGGCGCCCTAAACGCGGGGCCTTACCTCGCAGGGCTTCTCTGGTCTCTCCCCGCCGGTCGGATGGCTGGCGACCGACGACATCTGCTCCCCGTCTTGTTGTCCTCTCTCTCCTTGTACCGCTTCAGTTGCCTCCTCGTCGCGTTGATACTCCTTGTCCTGCCCCGCTTCCAGGTTGAGGCGTTGGTCATCCTCAACTCCCTGGCCGGCATCCCGTTCGTGACCATCAACATCGCCCTCTACACCCTCTTCGCCCACGTCTTATCGGCCGAACGCATGGCCCGCGTCCTCAGCCTCCGCCTCGCGATCACCAGCCTGACCTCCATGCTCGGCCTTCTGCTCGCGGGCGTCTGGTTGGAGCAGGCACCCTTCCCCTTCAACTACCAGGTCATGTTCATCGCCCTGTTTCTGATCGGCATGGTCAACGTCTGGTACTTTAGTCGCTTGCGCCTCCTGGACCAAGGGGCGCCACCCCGGCCGCAGCCTGCACCGTCGTGGCGCGTCCGCTGGCAGGGTTTGCGCAGAGAGCGGCGCTACCTCCTGTTTCTGACCTCTGCCACTTTCCTTCATCTGGCCATCAACGCCGCCGCGGCGTTGTATCCGATCTTCGTGGTGAATCACCTAGGCGCGTCCGATGGCTGGGTCAGCCTCCTCCTGACGATCTTCACCGCCACCACCTTCCTGGGCGCCCTGTGGACGGAGCGGTTCCTGCAGCGTTGGGGCACCCGCCACACGCTCTCGGTGTCCATGCTGGGGTTGGGAATTTACACCATCTTCCTGGCGACGGCGCCATCGGTCCCCTTCCTGATCCCGGCCCACATCCTGGGCGGGATCATGG
>DAOTYP010000106.1:0-23824 GCA_034434975.1 Anaerolineae bacterium | reverse complement strand
ATGCGCCAGGCTGATCTCGCCGGGGCGCGGCCAACGCCCTCCTCCTACCAAGCCGGCATGGCTGATGGTATGATGGGGCGCGCGGAAGGGGCGCTGGCGAATCAGCGGCTTGTCGGAAGGCAACAGGCCGCTGACGGAATAGATCCGAGTGATGTCCAAGGCCTCCTCCAGGGTCAGGCGGGGAAGGATGGAGGGGAGCGCCCGCGCTAAGAGCGTCTTCCCCGCGCCGGGAGGGCCTACCAAGAGGACGTTATGTTGCCCCGCCGCCGCTACTTCCAGCGCCCGCTTCACGTGTTCCTGCCCCTTTATGTCCGCGAAGTCGGTGACGGAGGTCTCGCCATCGTCCGCATCCAGGCTCATCGCGGCCCGGTAAGGGGAAAGGGGCGCCTCACCGTTCAAATGCTGCGCTAAGGCATGGAGCGAATCCAAGGGAATGACATCCAGGCCTTCCACCAAGGAGGCCTCCGGCGCATCCTCCTGCGGCACGAAAAGGGTACCGTATCCCTCCTTCCGGGCCGCGGCTGCCATAGGTAACACCCCGTTGGTGTGACGCAGCGTCCCATCCAGCGACAGTTCGCCGACGAAGAGGGAACCGTCCAGCTCCGTAGGGATCTGCTCGGAGGCGGCCAGGAGCCCTACCGCGATGGGGAGGTCATAAGCCGGGCCCTCTTTCCGCAGGTCGGCCGGGGCCAGGTTCACGACGATGCGGCCGCGTGGGAATTGCAGGCCGGAGTTCTTGATGGCAGCCCGCACGCGCTCGGCCGACTCTTTGACCGCGGCGTCGGGGAGGCCGACAAGGGTGAAGGAGGGAAGGGAATTGGGATTGATGTCCACTTCCACCTGGACGATGGCACCGTCTAGGCCGAGGATGGCGCAACTGGCGACTTTGGCGAGCATGAGCCTCGCGCCTCCGCAACGATGATGGTGAGAGTGTAACATAAGGGCAGAGGGGATGCAAGTCCCGCGAGCCTCGGACCTTGCCTTCGGGGTGCTCCTCGCGTATACTTTCGGCCAGCGGCGGCAAAGGGGATGAGCTCATGGCGCTCTACATTGGGCTGGACGTGGGCACGACGACCCTGAGCACGGTCGTCCTAGATGCGGAGACGGGGCGCCTTTTGGCGCGGCAAACCGTAGCGCACGGCGCCCATGCTACCTCGCCGGAGGAGAAAGCGCGCGGGCGCTCGGAGTTAGACCTGATGAGGCTGCGCCGTCTCGTCATCCAGTCCCTTGCGGAGATCACAACCCAGGTCTCCCCCTACCGTCGTCTGATCAAGGGCATCGGGGTAACCGGCCAGATGCACGGCGTCGCCTTCCTCGGCCCTGACGCCGCTCCCTTGCGCCCTGCCATCACTTGGGAGGACCGCCGCGCGGAAGAGCGGCTCCCCGACGGCGACGAGACGTACCTGGCCCGCTTCCTCTCCCTGGCCGGCGGTCCAGAGGCTTTCGCGCGCACCGGTTCCCTACCGGCGACAGGCTACCTAGGGCCAACCCTTTTCTGGCTTCACCTGAACGGCCAACTCCCCCCGCCGCCTGCGCGAGCCTGTTTCATCCCCGACGCCGTCGTCTCGTTCCTGACCGGCCTCCCTCCCTGCACCGACCCCACCGATGGCGGCAGTTCGGGCATCTTTGACATCGTCGCGCGCGAGTGGGATTGGGCGCTCATCGCGCGCGTGGGCCTCCCGAGGGAGATCTTCCCGGAGGTGCGCGAGGCTGGCGAGCCGGTCGGCCCGCTCCTCCCCGCCCTGGCGGCCCAGGTTGGCCTCCCGACAGAAACTTACGTCTTTGTAGCCCTAGGAGACAACCAGGCCAGTTTTCTGGGGAGCGTGCGCGAGCCTGCTCGCGGCCTCCTGCTGAACGTGGGGACGGGCGCGCAGGTCTCGGCTTTGGTCGGCGGGTTCCATCGCCTGCCGGGCTTGGATACCCGCTACTTCCCCGGCGGGCGTTATCTCCTAGTCGGCGCGGGCCTGTTTGGCGGGCGCACTTACGCCTATTTGCGAGATTTCTTTCGCCAAGTGGGGGTCGCTTTCTTCGGCGGCCGCGGCGACGAGGAGTTATATGACGAGATGACGAGGTTGGCCGCTCAGGTGCCGCCAGGCGCGGAGGGGCTACGTTGTCTGCCTACCTTCACGGGCACCCGCACGGACCCGACGGCGCGGGGAAGTTTCACCGGCATCACCCCCTACAACCTGACGCCCGGACACCTGACCCGCGCCCTGCTGGAGGGGATGGCAGAGGGATTCTACCAATTCTACCTGCAGATGCAACCCCTCCTCGGCGAGCGGACGCACCTGGTGGGCTCGGGTAACGGGCTCCGGCGCAACCGCCTCTTGGCCGCGATCGTCGCCCGACGGTTCGGCCTTCCCTTGCACATCCCTGCGTTGGAGGAAGAGGCGGCTGTAGGGGCGGCCCTCATCGCCGCCGTCGGCGCGGGCGAATGGGCCAGCCTGGACGCCGCGGCCTCGCTCCTTCGCTATGCGGATACGGTGGAGGCCTAACTGACATCCCCTCACTCCACCCGCAACGTCCCTAGGAGCACCCGATCGCCCAGCCTCTCCCCTTGGGCAGAGAAGGCGGGGAGGCGCGGCATCCCCGGCCGCCGCGCGTCGTAGAGGCCGACCTCTATCAGGTAGTCGCCGGGGGCAGCCTCGCGTGGCAAGGTCAGGTCAAAGCGATGCGACAGCACCTCTCCTGGCACCCAGGCCGTCGTCGGGCGGGCCTCGCCCCCTGGTGGCGCATCCTGGCCTGCGATCATCCTGCCCTCCGGCCCCAAGAGGTGAACGAAGGCCGTGTACGTTCGCGTCATCGGCTCGCGGGCCTGCCAGGTGAGGGTGATGCTCACCGTCGCGCCGGGGCGCGCGACCTCGGCGCTCAGGTCCGCGCCGATCAAGATCGCCTGCCCGCCGAAGGAGGCGCCGCTGGGCCGCTGCACCTGCGGCACGGTGAAGACGCGCTCCGTCGGGCGCACCTGAACGAGGGCCAGGTGCGTCCATTCGTTGGGCGTCCGCGACTCCGGCCCGCGCGTCAAGGCCAGGCGCAACGGCCAGGGGCCGGGCGTCGCCTGCTGCCAAATGGGCTTGGTCACTTGCAAGCGCACGATGCGCCCCTTGGGGCCTAACTGGAGCAAGGCGTCGGGGTGGAGGCCGTCGGCCGCGGGCGCGCCCTCCGGGCTGAACCAGACCAGCCAGACGTTGTAGGGGGCGCTTGGCTCTTGCCTTGCCCGCCACCAGAGGTCCAGGTGCACCAGGTCGCCCGCCTCTCCTACCGTTGGGGCCAACGAGTAGCCGACCAACTCTACCTCCTCGTTGAGGGGCAGGTTCAGGCGATGTTGCATGGGGAGCGCTCCCTCATCCGGCGCCGGCGTGAGTTGCCCCAAGCGCACCGGCCCGACCGTCGCCCATGCCCCCTGGGGCGCGCCTGCAGCGTCCAGCACGTCCAAGATGTGGCCCGTGGTCGCATCGTACACGGTGACTTCCAGCCAATAGGCCCCCGGCGGCGTAGCGGGGTCCGCAGGAAGGGCCTCGTAGCGGCCGGGAACGACCTCGCCGGGCCGCCAACGGAAGGTAGGGTAACCGTAAGTGGCCGGCCTGCGATCCTCGGCTCGCCCCCACGTGTGGCCCTCTTCATCCACCAGGCGCAAGGCAACCTTCAGGTCTGCCGAGAGGGGGCGCAGCGCGCGCCAGTAAAGGGTCAGGCGGCCATCCTCTTCTTGAGAGAGGCCGACCAACTCCAGCGCGTCGCCGAAGCGGACGCTCGTCTCCTGTTGGATGGACGGCTGCGCAGAGAAGCGCGGCCCCGCGGACAACGGGATAGCAGGGTAGTGCCGCACCCGCACATGCCAAAAGCGGCGCTCTTGAGGAGCCTCGGCGCTTGCGTGCGTCAGGAGTTCGTCCACCAGCCCCAGCGGGTCTATCACCTCGTCCTGCCAGAGCACCAACCATGCGCCCGTTTTCCCCTCCATCGCCCGCGTCAGGTCATCGGCTACGGCATAGGAGAGGACACGGCCGGTGTCCAGAACATCCATGTCCGGAAGGCGCGTGCGCTCGCTCCCCGGCGCGTAGTAATCCCAGGCCGGCGACATGTGGCCGGAGACCAGGAAAACCGCCTCGTCGGGCCGCCGATTCGCCTGTACGTAGGCTACCGCGCCGCGGAAATCGGGCTTGGTGAAGGCCGGGTCGGCGTAGAGGTTGTAGTCGGAGTAGAGGAAGGACGCGCCGATGAAGAGGGCACCCAGCGCAGCCACAAGGTTGCCCCATGGCCTCCCCTTGGAGGCGAGCCGCGCGAGGCCGCCCGCCCACAGGAGAAGGAGCGCGGGAGATGCCAGCATCAGGTAGCGAGGGTTGAACTTGGGATTGCGGTAGGAGAAGGCCAGGATACCCAGGACGGGCAGGAAGAGATAACAAAGGAGAAAGAGAACGTTGAAAGGGATGCGGAAGGACGGGCGGGCGCGCGGTGAAGGAGCGGTTGGCCGCGCGGGGCGAGGCCCTTTGTCCTTCCCCCGGAGGCCGGAAGGAAAGGCGCGGGGAGGCAAGACGGCGGGGGCCGCGCTCTGCCACAATAGGACGACGATGCCGAGGGCGAACACCAGGCCGAACCCCCACAGGAGCCGAATCGCGATCGGCTCCAACACCGTCTCGCCCAGCGTGAAGCCGATGAAGGTGTGGCGCAGCGCCTCGCCGATCTTCAGGGTGCCGCGCCAGTAACTGGCGTCGGCCCGGTAGCGGCTCGCCACGAAGGGAAACCAGGGCACGTAGGCGACGGCGACGGAGAGCGCGGCGATGAGGGCTTCCGCGCCCACCAGGCGCGGCCTGCGACGGCTCCAAACGGCCATGAAATAGACGGCAAAGGCGAGGATGAGGAAGAAGGCGTAGTAATGGGTATAGACGGCGGCGATGCTGACCGCGATCATCGCCAGCCAGCGGTCGCGTCGCTGCTCCGGGCGCAAAGGCGTGTGCAGCCAATCCACCAGGAAGAGCGCCATCAGGAGGCCGAGGGCGGTCAAGAGCGTGTACATGCGGGCTTCCTGGGCGTAATAGATGTAGAGGGGCGAGAGGGCGGCGAAAAGGGCGGCCAACCATGCGGCCCTTGCGCCCGCACCGTCGCCGCGTGCGAAGAGCCGTCGCCCTAGCGCATAGGTCAGGGGGACAGCCAGGAGGCCAAAGCAGGCGGAAGGGAAACGCAGGGCCCATTCGCTGCTGCCGGTCAGCCCTACCCAGCCTGCCAGGAGGTAGTAGTAGAACGGCGGCTGGATGTCATCGGCGGTCCATCGGGTCAGGCGCTCCAGGCCCAGGCGCACCACGTCCGCGGTTACCGCCTCGTCGTACCATAGGCTTTGCGCCGAGAGGCGAGGCAGCCGCATCCCCCAGGCCAACAGGATGACGACCACCAAGGCCCAACGCCAACGGCGAGACAACGATGACGCTCCTTTACCCCTCAATTCTTTCTGGATCGTCCGCTTCGCCCTTGCTCAGCCTTTCCTAGGCCAGGCGGTCAAGGGCGGACGTTTGCGCGCTCTTTGCGCGCGAGCGCCTCTGCCACCCGCTGCGAGATCTCCTCCGCGCGGGCCTCCCAGGTCTGCGTGGCGGCGTAGGCACGCCGACGCGCAGCCCAGGCTTCATCCCCCGCCTCGGCCAAGGCGGCCTCCACGGCGGCGATGAACTCCTCCGGCGTACCTGCCGTGCGCGCCATCTCCGGCGGCACCGCCAAGTTGGGAAGCGGCGTAGAGACCACCGGCAGCCCCACGGCCAGGTATTCGTAGACCTTAAGCGGGTTGACATGGCGCGTCTCGGCGCTGATGACGTAGGGGATAAGCCCCACATCGCAAGCATGCATGACGCGAGGAACCTCCGCAGGCGGCACCGCGCCCAGGAGATGGACGTTCGGTAGAGCGCGCAAGGCGGACAGTTTGCCGATGTCCACGCCTCGCGTCACCGGCCCGATCAGGGCCAGGGACCAACCCGGCCGCGCCCAAGCCACTGCCGTCAGTAGGTCCAGGTCTACCTTGCTCCCGATGCTCCCGACCACGCCCAGACGCGGCCGTGGCAGGGAAGCCAACGATGCCGGCTCGGGCCCTGGCGCGGCCAGCGCGTCGGCAAAGGCGGCGAAATCCACCGCGTTGGGCACCCAATAGGTGTGCCGGTTGAGCGGCAGTCGCTCATCCCGCAGGGTCGCGGCAGTGGTGAAAACCACGTCGGCTTGGCGCAGGAGCATCTCCTCGCGGCGGCGCATGGAGGCGGCCACCTCCGGCTTCAGCCCCGGATAGGCTGCGTACTCGTCCACCACGAAATAGACCAACAGTTTCTCGCCAAAGCGTCCGACCAGGTCGGCCATCCCCGGCAGGTAAAGCCAGAGGATCGGCCTTTTCACCCTCAGGCGTCGGAGGGCCTCCTGCCACAGACCCTCCCTCAGCCAGCGCAGCGGCGTGCGCAAGGGCTCGCGCCCGCTGATCGGCGCGTAGAGAGGGTGATGGTAAACGTACAGGCCCTTCGCGACCCGTTCCAGGCGCGGGCGACGCAGGTCGCGCCAACTGAGGCGACCGGCGCGCAGGTCGCGCCACACGTCGGGCAGGTGCACGCGCGGCTCAAAGTAAACGACCAGGTTATGCCGCGCCAACGCGCGCATCAGGCCCGGCTTGTCCTGCCAGATGCTGCCCCACGGATCGGGCCCAAAGCAAAGGATGTGTTGGCCTGCGAGCGTCATGCTATCCCTTGCGCACCACGAGAAGCAGGTAGTTCGCGCCATAGGCCAAGAGATGGGGCAGACGATCCTCCAGCCAGGTGACCGTATGCAGGAAGCGCCGCCAATTCGGCGTATCCTGGACGCGACGGCTGGTGAAAGTCTTCGTCAGCCAGCGCAGGCAGCGTATCTCCATCGTGCCGGGAGGGAGGAAACGCCGCACCCAGGCCGGCGGATACGACTTGTAGAAAAGTTCGCCGTCGGCCACCCTCTCCTCGCCGGGCTTATCCGCGGCCCAGTGGGGACGCCCACGTAGCCGGTCAACCATGTCGCCCAGGAAGCGGAACATGTGCCGCGCCAACCCCTTCCAGCCCCAGGTCAGGTCAAAGTAACGGACATGGTAAGGATTGGCGTAGAGGATGGCGCCGGTGCGTCCCGGCTTCACCATGCGGTAGACCTCTTGCATCGCACGCCGCTGGTTCTCCAGGCCGGGGATGTGGTAGATGACGTGCGCGCTGATGACGGCGTCAAAGAGATCCTCTGCGAAGGGGAGGGCCGTCGCGTCGGCCATGACGTAGAGGCCTCGCGCCCCCAATTTGCGCCGCGCCTCACGCAGGCCGGTGATGGAGAAATCCACGCAGACGTGCTTCTGATAGCCTGTGGAGAGTTCCATCTTGGGTTTCGCGCCGCAACCCACGTCTAGAAAGAGCCGTCCTTCGGGCGCCAGCACGGCCTGCACCCGCGCGTCGGCGCGCCGCATGTATTGCTGGACCACGGGCCGCACGTCCACGTAGAGTTGAGTATCTACGTAGGTATCGCCTGCCCGGCACCATCCCTTTTCGTCGTAGAACCGGCGCACGCTTTCTTTTGTCATAGACGATCCTTTGCGGCGAGTGCCGCCGTGATGTGAGCCGACAGTTCTTCCACCCGCCGATCCCAATCGTTGGCCGCGGCCTGAGCCTGCCGCGCCTCGCGCCGGGCAGGGTCGCGCTCGGCCAAAGCCGCCTCCACCGCTCTGACCCATCCCTCGCCGTCTGAGGCGATGTAGAGCAGCGGCGCGATCTCTCGCGCCGCCGGAACGTCGGCGCTAACCACCGGCAACCCCGCGGCCAGGTATTCGTACAGCTTCAGCGGGCTGATGCTCTCCGTCTCGCGGTTGACGCGGTACGGCATCAACCCCACGTCGCAGGCCACCAGGTAAGAAGGGACGGCCGGCCCCTCGCGCGGGGCCAAGAAGTGGACGTTCGGCAGGGTGCGTAAGTGCGCCATCTCCGCCTCGCATCCCAGGTCCCAGACGGAGCCCAGGAGAACCAGCGACCAGTTGGGCCGCGCCCGCGCAACCTCGGCTAGGAGCGGTAGGTCCAGACGCAGGCTGACATGGCCCACGTAGGCCAAGCGGGGTCGGGGAACGGCGCGCAGGTCGTCAGGCTCCTGCGCAGGCTCTCGCCGGGCCGCGGCGAAGGCCGCGTAGTCCACGCCGTTGGGCACCAGGGCAATGCGTCGGGCGCGCGCCTTTCTCGTCTCCCACAGGCGCGGGGAGGTGACCACGGTCAGGTCGGCCTCGGCCAGCAGCCTCTCTTCATCCGCGATGATGGCCCGACGCTGCGCCTCCGTCAGAAAGCCGAAGGCCTGGTACTCGTCGGTTACGTGGTAGAGGACCAACCTTTCGGAGAACTCCCCTATCCAAGGGCGCTGGTCCGGACGGTAAAGCCACAAGATGGGACGCGTCATCCCCAACCGGCGTGCGGCGCGGCGGAGATGCCATGCCCGCGCCGCACGCATCGCCTCGTCTACCGCCTTGCGCCGGCTCCCCGGTAGCCAAGCGGGAAAACGGTAAAGGTAAAGCCCATCCTGCAGATGCTGCACGGACGGGCGGCGCAGGTCGCGCCAGCCCAGCCTCCCCCGTCGCCAATCGCCCAGCATGGTCAACCCCGGCTCTACGAAGAGGATACGGTTGCGCCTGGCCAGCCGGATCATGATGTGCTGGCGGTTGCGCCAGATGTCATGCCAAGGGTTGGGCGCAAAGCAAACGATGGCACAATCCTCAAGCATGGTGCACCAGGCTGCGATAGAGGGTGATGAACCGCGGGGCGACCTCCGCCCAATCGTAGCGACGCACCCAAGCCAGGATGGTGGCCCGGCGTGAGCGCCAGTCCCCTGTCGGCGCCTCCGCCAGGGCGCGCGCCAGCGCGTCCGGCTCGACAGGGTCATACAGGATGCCTTGCTCCGGCCCGATGAGCGCGGGGAAGCCACCGATGGCCGGGGCAAGGACGGGAAGGCCGAACGAGAAGGCCAGCATTGCCGCGCCGGAGGTGGTGATCCGACGGTAAGGGAGGACGCAAAGGTCGGCCGCGTTCAGATAATATTGCACCCTCTCCATCGGGACAAACCCCGGCTGGAAGCGGACGCGCGGGTCTTGCCTGCTCAGGGCCGCGATGACCCGTTCGTAGCCGGGAGCAGGTTGGCCGGCGATGACCAGCGCGCGATCCTCCCCTGGGACGCGGGTGAAGGCGGGCAACAGTTCCTCCAACCCCTTATAGGGGCGCACCTGGCCTAAAAAGAGGTAAACGAAGGTATCCGGCCTCAGCCCCAACTCCTGTCGCGCTTCCTCGCGGCTTACTCGGTTGGGATAAGCCCCCACGTAGTTGGCGTGCGGGATCACGGCGACGCCTTCTCGGCTTCCACGCACCCTCGCTACTGCCTCGGCGGTGTGCTCATCATGGACGTGCAGCGCGTCAGCGTGGCGCAGGAGCCAGCGCGCCGCCCGGCGATCGGCCCAGGTCTCGCCACCGTCATGGCCGGCCAGGTTATGCACCGTGTACACCACGCGCCCTCCCGCGCGGCGAAAGCGGTGCAGCGCGCCGAGGAACGTGAGGAGCCGCGCCGCCCGCCGCCAGGCGTACACTTGCGGGTGGTTGGCGGCACGCCGCAGCGCGCGCCCCCACCGGCTTCCCTGCCAATCAGCAAAGGGAAGGAAAGGGGGCCGATCCCACAGTTCCAGCCAATGCAGGTGCACGACGTCGGCCCGGTCGCGACGCAGGAGGCCCGGCGCGGGCCCGGCATGGAGGCACACCTCCATCTCAGGCGCGGCCGCAAGCACCGCGCTCCGCAGGAGCGAGACGTAAGGGTTGGCCGGCGCGTCCACCGCCGAGAGGAGGGAAACCCGCAGCCGCGTGCCGAGGATGCCAGGTTGAGACATAGCGCAAAGGTCGGCGCCTCCGACCCGTCCCCATTATACCCTTGACCGAAGGGGGAAGCAAAAGGAGAATTTGACCGCCGCCGACGATTCCTGTACACTGGTTGCCATCATCACCCTATCAGGAGGTACGCCATGCCGTTGGTTCGCATCTCGCTGCGCGCGGGCAAGCCCGCCGCCTACCGCCGCGCCGTCGCCGACGCCGTCCATCAGGCCATGATGGAGACGATCAACGTAGCCCCGACCAGCCGCTTTCAGCTCATCACCGAGCACGCGCCCGAAGACCTGATCTACGATCCAACCCACCTCGGCATTCAGCGCACCGACGACGTGGTCTTCATTCAGATCACCCTGGCAGCCGGACGCACCCCCGACCAAAAGCGCGCGCTCTACAAGCGCATGGCCGAACTGCTGACGGAGAAGGTAGGGATGCGGCCCCAGGACGTCTTCATCAACTTGCTGGACGCCCCGCGCGAGAACTGGTCTCTGGGCAACGGCGAGGCGCAGTTGTTCCAGCCGTAGATGGCGCCCCTCCTCGCCCAAGGATAGGAGCGGGCTTGCTGATCCGCCGAACGCACGCTGAAATGCAGTGAAACGGCCTGAAATGGTACCGTAGTCCCATTGACAACGGGGCGACCTTGTGCGAATCTTACTTCAGATAGTTTCTACACCCTTCTTTACGTTTCGCGCTGGTTCCCAAGCCTCACAGAAGGAGTCGTGCCCCATGAAGCAACAAGGCGACACCCTGATGACGGCCCGCGAGGCGGCTGCCTACTTGCATGTGAGCCTCTCCACCTTGCAACTGATAGAGCGGCAGGGTGGCCTGACGCCGTTTCGCACGCCGGGCGGCCATCGGCGTTACAGCCGCGAGATGGTAGAAGCCTATCTGGAGGCAAGCCGCCTGCGCTCCCGTCGCGGTCAACAAGCGACGCAACCGCAGGTCTCCTTCGTCTCCTCGTAGCATCCTCCCTGACGACGGCCGGAAGGTCGGCCTCCCTGCGTGGGTGCCCACGCGCCGACTCTCCGCAAAGACAAGGCTGCCGGAGCCTAAGCCGCCCCCGGCAGCCTTGTCTCAGTCATGCTCTTTTCAGGGGAGGTTCAGGGAGCGGGCGGCGCTTTTACCTCTATCTCGCGGGCCAGCACCGGGCCGGTCGGCCCTTGCCAGCCTTTCACCTTCACCCACGCGCCTACCACCGCCTGACCGTCTTTTTCTTCAATCTTGGTTTGCTGCGTGACCAGCACGTTTTGTCCGGCGATGCGCCAGAGGCCGTTGCGCGCCATAGGGCGGCTCTGGATGCGCCCCTCAAACTCCACCTCGCGCACGATCGGCGTAGGGGTGGTGCGCGGCGGCTGAGTCGGCTGCGGCGTGCGGGTCGGCCGAGGCGTGGGCGTCGCGCGCGGCGTGCGGGTGGGAGGTGGCGTCACCTCCGACGGCAAGACTTTGATGCGCAAGGCCCACAGCGAACCGTTCTCGCGTCGCAGCGCCTCCACCTGGACCCGCGCGCCCACCTGCGCAGGGCCCGCGTGCTCATCCACCCAGGTGCGCTCGGTTACCTGCACGGAGCGATCGCCGTCGTCGGTGCGGATGACCCATTCACCGACGAAGCCCTCGGTGGGCATGGACCGGATGACGCCCTTAAACCGCACCAGGGCCCACGCAGGCCGCGCCAAGACGACGATGCGGGTCGCCAACAGCGTGCCGTCGCTTTGCCACCGCGCCTCCACGTGCACTGGCGCGCCCACCTCCGCCGGCCCCTTGCTCTGGTTGATTTCGGTGCTGGCATCCACCATCACATGGCGGCCGCTGACCACCCACTCGCCGAGGAGGCCGCTTGCGGGGAGGGACTCTATGACGCCTTGGAAGACCACGGGCGGAAGGTGAAGCCGCTCCCACTCACGATATTCTACGCGGATGCGCTCCACGACCAGAGCATCGCCCTGAAGGAAGCCGTGGAAGCGAGCCAGCAAGCCGACCTCGGCGGGCCCCTGCACGGTGTTGCTCATGGTCACGTTGAAGGTCATCCGGCTGACGACCCAATGGTCCGCCGCCACCTCTTGGATCGCCCCGAAGCCGCTTACGTCGTCCTTCGGCTCTATCACGGCGATGCGCAGTGCCAGCAGGCTGCCGTCGCTTTGCTCTTCCGCTTGCACCTCCACCCAGGCTCCGACCTCCGCGTTCCCTTCCCGCTCGTTGATGCGGGTGTTGCTATCTACCTTGAACGGTTGGGCAGCGATCACCCAGACGCCGCTAGCGCTGTCTATGCTCATGATGGGGCCTTCCAATCGCACGATCGGCGGCAGGACATCTATGCGGAAGGCGGTCAGGGAGCCATCGCTTTGCTTCAGGGCGCGCACGTTGGCCCATTGGCCCGGCTGGGCGGGCGCGCGGTTCTGGTTGATGCGGGTCTCCGCAGTGACTTTGACGGTCTTGCCGCCGACCGTCCAATCGCCAATCAGGCCGGCAGGCACGCTCAGGATGACGCCTGCCAAGCGAACCTCATCAGGCGCCAACACCTCATCGTCGGCCCCTGTCAGAGGCGCGTCATCGCCGGCCATGGCCTGAGAGACCTGCCTCGCTGCGGCCAAGCCCGGAGACAGCGCCAGCGAGCCGATCAAAAAGAGGTTGAGCATCGCGATCATCCACCACATTAGGTGTCGTTTGCTTCGGTTGGGCATTGCCGAACGGTTCTCGTTCATGGGTATACTCCTTGTTCGTTCCCCGCTCAGGGGCGGTTGAAGATGGGAGGGTGGGAAGCCAGGCCCTTCGGGCAGCCTGGCGGTTGATTCGAGAGGGGGCCCTCCCTCGAAAGCAACCCCAGACTGACCGTAGGGCCCGGCCATCCCCCGAAGCGGCGGGCCCCATGCGCGCAACCCTGCTCTTCACCTGCGGTGACGGGGTCGCCCCGTCGGCCTTTCAGAAGAACCGAGCAGCGGGATTTCTACTCTTCCAAACGACGAGGCAAACGGTAGGATACGGCTTCGCACCTCCTGCTCTCTCCGCCATCGCTTTCCCATGCCCCTACCATGTACCCCTACACTTCATCGCGCCCTGTGCAGGATCAGCGGCAAGGACGCCCGTTGGCGCGCGGCGGAAGGCGTGCGGGTTGGCGTGCGCGTCGGGGTGCGCGTCGGCGTGGGCGTCCTTGTGCGCGTGGGCGTCGCGGAGGCGGTGATGGTTGGCGTAGGCGTCTCGCTACAGGCCCGCAGGCTCACGTCATCCACGAAGAAACTGGTGGAGTTGGCAAGGTCCGTCACGGCGTGGAAGCCGATGCGCACCGTTTGGCCCGCGTAGGCCCGCAAGTCAAAGCGCGACGAAAGCCAATCTCCCGCCTCGCTCCCGTCGCTGATGGTCTCTAGCGTCGCCAGGATGGCCCCGGACGCGCTGCGCACGGTGACCGTCATGAAGTCGGCGGGGTGCACCGCCTCAAAGGTTTCCATGAACCACCAATAACTCAACTCCACGCTGTTCACGCCGGCAGGGATGGCGACGGCCTGGTACAGGTCGTCCTCTGCCTGATTGTAGCCGCCTAGGAAGGCGCTGTATCCCACGTCGCCGCGCGGCCTGTAATCGCTGATGATGCTGTATGAGCCGCCGGGCGTCGCCACCCATGGCGCCGTCCCCGACTCAAAATCGCCGTTGACGATGAGTTCCTGACAGGCGAGGGGGGCCGCGTCAGGGTGCTCAAGGGGCAGCATCCACGCAGGCACGACGACCGATAAAGACAGCCACAAGAGGAGAACGACCTTGCGCGCGTTGAGCATGCCTTAATCCCTTGGCCTTGACGGTGATGTGCCCCTCCTGCAGAGGCCGCTACGGACGTCGGCCCCTGCGGGGATCAGGGGTCTCGTCCGACGGCCTCTCAGTGAATTCCGGCGTGGGTGACTCCTCCTCAGGCTCAGGCGTGGATGAAGGCGTCAGCGTCTCTCGCGGCCGTTCCCAGGTCGGCCTCGACGTCTGGCTCGGGCTCACGCGCGGCTCGGGCGTCTCAAACCAGGGGCTTAGCGTACCGGTGACCGTGGGCGTCCATGAGAGGGTAGGGAGCGGCGTGCGCGTCGGACGACGTGTGGCCGTGGGCGTCCTGGTCGGCTTGACGGGCGTCCTCGTGGGCCTCGCGGTCGGCGTGCGCGTCGGCCCCACGATCCGAGTGGGAGATGACGTCGGCGTGGGGCGGGACGTCGCCGTCGGCGGGTACGTGGCCGTCGGGCGCGGCGTCGGGCTGAAAGTCGGCGTCGGCGGTGGGGTAGGCGTCGCCGTCGGGCGCGGCGTGGGAACGGGGGGCAAAGGCGTCGCCGTCGGTTGAGACGCTGCCGTCGGGCGCGGCGTGGGGGCAGGAGGCAGAGGCGTCGCCGTCGGGCGAGGTGTAGAAGTGGAGCGCGGGGTTGGCGTCCGGGTAGGCGATGGACTCGGCGAAGGCGTCGGGGTGCCCTCTGTGCCGGCCCCTTCTTCAACCGTCGGCGACGGAGTGCGGGTCGGCGTGGGGGTGCGCGTCGCGGTCCAGGTGGCGGTAGGGGAAGGTAGGGGTGTCGCGGCGGTCGCGGTCGGCGAGGGCGTGGGCGGCCAATCGCCGGGTAGCGGCGTGCCCTGGGCTAGGGGCGCCAGAGCCTGGGGGTTTTGTAGGGCGTAGTCGGCCCACGCTTCCTCTCGCGCGGCGGCGGCCGCGGCTGCCTCCAGAGCCAGGCGTGCGACGGGGTCTTGCTCCCCCGCCGCCGCGGCGGACAAGAAAGCGCGCTGTGCTCGCACGATGGCCAGGAACTGCCCCAGGAGGTCGCTCCCCTGCGCCTCGTCGGCACGGGCGATCTCCGTCAGGGCCTGCATCGTCTCCGCCTCCAAGGCGGCCAGCGTGGCGGCGTCGTAGCGTCCCTCGCCTCGCAGGAGTCGCTCCAACTCCGCCAAACGCCGTTGAGCACGCTCCAGGTGCCATTGGGCGCGCGCGGTTGCCCCCCACGTGCGGGTCAAGCGTGCGTCCTCCACCGCGCGTTTGACCGGATAGAGGAGATGGCCCGGGAGGCTATTGGCGGCGACGCGGGCCAGGCCCGCGCCCGTCAGGATCAAGGCCAGGAGGACGGCCCAAGCGAAAGCAAAGCGCACACGCGGCGGGCGGCGCGCGGGGCGAGGGCGCTTGCCGGCCATCACTCGGGGCAGCCGTTCCTGCATGGCCGATCGGCTGGCAGGGGCCAGCCGCGGGCGCGGGGCGACATACAGTCGCGCGGCCACCCGCAACAAAGGCTCCAACTCGCGCGCGCGATCGGGATAGCGGGCCAGGCAATCTTCAATGGCCTCGCCCTGGCGCAGGCGTTCCAGGCACTCGTCCAGAATGACCGCGATCTCCACTACGCTTTCCTCGTCAAAGGCCAACGCAACGAACGCTGAATGGCGGCCAAGGCCCGATGCTGAAGCGACTTCACGGCCCCCTCGCTCTTACCCAGGAGCCTTGCCACCTCCGCGTTGCTCAGGTCCTCCACGAACTTGTAAAGCACAACCTGCCGCTGTTCCTCTGTCAGTTGGGCGATGGCCCTGCGCAGCTCCGCCGCCGTCTCGTCTTGCTCAATGGCATCCAGCGCCTGTTCCGAGGGCGACCTGTGCGCCTCCCACTCCGCGGGCGCTCCCACAGGCTTCTCCCTCTTGTCCCGGCGACGATAGTGGTCCACCACGCGATTGCCGGCAATGCGAAACAGCCAGGCCGAGAAAGAGGCCACTGGCCGCTCGCGGTTGAGGCGGAAGCCCGGCAGGTGCTCCAGGAGGCGGAGGAAGACGTCCATGGTCAGGTCCTCGGCGGTCTCCCGATCGCCGACGCGGTACCAGATGTAGCGGAACACTTTGTCGGCGTAGAGATCGTACAGACGGTCAACAGCCGCCGTTTCCCAGCGTTGGGCCCCCTGGATCAGCTGGATCATTTCGGCGTCGGAGCAGACGTCGTTCATGTCGGCGGTCTCAACAAGACAAACGAGGGAGGGTCGGGCAGGATACGGCCCGGCATGCGCAAGCCCGCTTCAGGCGGGCCGGTAGAGCGGCAGCCACAAGGTAAAAGTGCTCCCCTCGCCGAGACGGCTGGCCACCGTGAGCTGGCCGCCGTGGGCCTCGGCCAGCCAACGGGCGATGGCCAGGCCCAAGCCGATGCCGTTGCGCCCTTGGGCGCGCCTCTTGCTGCCGCGATAGAAGCGCTCAAAGATGTGGGGCAGGTCTTCCGGCGCGATGCCGATGCCCGTATCGGCGACGGAGACCTGCACCCAGTCGTTGTCGCGATAGAGGGAGAGGGTTACCTTTCCACCCGCGGGGGTATATTTGATGCCGTTCTCCACCAGGTTGAGCAACAGTTGCCGCAGCCGATCCGCATCACCCCGCACGACGGCCTGATCCTCGTTGCCCAGGTGCACCTGCACGCCGGTCCCTGCTGCCATGATCTGCGCTTGGCGATAGACATCCAGCAGGATCGTGTCCAGCTCCACAGGCTTCAAATCCAGGCGGATGCCGGCATCGGCCTGGGCCAGAAGGAGGAGGTCCGATACCAGGCGGCTCATGCGCCCGATCTCCCCCTCTATGGCGTCAAGGGCCTCCTTCCGCGAGGCGGGGTCCTCCAGCGCGCCCCGACGCAAGAGGTCTAGGTTGCCGCGCACGGTGGTCAGCGGCGTGCGCAACTCGTGGGAAACGTCGGCGACCAGGCGCTGTTGCGCTTCAAAGAGGCGCTGCAGCCTTTCCAGCATCTCGTTGAAGGTAGCGGCCAGGCGTCCCACCTCGTCGTGGGGCGGCGCGGGCACGGCCAAACGCTCGCTCAAATCCTCTCGCTGGCTGATGCGACGGGCGGTACGGGTGATCTCGTCGATCGGCCGCAGGGCGGTGTGGGCCAGGAACGCGCCCACGACAGCGGCCAACAGCAGGGCCAGGATGCTGCTCCCCAAGAGGACCAGGCGCGTCGCCCGCAACATCCTCTCCACCCCTTGCAGAGATTGCGCCACCAACATCGCCCCTACTACCTCTTTGTTGGCCGCGCGGACGGGCACGCTGATGATGCGCAGATGGATGCCCGCGTCCTCCCAGGTGTAGAAGACGGAACGCCCTTGCAGGTTCAACCACAGGATGTCCCCAGGCAGGGGAAGGCTGAGGTCGCCCAGGTTGGACGACTTGCCCACGATGCTGCCCGAGGGGAGAGCAACGACCTGAGCGTAGACCTGATCGGCGAAGACGATGGTGGTCGGCAGCGGGATGCGACCGCTCCGCAGCGCGTTGAAGGGGTCCAACTCTCGTTCTAAAACCGCCGTGGCCCGACCAGCCTGGCTGCGAATGGCATCCTCCAGTTCGGTGCGCAACACGCGGTCCAGGAAAGAGTAGAAGAGGAGGCCGAAAAGGAGCATGCTCGCGCCCAACAGGGCGGTATACCACAAGGTCAGGCGCAGACGAATGGACATGGACGCACCATCAGCGCGGCCTCACCGCGCAGGGCTCACTCCTCCCGCAGGGCATAGCCGACGCCGCGCACCGTTTGCAAGAGGCGCGGCTCGCCCCCCGCCTCCAGTTTGGAGCGCAGGTAGCGGATGTACACTTCTATGATGTTGGATTCCCCGCCGAAGTCGTACCCCCAGATGCGCTCGTACAGGATGTCGCGGGTGAGAACCTGGCGCGGGTGGCGCATGAAGAGCTCCAACACGTCAAACTCCTTGGCCGTGAGCTCAATGCGACGGTTTCCACGCCACACCTCCCGCGTGGCGGTGTTGAGGGTGAGGTCGGCGAAGCGCAAGACCTCCTGGGCTTCGGTTGTCTGGCGACGACGGCGCAGGGCCCGCAGGCGCGCCAGGAGCTCCTCAAAGGCGAAGGGCTTGACCAGGTAATCGTCCGCGCCGCTGTCCAGCCCTTTCACCCGGTCGGAGACGGCATCCTTGGCCGTCAGGATCAGGATGGGTACATCGCTGGCGGCGCGCAGACGTCGGCAAACCTCCAACCCGTCCATGTCCGGCAGCATCAGGTCCAGGATGACCAGGTCGGGAGAGCGCTCGCGGGCCAGAGCCAGCCCGGCTTCGCCGTTGGGGGCCACATCCACCTGATAGCCCTCGTAGATGAGCCCCCGGCGCAGGAAATCGGCGATCTTGGCCTCGTCTTCAATGACCAGCACGCGTTCGGCCATCACACACCTCGCGACGACCGATGCTCAACTCAGCGCCAGGAAGCGGTACCAGCCCGACCAATCCTCCCGCGCGGCCTCATATTTCTGCTCCAGCGCCTCGTGGAGGCGGGCGTTCTCCAGCGCGATGGCGCCCAGGTTGGCCACCGCCCGGACGAACGCCTCTTCCTCGGCCGTGAAACGATGAGGTTGCCCGGAGTAGACCCTCATGACCCCTACGATCTCCCCCCGCACGGCCAGCGGCACGGCCAGCACACTGCGGATACCCTCGCGCGCGGCCTCCTCCGGATATTGGAAGCCTGGTTCGCGACCTACGTCAAAGATCGTTACCGAGCGGCCTTGCAACACCTCACGGTCTATGGGGCTTTCCTTTACCCGCACCTCGCCCTTGTTCAGGTACTGAGGACTGAGCCCCTCGGCCGCAGCGATGTGCAGCCGCCTCTTGCGGGGGCCCAACAGCCGGATGGACGCGGCCTTGAAGTTCAGTTCGCGCACGGTGCTGCGCAGGAGCGCGGTGAGGACCTCCTTCACCTTCAGGCTGGAATTGACCTGTTGGGCGATGGTCTGAAACGCCTCGTACAGGTGGCTGTAGGCCAGGGCGCGCGCGATCAGGTTAGCCACCGCGCCCATGAAATCTATCTCGTCTTGGCTGAACTCGTGCGGTTCGCCCGTGTAGACGCGCAGCACCCCTACCACCTGCTCCCTCTCACCCTGAGCAGTATGGAGCGGCACAGCGAGGACGCTGCAGAGGCCCTCCCGCGCCGCCGCCTGAGGATATTGGAACCCGGGCTCGCTGCGCACGTCCAGGATGGTAACCGGGCGCCCCTGCAACACCTCGCGATCCATGGGGCTGTGCTCCAACTCTACGCCGCCCTTATCCAGGTAAGTCTGGCTAAGGCCGTAGGCCGATTGGAGCTTCAAGGTGCGCCGCTCGGCATCCAGCAGGCGCAAGGACGCCGCCTTGTAGCCCAGTTCGGTCACGACGGCCTGCAAAACGGCATCCAGCATCGCCCGCCGAGTGAGGGTTGTGTTCATGGCGCGGGCGATGGCCAAGAGGGCCTGCACCTCTTTGCGCAACAGCACCCGCTCATCTCGCTTGATCATAGCGCCCTCCTTCAGCCGCCGCGCCCTAGTAGGACGCTGGCGATCATCACCAGCAACACCAGGCACGTGATCCCAACGTAGCGCCAATCGCGCTGCCAGGCGAAAACCAAAACGGACCCCGCAACCCGCAGCATCGGCGTTGCGATGAGGACGATGAGCCCCAACGAGAGGAACCCCGCAGGCTGCATGGCCAGCATCTGGCGAAGCGCCTCCCCCGGCGCCATCGCCTGCGTGGGAAGGGGCTGACCCTCCACCAGGCTTAGACCCAAGCCGACAAGGAAGAGGGAAGCGCTCACCACCAATCCTACGATCAGGATGCGGTGGATCGCTTCATCCAGGCCTCGCGGCGGCTGGGCGACGGCCACCTCGGCCTCTACCTCCGGCCGCGTCCGAGGCCGAGGGACGCTCAGCCGCGACCACACCCGACGCATCATCCGATCACCGCCTTCCCCAGCATCTGCACGGCGAAAAGGAGGAGCACCCCTTGGAAGACCAGTTTCAAGGTACGGGTGCGCGCCCGCCCCCCCAGCCGCGGGCCAACCTGCGCGCCCAGGAGGACGCCTAAGGCGGTGAGCACTGCGATCTGAGGGTCAATGTAGCCGCGGGCATAATAGACGGCCGCGCTGGTCGCCGCCGTCACTCCGATCATGAAGTTGCTCGTCGCGATGGCGGCCTTCATCGGCATGCCCATGACCAGCACCATGATGGGAACCTTGATGATCCCGCCGCCGACGCCCAGCAACCCCGACACGTTGCCGGCCAGGAAGGAAGCCACCATCCCTGCGGGCAAACGACGAATGCCGTAGGTAACTTCCCTGCCGGTGAAGGGATCTACATAACAGGTGTCCAACAAGCCGGTAGGCTCCCCTTCCTCACCTGCCCTGGGCAAGCGGCGCAGGCTATAGACCACGTAGATGAGGACGAAGCCGAACAGACCCTCCAGCAGGCGAGGGCTGACGAGCACCGCAGTGATGCCCCCGGCCAAAGCGCCCAACGTGGTTGCTACCTCTAGCACCATGCCGAGGCGGGTATGGGTCAGGCCACGGCCCACGTATACCGCGCCGGCCCCCGAAGAGACCGCGATGACGCTGATGATGCTGGCGCCGATGGCCGTCTTGACGGGCACGCCGAGGAACAGGGTCAGGATGGGGATGATGAGCACGCCCCCGCCGATGCCCAACATGCTCCCCAACGCGCCCACCAGCCCGGCGGCGAGAAAATAGATCAGGCTTTCCATGAAAGGCGCACCAAAAAAATTATAGCACACATGGCCGAGCGTGGAAAGTCGGTTGCGCCAAGAGGCCGACAGGCCAGGGCGCGACAGAAAGGGTTGCGGTCATGGTCGTTTGTTGTATAATGCATCTAGGAGGCGATCCTTTGCCCAAATAGAAAAAGCGAGGAGGGTAACATGACCAAGATCACGACCCGACTGAAGTTCTCCCCAGAAGGACGGGTCTCCTTCAGGGTCGCCTGCCTGTACGCCATCTTCGCCCTTCTATGGATTCTCATCTCCGATTGGTCGCTCTACGTTGCGACCGCCGATCCGGCCACCCTCAGCCGTTTGCAGACCGCCAAAGGCTTGCTCTTCATCCTCGTCACGGCCTCGGCCCTCTATTGGCTTGTCCATCGCGACGTGACGGTGCTTCATCGCGCCGAGGAAACGGTCCGACGCCAGGCTCAACGCTTGCGGATCCTGCACGAGATAGATCGCGGGATCTTGAACGCCCAGTCGCCTGCGGAGATCGCCTACGTAGCCCTAAGTCGCATTCGCGCGCTGGTCGGCTGCGAACAAGCCAGCGCGATCCTCTTTGATTTCGCGACCGATACCTTCTCGCGCTTCGTCTCGCGTGTGGGCCCCGAGGAAGGCCTGGAAATGCAAACCTCCCTTCCCCTTCACCTTCTGGGCGACATCGGCGCGCTCCGTCGCGGCGAGGTCGTGATGGCCGAGGACCTCGCCGCGCAGGCAAGCCTCTCCGAATGGGACCGACAATTGCTGCAAGAAGGGATCCGCTCTTACGTCCGCATCCCGCTCCGAGCCGAAGGCAAGCCGTTCGGTTCCCTCAACCTTGGCTCGCGCCACGTCGGGGCTTTCTCGCCGGAAAAGATGGAAGCCGCTCGCGAGGTGGCCATGCAGTTGGCCGTGGCCATCCGACAGACGCAACTGTACACGGATCTGCAAGCCACGAACGCCCGGCTGGCAAAGGCGCTCAAGGCCAAGGACGAGATGATCCAAAACGTCTCTCACGAGTTGCGCACCCCGCTGACCCACATCCGGGGCTATGCTGACCTTCTGCTGGATGGTGCCATGGGCGATCTGACCTCTGAACAGCGCCATGCCCTGACGATCATCCAACATCGCGGCCGGTTCCTAACCCTTCTGGTCAACGACCTGCTGACGCTGCAAACCTTTGACCAGGGCGCTTTGCACCTGGCCGCGGTCCATCTGCCGCAGGTGGCCGAGGCCGTGCTGAGCCATTACGTAGAGGTGCCCCAACGCACCGGCATCGTCTTCAACAAGGTGTGGGCCGAGGACCTGCCGCCGGCCTGGGGCGACGGCGAACGATTGGAACAGGTGCTGCGCAACCTGGTAGATAACGCCATCAAGTTCAGCCCCCAAGGCGGCACCGTGACCGTGCGCCTCTGGCATGACGACGAGTGGCTCTTCTGCTCGGTTTCGGACCAGGGGATCGGCATCCCACCTGAACACCATGAGCGCATCTTTAATCACTTCTTCCAGGTGAACGGCTCCACCACCCGGCGCTTCGGCGGCACGGGCATCGGCCTGACGCTGGCCAAGCGCATCGTTGAGGCTCACGGCGGGCGCATCTGGGTAGAGAGCCGCGGTGTGCCGGGCGAGGGGAGCACCTTCACCTTCTGCATCCCGCGTTTCCCGGCGAGCCAAGCCTGATGCACCCCAACTGCACTACGAGATCAACCTCTTTCACGCCTGACGTCCCTCATCGTCCTTGTTTGGCCCTCTTCTTCCCTTGCCAAGAACGCGGTTTGGTGCTACAATGATCTTAATGCAGTAAACTGCAATAAGGAGCCGGGGCATGACCGACCTGGATCAGGTGCGGCGGGCGGGCGAGCGCCTCACCCGGCAACGCCGCGCCGTGCTGCAAGCCCTGGATGCCTGCGGTGGCCACGTCACCGCCGAACGGCTCTGCGAGATGCTGCGCGGCGAATTTCCCAACCTGAACACCGGCACGGTGTATCGCGTCTTGCAATGGCTGAAGGACCGCGGCTTGATCTGCGAGACGGACATCGGCATCGGGGCCAAGGTGTATGAGCGCGTATACCGGCCCTGCCACCACCATTTGATCTGTCTCCGTTGCCACCGCACCTACAAGGTGGACGATCGCTACTTTCGCCCCTTGGAGGCCGCCTTGCGGCAAGACCTCGGCTTTCAGGCGCGCATTGACCACTTCGCCGTTTTCGGCTATTGCGCCGAGTGCGTGGAAAAGGAATCCCAACAGGCCTCCCGGAGAAAAACCGAAGAAGAAAGGAGTTCCTGATGATAGCCCAAGCGATCTTGATGCACATACCGGATGGCTTCCTCTCCATCCCGTTATCTGCCTTTCTCTGGATCATTGCCGTCGTTCTGATCGGTTACGCGCTTTGGCGGTCGGGCCAAGAGTTAGGTGAACGCCAAGCGCCGCTGATGGGCGTCTTGGCTGCGGTGATCTTCGCCGGGCAGATGCTCAACTTCAGCGTGACGGGCGGCACCTCGGGCCACCTGGTCGGTGGCGCGCTGGCTGCGATCCTTCTCGGCCCCTGGGGGGCGATGCTGGTGATGACCACGGTCGTGGGCGTGCAGGCGCTGCTGTTCCAAGACGGCGGCCTGCTGGTATTGGGCGCGAACCTGGTCAACATGGCCGTCATCGCGGTCTGGGTGGGCTATGCGGCATACCTGACCGTGCGGAAGGTGGCCGGCGAGGGGAGGTTAGGCACGTTGGTCGGCGGCTTCGTCGCCGGCTGGCTTTCCATCGTCATCTCGGCGCTCGCCTGCGCCTTGGAACTGGCTCTCTCCGGCACATCCCCGGCCAACGTGGCCGTCCCGGCCATGGGCGGCATTCACATGCTCATCGGCATCGGCGAAGGGTTGATCACCGTGGGCGCGCTGGCCTTCCTCTCCGCGGCGCGCGGCGACCTGCTCCAAGGTCGCCCACAGCAGGCCGGCAGAACGGCAGTCTGGATCGGCGGCCTGGTGATCGCGGTCCTCTTGGCCATCCTCTCGCCTTTGGCTTCCAGCCATCCCGACGGATTGGAGTGGGTGGCCGAGGAGTACGGCTTCATCTCCGCCGCGCAGGAGCCTGTGTACCGCATCATCCCCGATTACCTGTTCCCGGGGGTTCCGGATGAGGCGTTGGCGACCATCCTCGCGGGCATCGTCGGCTTGGTCATCGTCTTCGGCGTGGCGTTGGCCGTAGCCTACGCGCGCCGCGGGCGGGGAGAAGCACAGGCGTAAAACAGGTAACCGGTGTCCTGAGAAGGTGGGGGAGGAAGACGGAGCGGCCGTCTGACACATGCACTTCCATTTCGTAGATCCTTACCGTCCCGGCGTGAGCGCGGTGCATCGCCTGGACCCGCGCGTCAAACTCATTTTGGCGCTGGCCTTCATCCTAGCCACCGCGTCCGTGCCCGTTGGGGCCTGGCCGATCTACATCCTTCTCCTCACCCTCACCTTCTCGGGGGCTTTGGCGGCGGAGGTAGGCATCGGCTTCCTCTTGCGGCGCGC
>DAOTYP010000105.1:0-16476 GCA_034434975.1 Anaerolineae bacterium | reverse complement strand
CCGAACTGAATCGTCAGGCCCCGTTCCGTATCAAAGACCCCCGCGCCGGGGATGGGCTGCCAGTCGCCCGTCGGGCTGCCGGCGATCGGCACCGGCGTCCCCGTGCTGTTCACCAGGCGGAAGGTGCCGGCCGCCGAGTCAACCTCCACATAGTAGTCGCCGGTGGCCAGTTCCGTTTGGCCGACGGCCACATAGTACACGCCGAAGCCGTTCACCGTATCGGGCACGGTCACCGCGCCGGAGACGACCCCGGAGGGCAAACGAGCGTCCAGGTTCCCCCCCAAGCGCACGTTTTGGGTGGCCTTGGCCACCAGCCCTTGGTTGAGGGGGATCATGATCGGCTGTAGGGGTCCCGTGGTGTCAATGACGCCGTTGGCGTTCGCGTTCCAGCCCAGGATCCGCAAGCCGGTCGCGGGGTTCAGCAAGGAGCCGTCCAAGCCCAGGTCTAGGCTCCCGTCGCGAGAGTAGAGAGGCTGCGTAGCCCCCTGGAAGACGAAGAACCCTGCCCCCTGGATGGCCAGGTCGTTGAGGCGGCCCGTGGCCTGCAAGGCCCCCTGGCCGAAGATGCTGTCTATGCCGCCGAGGGTCATGCCCAACCCGATCTGGATGGGATTGACGCCGCCCAGGTTGGCTTGCGGCGCCGAACCGGCGCTGAGCACCTGGCTGAGCAACTCCTGGAACGTTATGCGCGCGCTCTTGAACGCCGTCGTGTTGATGTTGGAGATATTGTTGGCCACCACATCCATGTAGATCTGGTGGTTGCGAATGGCTGATGCCGCACTGAGCATGGAGCGAAGCATGGTTAACCTCCTCTAGGGTTTCTTGCCACCCTGAGCGGGTGGGGTTGTCGCGGCCCCCTACAAGAGGTCCGGCCGACGACAGCGGATTCCACTTTCATGCCTCCGCGCCCTTGTTTCGGCGCAAGAGGATGGCGCTATCTATGTGGGTGAACACGTTTGCCGAATCCTCCCCTCTTTCCAGGGCGGTGATGACCACCTTGTTGCGGACGCTGACCACCAGCGCCAGGTCGTCCAGCAGGATGAGCGACTCCTTTGCGCCCTTCGCGCTCGCTATCTCCACCGCTTGGGCTAGGTGGGCGGTGTCCTGCTCGGTGAGTTGGATCTCGCGCGCCCGCAGCCGCTCTTGGGCATGGTTAGAGAAGCGCAGCGGCTGGCTCGTCGCGGCCTGCAAAGCCTCGGCGAAGGTAGGGCCAGAGGCGCGCTCGTCCCGCGTCGTGCGAGCCTCGGGGCCAACAGGCGGTTTAACGGATGGCTGAACGCCGGAAACCTTGTCCACCATACTGCCCTCCTACGGCTGGCGCACGGCAGTAACCTGGCTCAGGGGGATGGAATCGTCCTCTACATCCAGGAAGACCTGGTCGTCCACGATGCGCACCCCCTTTACCGTGCCCGTGATCTGCGCCCCGTTCTCCTTGGTCGCCTCCACGATCTTGCCGATCAGGGACGAGGCTTGCAGGACTTGCTGTTGGCCCATCAGGTTGTTCAGGTTGTCGTTCATCGTCCACATCTGCTCCAGCAGGCTTAATTGGGCCAACTGTTGGAAGAAATCGTGCCCTTCCATCGGGCTCAGCGGGTTTTGACTCTGCATCTGGGTGAGCAGGAGTTGCAGGAACGCCTCTTTGCCCAGGGCCGATGAGTTTTGGGCCCGCTGGGAGGTTGCGACGCTCGCCCTGGCGGCGGCGATCGTCGTGCGGGCCATGAGGGTCCAGATATCGTTGCTCATTTCACCTCCTAGGCCTCCCCGTTGATGGAGGCCGTCAAGCCATCAGATCTACCAAGCCGCGCGGTCTCGTGGGCGCGGCGACCTGGGCCGGCTCTTCTGGGGCGCGATGGGCCTCGCCCCTCGGGGCAAAGGTTTGCGGGAACCCCTGCTGGGCCTGCGATTGGTCGGACCAGCGCCCTGAGGCGGCCTCACCCCCGATGAGCCCTACATCGCATTGGCTTAACTGCATCCCTCGCGCCTCTAAGGCATGTCGCAACTCCGGCAAGGCCTGTTGGATGATGCGTTGCGCCTGCGAGGTCTCTACCTTGAGGTGCACGGCCAGTTGTTCGTCGGCGAACGAGAGACGGGCATCTACCTTCCCTAGTTCCTTGGGGTACAGTTCCAGCCGACACTCTCGTTCCCCGCGCCGGATGGCTTGCGTCAGCCGCTCTACCAGGTACCGGCCTATGGCTTCCGGCATCGGTGCTCGGTCGGTAACCCACGAGGAGAACCGTAGCGACGGCGGGTGGATCTCGGTCGCGCTTATTCCATCCTTCGCCGAGGCCGAGGGGTTCGCTGCACCGGCAACCTGCGCCACGTCGCGCCCCGGTGCGGGCTGCCGGCTCTCGGCAGGGCGTTCTACGGATGATTCTCCGACGGGGACGGGGAACGGCGACGCGGTTTCCGTCATCGCGCGCCCTCGCTCCGTGCTCCATTCCGCCTGGCCCACCGGCTCACGGCCCTCCGGAACAGCGGCAACGGCTTCCGGCTCTCTCGTCGGCGTTCCTGTCGAGGAGTGCAGGGGTGTTGCCGTTGTCGGGTTGCTGGTCAGTCGGCTCTCCGATGCCCTCTCTCCCTCGCCCGTGCTGAAGGGCCTGGCGTCGGGTCGGGGCGCCTCATCTTCTCGCGCCGTAGCCGTCGCGCCGACGAGACGAAGGCTGTAGGTCGGTCCGTCGGTCTCACCTGTTGACTCTGCGCCTGCTTCTGAGGTCGCGTCGGGGCGCGGCTCCGGCTCCTGGCGGACGGTCTCCGCCGGATGGGATTGCGGAGAGGCCGTCAAGGCTGGTGAGGCGGGATGGCTTGCCGCGCGCACCACCGGCGCCGCGTCTCCTACCGAGATCGCCTGCGCACCTCTCGGCTGCTCCGGTCGGGCATCGGGATGCGCAGGGCCCGTCCAGGCCTCTATCCTCTGCAGAGGCGTCTCCTCCGGCCGGGTGGGCGGACCTTCGGATGGCATGGGCGCGAGGGAGCCTTGTGGGAGGAGGGGTTCTCCCTGGGGCGCGGTGGCCTCTCCCTTCGGTCGGACGGCTACGGCTGCCGGCTTGGCGGCCAAGCCCGCGGGCCCGGCGATGGGGGGTATCCCTTTCGCCGTTGGCGTCTCCTCAGGCTTGCCTCCTTGCAATCCCTGGCTCATCGCCGTCTCAGCAAGTGGTGCGCCTGCCGGCTTGGTCGGAAGGAGGGCCAGCAGAGCGACCAGCCCAGCCCAGTCCCACGCTGTTCGCGAGGCGTCCTTCTCGGCGATGGGCGGCGTGGCCTCGGCGGCGTCCTCCGCTGAGGGTGGTTCTCCCGCTTGCTCGCTTGGCACTGCAGGCGCGGCGGTTGCCGAGCGAGGGACGAGGGGCGAGGGGATCAAGGTGGCCTCTAAGGTGCTCGCGGCCATCTGCGGCTCTGACATCGCAAGGAGATAGGCCGGCGGGCACGCGCCCAGGGGCGCGGCGGCATCAGGTATCACCCACTGCGCGAGCGCCTGCTCCAGCATCTCGGAGAACGGGGCTTCCCCTCTTGCCGGGGATTGTTCTCCCGTTGCCAGCGCGATCCCTGCCAGAGGGTCGGACGGTAAAACGATCGGCATCGTATTCACGGTGATTCACCTCCTTTCCTGCCCAGGATGTCTTGTAGCGTCGGGCGGTAAGGCCCGGCGATGGCTACCGTTTAAGAAGAGGCTTCGTTCTCCTGTCAACCCTTACCGTCGCCCTTCGTTGATCACGGTGCGCAGGAGGCTGAGACGGCGAGAGACCACCTGCGCCGCAGCCTGAAAATGGAGCACCGTCTCGGCCAGGTAGGTCATTTCCTTGTCAATGTCTACGTTGTTGCCGTCCAGCCGGTGGCTGGTGTCGCTCCGGGTGATGACCTGCACGGGATCGGAGGGCGACGGTTCGGTGAGGTGTTGGGGGTGGGTGGTAACCATCTGCACCCCCTTGTTCGTTGCCAGCGCTTTGCCTAACTGCCGCGCGAAACTGACATCCGAGGCTTTGAAGCCCGGCGTATCTACGTTGGCCAGGTTGTTGCTGATCACCCGCTGCCTGGCGGCCAGGCCATCCAGCGCGGTGATCAAGGCTCGCGTGGCTTTGTCCTCTAAGGTGATGCCGCCCATGTCATGCTCCTCAAGCCGTCCACTCGTGTTCGCAGAGTTCTAAGACCCGTTGCACGTAGCGTTGGGTCTCTGCGAAGGGAGGGATGCCTTTGTAACGGTCCACCGCGCCGGGGCCGGCGTTATAGGCTGCCAAGGCCAGTCGGATGTTGCCGTAGCGGTCCAGCATCTGGCGCAGGTAAGTTACACCGGCCTCAATGTTCTGCGCCGGGTCAAAGGGGTCGCGGACTCCCAGGCTGCGCGCGGTCTCGTCCATGAGTTGCATGAGTCCCTTGGCTCCGGCTGATGAGACCGCCAAGGGGTCAAAGTTGGATTCTGCTTTGACGACGGCCCGCACCAGGGCGACGGGAAGGCCGTGCCGCGCCGCGGCGGCTGCGATCAGGGCCTCAAAGCGGTCGGGGGCGACGGAGGTGGCGCGGGGTTTGGGGGCTGGCTCGCCATCTAAGGTGCGGGCGATCCGCGCGGCCCACTGGGATAGAAGCGGCTTCAACAACAGATCCTGAAGCGGCGCCAGGTTCATGCCATCTCCTCCAGCGCGTTCTCGCGCAGAAAACGCACGACGCTGATCTCGTCCAAGGTTTTCACCTCTTGCCGCAACTCCTCTTCTTTCTGCTGGGCGAGGAACCGTTCCCGCAGTTTCTCTATCGTCTGTTTTTCTTGCAAGGCTTGCACCAGTTCCGCGCGCTTGGCTTCGGTCTCTTTGACCAGGTGCGCGATGCGCTCCTTTTGTTCTTGCTCTCGGCCCTGTAGTTGCTGGAGGTATATGAACTGTTCCATGATGCGCTCGCAATCCAGGGGAGTGCTCTTCTGGGCATCGCGAATCTCCCTTGCCAAGGCATGGATGCGGCCTTGAAGGGTGGCCAGGGCCAGCCGCTCCGCCTGCAGCCTTCGCTCCAAGGCGGCCAATTCCTGCTGACGCATCTCCACGATCTGCTCGCGATAGTTCAGCACCGGTTGGAGGCGAAATCCTTGCCGAGCCATAAAGCGCTCCCTCAGGCGGTCAGGCGTACCAGGCGCGCGACCGTCTCTTCGTATGATGACACCTCATCGCCGCGCTGCCGCAGGAAGGTCTTGATGTCGTTCAGCAGGGCGATCGCCCGATCAATCTGCGGGTTGCTTCCCTTGGCGTAAGCGCCGATGTTGATCAGGTCTTTGGCCCGTTCATAAGTGGCCAGGATCTCCCGCAGCCTGCCGGCTGCCGCCAAATGCTCCGGCGTGGCCAGGCTGTCCATCAGGCGGCTGACGCTGGCCAGCACGTCTATGGCGGGGTAGTGGTTCTCGCTGGCTAGCGCGCGCGAGAGGACGATGTGGCCGTCCAGGATGGAACGCACCGTATCGGTGATCGGCTCGTTGAGGTCGTCGCCTTCCACCAGGACCGTGTAGAAACCGGTGATGGTTCCTGACTCCGACGTGCCTGCCCGCTCCATCAGTTTGGGCAGGAGCGCGAACACCGAAGGGGGGTAGGCCCGCATCGCCGGCGGCTCGCCGATGGCCAATCCTACCTCGCGCTGCGCCATGGCAAAACGGGTGACCGAATCCATCAGGAAGGTAACGTCCATGCCCATGTCCCGGAAGGCTTCGGCGATGGTGGTGGCCGTCCAGGCACCTTTGAGGCGCACCAGGGGAGGGTGGTCGGAGGTGGAGACGACCACCACCGAACGCGCCAACCCTTCCGGCCCCAAGTTCTGCTCAATGAAGTCGCGCACCTCACGGCCCCGCTCGCCGATCAAGGCGATCACGCTGACATCGGAGGTGGTGTTGCGCGCCAGCGCGCCCAGCAAGGTGCTTTTCCCCACGCCGCTGCCCGCGAAGATGCCGATGCGTTGTCCCTTGCCCACGGTCAGCAAGCCGTCAATCGCCCGGATGCCCGTTTGCAGCGGCTTCGTGATCGGGGGCCTGCGCAAGGGATGCGGCGATGTCCGATCATGAAGGATGGCCCGCCGGGTCGGCAGGGGGCCTAGCCCGTCCAAGGGGCGCCCCAGGCCGTCCAGCACTCGCCCCAAGAGTTCGCGACCGACCGGCACCGTGAAAGGGGCATGCACCGCCGTTACCACAGTGCCGGGTTGGATGCCGGCCGTCTCACCCAGGGGCATCAGCAGGGCCCGGTCCTGTTTGAAGCCGACTACCTCCGCGAGGATGGGAGGGCGACCGTGGTTGACGCGAATCTCGCACATCTCCCCCGTCTCCGCGTTGAGCCCTTCCGCCTCAATGGCCAGGCCGATCACCTGCACGACCCGCCCTTGACGGCGCAAGGTTGCGACTTGCGGCAGAAACTCGCGGTAACGGCGCAGGTTGACCTCCGGTAACGCGCTGTGAGCGTTCATCTGACCCCCTGAAGGTCGCGAAAGGCTTTCTGGATCAGGTCTAGTTGCGTCTCCAGGCGCGCGTCCACCTGGCCTGCGCCGCAGACCACGATGCACCCCCCTGGCGCGATCCTCTCGTCGGGCACCAGTTTCCAATCCGGTTTCCCTGCCGCAGGCCAGAAGGCTGCCAACCGCTCCGCGTCGGTAGGGTGGAGGTGGACCTGGAAAGGCCCTCCCTGGCCCAATTGCTCTATGGCCTGGTGGACGATGTAGGCCACCGCTTCGGCGTGGTTCGCGGCGATGTCGCCGATGACCTTGCGGGCGATGGCGAGGGCCAAATCAACCAATTCGGCCTCGGCTTTGGAGAGGATTCGCACCCTCTCGGCGAGGATGCTGTTCAGAAGTTCGTGCAGGCGGGCGGACTCCTGCGCCGCCTGGGCCTCGGCCACGGCCCGCCCCTCGGCGAAGCCGGCCTCAAACCCCTGTTGCCGGCCCGCCGCTTCTGCCTCCTGCCGGATTGCCTCCGCCTGCTGCTGTGCCTCGGCTACGATCCGTTCGGCCTCGGCCCGGGCCTGCGCCAGCAGGGCCTCCGCCAAGCCGTTGGCCGGCGGGGCGCGTCGTTCTGCTTCTCCTTCGGACGGGCCGGCGTCGTCGGGCGGTTCTGGGGCCGTGACCACGCGATATCGCCGAATGATCGCCTTAGATAAGGACATCGCCCTGGCCCCCTCGCGAGACGGCGATCTCCTCCGCCTCCTCCAAGCGTCGGATCACCTCCACGATCCTCTGCTGCGCCGCCTCTACGGTGCTTAGGCGGACCGGCTTCATCACCGCCATTTCCTCTTCCAGCAGTTGGGCTGCCCGCTTGGACATGTTGTGCAGGATGCGCTCGCGTACCTCCTGTTTGACCCCGCGCAAAGCCAGGATCAGGTCCTTCTGATCCACCTCCCGCAGGATGCGCTGGATGGAGCGGTCATCCAACTGCACGATGTCTTCAAAGATGAACATCTGGTTCTTGACCACCTGCGCAAGGTCGGGGTCTCGCTCGGAGAGGGCATCCAAGACCTGTCTCTCCAGCGTCCGATCCGACTGGTTCAGAATCTGCACGAGAAAGTCCACCCCACCTTGCTGAGCGCCTGCTTCGTCGCGCAGAAGGGTGTTGGAGAGTTTTTTCTGCAAGTTCTGTTCCACTTCCCTGACCACTTCCGGGGCGATGCGCTCAATGGTGGCGATGCGGGCTGCCACTTCGGTCTGCAATTCAGGGTTCAGTTTGCCCAGGATCTTCGCGGCCTGTGAGGGGCGCAGGTGCGACAGGATCAGCGCGATCGTTTGCGGGTGTTCCTCGTTGAGGACGCTGGCCACCGGCTCCGGATCGGCTTCGGCTAGGAAGGTGAAGCTTTGGCTTCGGTTCTGGTAGAGGAGCCGGTTGAGGAACTCCTCTGCCCGTTCCTTGCCCATCGCCCGGGCCAGGAGCTCTCGCACGTACTGGAATCCGCCCTGGCGCTCGGCCTCTCGCGTGAGGACGACCTTCTGGGCCTGTTGCAGGACCTGCTTCTGTTCCTCCGGCGAGACGACGGGCGTGCTGACCATTTCCAGGCTCACGCGCTCTACCACGTCCTCCGGACAATGTTTCAGCACCCGCGCGGCGAGGTCGCTCCCCAGCGTGATGAGCAAGACGGCCGCCCGGCGGGAGCCGGTCAACTGCGACGTTGAAGAGGTGGAAGGGGCGCTCATGCCTTACTCTCCGCAAGCCACGATTGGATCAGTTCGGCGATCAGTTGTGGGTCCTCTTCGGCTACGGCGATCAGTTGATTGCGCAGCGGGTCGGGCGCCGGCTGCGGCACGACCTCCGGCTGCGGCGCCTCCGGCGCGGCCGCTGCGGCGGGCTCCGGCAGTTGTTGCTGGGCGGCCGCAGGCTCGGGCAATTGCTGAGCGGGCGTGGGAGCCGGAAGCTCCTCTTCCACGACCGCCACGTAGGGTACTTGCTCCTGCCCAAGGCGCCGGGCGAGATCGCGGAAGGTGAGGCGCGCGAAACGCAACAGAAGCACCATGGCCAGGAGGAGGGCAGCCAATCGCATCAAGGTCAACCACAACGTCCTACGTTCCAGGTCCGTCGCGGCTCCTTTGCTCTCGGCTGCCTGGCCTTCAAAGGGGATGCGCTGCACCACCACGGCGTCGCCTCGCGTCGCGTCAATCCCTGCCGCGGCCACCATCATCGCCTGGATCCCCTCCGCCTGGGCCTGGGGGATCTTGTCGTCCATCAGCACGGCTACCGAGAGGCGTTGCAAGGTCCCCGGCGCCTGCACGACGGCCTGCACGACCTTAGAGACCTCGTAGTTGCGGGTCGTATCTTGTCGTGTGTACTTGGAGGGCCCACTGCTGCCGACGGTCGGGTAGGTGGGGGCTTGGGTGTTGCTGTCCACGCCGGGGACGCCGCCCGCCGGCACGCCGGTGCCCTCAAAGGTCTCCTCTCGGCTCATCTCGCTGCGCACGACGCCTACCCCATTGGTCAACGGCGCGTACGTTTCGCTGTTGATCTGCTTCTGGTCCCAGTTGAAACTGGCGCTCACCCGCACGAGGGCCCGGCCGGAGCCAAGGGCCTGGTCTAGCATCGTTTGCAGGCGCGTCTCCAGTTCGCGCTCGTAGGTGCGTTGCACTTCCAGCTGGCCGGCGCTGGCCGCGAGGGTAGAGGGCACCGCATCGGCTTCGCCCGGCGCGGAGAGGATGTTCCCCGCCATATCTACCAGGGTGATGTTGCTAGGCTTCAGCCCTTCCACGCTGCTGGCCACGAGATGGGTGATGGCGCGAACCTGGGTGCGAGTGAGCTCGGCGTTGGGCTTGAGGCCCAACACGATGGAGGCGGTAGGTGAGCGCTGCTCCGAGATGAACAGGCTGGGCTCCGGTATGACGATGTGCACCCGGGCGCTCGCGATCGGCTCCATGCTCGCGATGGTACGGGCCAATTCTCCCTCCAGAGCCCGTTGGTAATTCACCCGCTGCATGAAGTCGGTCATGCCCAGGTTCCCTAATTGTCCGCCGTCAAAGAGTTCAAAGCCCACCGTGCCGCCCTTGGGCAGGCCCTGCTTGGCCATCTCCAGGCGGACGTTGTACACCTCACGCGCCGGAACCTGGATGGCCGTTCCGCCCTGTAGGAGTCGGTAAGGCACGCCGAGGGTCCGCAATTGATCCACGATCGCGGCGGCATCCTCCTCGGTGAGCCCTGTGTAAAGGGTGGCGAAGTCGGGCGTCTGCGTCCAGAAGCCGACGTACAACGCCAAGGCGAGGAGCGCGACCGCTCCTGCCCCAACGGCGACCCGCTGCGCCGATGAGAGCCTGTTCCACGCTTGTTTCAGGCGCTCTTGCCAGGTGTTCGGCACGCTTCATCGCCTCCTGCTTATACCTGCATCCGCATCACTTCTTGGTACGCCTCCACCACCTTGTTGCGCACCTGGAGGGCCAGTTGAAACGCCAGGCTGGCCTCCTCTATGGTGATCAGCGCGTTGTGGAGGTCGCCGCCTTCGCCCGTCGCCACCTGCCACGCGGCGGCATCGGCGCTCTTTTGGATTTGGTTTAACTGTTGGATGGCGTTGCCGATCAGTTGGCCGAAACCCTGTCCTTCAGGCTTGGCGGTCCCGCGGGTGGCCTGGGCCCTTTCCTGCAACGCGGCGACGAGTCGTGCGCCGTTCGTGCCGATGGCTCCGACGTTCATGGCTCACCTCTCACTGGCCGATCTCCAGGGCCTTGCTCGCGATGGTCTTGGCCGCCTGCAAGGCCACCACGTTGGCCTCGTAGGCGCGGGTGGCCGAGATCATGTCCACCATCTCCGTCGCGATGTCCACGTTGGGGTAGGTCACATAACCTTGGGCGTCGGCGTCGGGATGGTTGGGGTCGTGCACCGTGTTGCCGGGTCGCGGGTCAGGGACGATGGCGGTTACGGCTACCCCCATGCCGGGTTTCCTGGGATCGGGATTGGCCACCGGTTGGAAGACCACGCGTTGGCGCTGATACGGCCCTCCTTGCGGCGTGCGCGTGGTCTGGGCGTTGGCCACGTTGCTGGCGATGACATCCATGCGCAACCGCTCGGCGGTGAGGGCGGATGCGCTGATGCGCAGGCTAGTGAAGATGCCCATCTCTTTGACCTCCTTGAGGAAAGGCGCGATCCGTTACCCGATCGCTTCCAGGGCCCTGGCCAACGGCGTGGGCCCGTCGGCGCGGTACAACGCCTGATATTCCCAGCGCGCGTCGTGCCCGCCACCGGCCTGGTTGGCCAGAACCCAGTAACTGTAGGCGAAGTAGTAAGGTTCTCGTCCCGCCAGGGACCGGTAAACTTCCGTCACCGTGCGCACCTGCTCTTCCTCGGTCATGCTCCCTTCGGCGTAGACCCCCGCTTCCGTGCCGATCAGGGGAAGGCTGCGCCCGAGGACCTCCCGCACGATCCTGTCGTACTCCCGCACGCGCAGGTGATCGGTGCCGTAGTTGTGCACGCTGATCCAGGCGCGATTCAGCAGATCCTCGGCGCCGCGCGCCTTCAACCCCTCCAGGATGCGGCGCAGGAAGTCCAGATCGTCCACATCGCCTTGCGGGCTGAGGGCGCCTAGGCCGGGGAGGCCGCCGCCCGCCACCACCTGCCGCGCCGCCGGTATCCAGAGGGAGAGGTAGCGATCTACATCCGGCGTTTCCCCTTGGTTCTCCACCCGCAGGTTCGGCTCGTTGAACAGTTGGAAGTAAGGAACCCCCAGGCTGCGGTAGCGTCGCACCAGCGAGGTGATGTCGCCCTGGATAGGTGCGCCGCCTTCCGTGTAGATGCGCATGATCGGCATCACGCCCGCGGCCACCAGGCTGCGCACCAGATGCTCGTTGCCCGTCAGGTCGCCTGGCTCGTTCAAGAACGTCACCCACCGCATGCCGAGGTCCTTGACCCGTTCCACGAAGCGATCTACCACCTCGTGCGCCTGGCGCGTCGTCGGGATCCAGTGAACCCCACGGCCGTTGTCGGATGGCGGTCGCGGGTAGTCTTGCAGGGCAAGGGGCCTTTCCGCCGCGTTGTCGGAGATGGCGGCCCTTGCGGAAGGACGCTCTGTCGCGATGGCGACCTGACGCGCCTCTGAGGCGGCCAGCGAGCGCGCCTGCCTTGCAGCCGTAGAGAGGAGCGCCTTCGTCGGCAGGAGCGGCGCGAGCGGGGAGGGAAGCACGCGCACGGAGAGGAAATGCAAGGCCTGGGAGAGGCCGACGCGCGCGGGGAACACGGACGCCGGCGCCGCAGCGACCTGCCCCTTCTGCCCCGACGCGGAGGCATTGGCGGCATCCAGCAGGCGATTCAGCAGCGCGTGGAAACCGTCCGGCGCGCCGGGCCGGTGGAGCGGGTTGGAGACAAGCGTGCTCGCGGTGGATTGGCCCTGGATGCCCTCAATCACGTCGGCTCTCCCACGCCCTGCTTACGTAACCCCCTCCCATCGGCCACTATACCATTTTTGTTCACCCTGTTCGGTAAAGGCCGGATAAAAGAGTTGTAAAACTTGCGCAAAGACGGTGAAGCCCGCGTGGGCGCGGGACAGCCCTTTACACGATCCTTACGGGAACTTTACGCAGGAAAACGCTCCTCGTGCCGATAAATAAGGCGAGCAAGTCAAGCGATCCATCGCAACAGCGAGATACCTAGGGGCCGCGAGGGCCCGAGGAGGTGAACACAGCGAAGGAAGACCCGAAAAAGATGTAGATCGCCATCAAGACCGATCAGCCGTCATAAGCCAACAGATTCTCAGCCCAAACTACCCCAACCAGACCAACTAGAAAGGATGCATAACCATGGCAACAGCAGATCTCACCCGCATCAACACCAACATCGCCGCCCTGAACACGTTGAACGCGCTGCGTGACGTCAACAGGACGCTGGCGATGCATCAGGCCAGGCTCTCCACCGGCAAGCGCATCAACGAGGCCGCGGATGACCCTGCCGGCCTGACCCTGGCGACGAAGTTCTCGGTCCGCGCGGAGTCGTTGCAGCGGGCGATGGACAACATCGGCGACGCCAAGAACCTCCTCTCCGTCGCGGAAGGTGGCCTCAAGAAGATCAACGAGATCCTCGCCAAGATGAGGGTCAAGGCGGAGCAGGCAGCCTCCGAAACCTTGGGCACGGCGGAGCGCAACGCCATCGCGCAAGACCTAGGCCAGTACGCCCGTGAAATTGACGACATCGTCAACCAGACGACCTGGAACGGCCAGAGACTCTTGGACGGCACGGCCGACTTTGACTTCCAGACCAGCGCCGACTACGACAAGTACACCAACTGGGTGCTGAGCCAGTCCCACGATGTTCAGGGGAGCGGCGTCAACGGCCTGGGTGACCTGGCGACGGTCACCGGCACGTCCAGTGCCGAGGAGACGAGCGACCCGGGCAACTGGATAAGCGCCGTCTCCGGCGGCAACGCCACCTTCTCCGGCCTCCAGGAGCTCTCCAGCGGCACCTACACGGTCAAACTGGTCATCGGCACGACCGACGGCTCCGAAAGAGACTCTTACATCCAGTTGGTGGACAGCAACGGCAACCCGGTGATCGTGGACGCGGACGGCAGCGGCGGCGGCCTCCTGGACAACAAATTGACCTTCGCCTACAACGCTAGCAGCACCTACGTCGTTGATTTCGGCAACGGCCTGCGGATCACCGTGGCGTCGGGTCTGTCCGCCGGCAATCGGCAGGATGCTACGGTTACCTACACCAAGTCCGGCACGTACAGCGTCTCCCTGGCTGACGGCGCCGCAGCCCGCGCCTACATGAACAGGGTAGATCAGGCGATCGCCACTGTCTCGGCCTCGCTCTCCAACATCGGCGCCATCATGGACCGGTTCACCTTCAAGGAGGATGCGCTGGCCATCGGCAAGGTCAACACGGAGGCAGCCTTCAACCGCATCATGAACGCGGACATGGCGGCGGAGCAACTGGAGGCGGTGAAGTTCCAGATCCTGCAGCAGACGGCGACGGCGATGTTGGCCCAGGCCAACTCTCAGCCTCAGGCCATCTTGCAGCTTTTCCGCTAAACCCACCACCTCCCTTCTAGCCCTCCAGGGGGCAGCGTCCGCCCCCTGGAGGGTCTGCGCTTAACGTAAACTTCCAGAGGAGGCTCGCAGCATGACCGCCCCAAGCCAACTGGCACAGAAATACCGGGAATTGCAGGTGTACTCGGCCACCCCTTTGCAGCGCATCCTCATGGCCTACGACGCCGCGATCATCGGCTGTGGGAAGAGGGACCTGAAGAAAACCACCGACGCGCTCAACGTGTTACGCAACAGCCTGGACCTGGAACAGGGCGAGATAGCCTGGCGCCTTTTCCGCCTTTACCAGTATTGCGCCGACCTGGCGCGGGCGAATAAGTATGAAGAGGCTGCCGAGATCCTGCGCGGGTTGGTGCAAGCGTGGGTGGAAGTGCTCGTGCGCGAGAAGGATGTCCGCCCCAACCAGCCGACCGATGCCCATGCCGTCCTGGCTTCAGCCTGAGGACGATCGGGCTGGACGACCGGGCGGATGGGTGAACGTTATGGCTTGAGGAGGCGTCTACCATGTGTCCTCTCCCTGTGATCGGCTCCGGCAGCGGCACGACGGGGATCTCCGCCAGTTACCTGAACCAGCTGATCTCGCAGACGATGGCGCTGCAATCCAGGCCCTTGGATCTCCTGAAGCAGGAGCAGGATCGGCTGGAGGTTCAGCGCGCCGTCTTCCAAGATCTGCAAGGGCTCTTGAACAACCTCAGAAGCCAGGCGCAGAAATTGTCATCTACCTCGTCCTCCGCGTCATATGTCCTGGGTCAGAAGAAGGCGACTTCCAGCGACACAGCATTCCTCACCGCCAGCGCCTTCTCCACCGCCTCGCCCGGTTCCTACACGATCACGGACATCACCCTGGCGCAGGCGCACCAGGTGCGTTCCGACCGTCAATTCGCCTACATAGATGAAGCGCTCGGTTTAAGCGGGAGGTTCGCCCTCGGCGGCGCGGCGGCTCGCAGCGCGCAGTTGCAGAACGGCGACGCCACCGTAACGGGAGTCGCCACCGACAGCGTCGCCTCTGGGCAAACTGAGTTGGGCAGTGGCGATTACTACGTGGAATATCGCTACGAATCCGGGAACTGGCAGTTCCGGCTGGTAGATAGCCAGGGGAACGGCGTGAGCATCCGCAACGCCGGCACTACGGGGGAATACACATCTACCTGGCAAAGCCTGGCCGACGCCCAGGCGGAGGGCACCTACGACACCGGGCGCGGCCTGAAAATCACCTTCGGCGAAGATCCCGCTGCCGGCAAACTGCGTCCGGATGCGCCTAAGATCACCTATGAGGCCCAGGGCGCGGTGATCGTGGTAGAGGCCACCCATTCCTTGCGGGACATCCAGAATGCCATCAATCGAGCCACCTATGCGGAGGGGCATGGCGTCCGGGCTACCATCGTTGATAACTACCTCTTGCTGACGGCCCTCTCCACGGGCGCAAGCCGTGCCATTCGGGCGGAGGATGTTGAGGGGGACGTCCTTTCCAGCGCCTCTGGCCTGGCCCTGTTGCAAGACCCGGAGGGAAGCGCCTGGCGCGTGACCCTGCAGAATGCGGCGGATGCCAGCCTCAAGGTCAACGACATCGTCGTGACCCGTGACCGTAACACAGGCCTGGACAACATCATCAGCGGCGTGACGTTGAACCTGCTCAAGGCGACCGAGGCCGGCGCGCGCATCACCCTCACCGTGGAGGACGACAACGCGGCCGTCGTCAGCCAGATCAACACCTTCATCAGCACCTTCAACCAAGTAACATCGTACCTGCAGGCCAAGACGGCCACCACCCAGAACAGCGACGGCAAGACCTACACCCGCGGCGCCCTGGCAGGGGATAGCGTCTTCGCCCGCCTGCGCTACGACCTGATGTCGGACATGGTGCAGTCGGTAGATGACCTCTCGCCTGATGCGCCTACCTCGCTGCGCGAGATAGGCCTTACCCTAAGCCCAACCAACCTGCAGCTGAGCCTCAGCGACAGCGCAGCCCTGAACCAGGCCTTGGCGACCAAGCGCAGTGGCGTCGCCGAACTTCTGGACGCGGTGGTAAAGCGTCTGTCGGATCGGTTGGCGGTCTTCACCGGCTCCGATGGCACAAGCGGCCTCCTCAGCAACAGCATCACCAACCTAGATAAGCAAAAGAAGGACCTGAGCCAGCGCATCGCCCGCATGCAGGATCGCTTAAGCGCCCAGGAACAGCTCTTGACCAAGAAATACGCGATGCTGCTCAACCAAATGGCGCAAATCCAATCCCAGACGTATTACCTGGGGATGTTTTACAACCGGCAATACTGATGCCGGCGGCGGATAAGGACCATGGACGGGGAGCCGAGCCTTGACGTAGTGGCCATCGCCTCGCGGGTGTTGGAGGCGCTGGATCGCCTCAGTTTCACGGCTTTGCCCGCCGATGAGAAGCGCGGCGGGGCTCAGTTGAGCGCCCGCGTCTCTGGCACGGAGGACCTGGCCGCGCGCCTGGAGGAACTGATCCGCGAGGTAGAGCGCTGCCGGCTCATGCAGCAGCGCTTGGAAAACGCCCTCGCTCAGGTGCAGCAACAGATGTGGCTCCTTCCTGCCTACCTCATTCGCTTGGAGCAATGGAGCATCGCTGCGGAAGCGCGCTTGACCCAACTGGCTCCCGGCAACGGCGCACCGGCCCTTGCCTCCGGTCAGGAGCCAAAGGCCGTGCGTTGGGCAACGGTGAAAGAAGTGGCCCGACACCTGGGCCTGAACCCCAGCACGGTTCGCCGCTACATTCGCAAGGGCATCTTGCCCGCGGCGCGACTCCCTGGCGGTCGCGGCCTGCGGATACGCTGGGAGGATGTCCAAGCCCGGGTGTCGGAGGGTGGCTTGACTTTGCATTGAGCAGGACAGGCGGAGCCGGCTGTCAAAGGCTCCTGGGCCCTCTAATCACCGACGATCTCAAACAACTCACACCAGGGCGACGCCCCATGACACTGCCCTTTTCGTCACACCAATACCTCCCGCGAGGCAAACCGGTTGTTTGCCTGATCATCTCTTCTCTCGCGGTCTTGCTCTCGCTTCTCGGTTGTCGTG
>DAOTYP010000104.1:0-1879 GCA_034434975.1 Anaerolineae bacterium | reverse complement strand
CCCTGAAGCCGTCTTGGCCACGCGCGAGGGGAAGTTGATCAACGATTCTACCATCCTCCAGGATGAGGATGTCATTAAGTTGGTGGCGGTGATCTCCGGAGGGATGCTCAGGTGAGCCGTAGCGGAAGCGTGATGCATTGCCGAAAGTGTGGTGAGGCCGCAGTCATCAACATGCGGCACCACCGGCTTGCCCTGTGCGGCGAGCATTATTTGGAATGGTTCCTGGCGCAGACCGAACGCACCATCCTGGAATTCAAGATGTTCGCCCGTCAGGATCGGATTCTGGTGGCCGTGTCGGGGGGGAAGGACAGCCTCAGCCTGTGGGATGTTCTTCTCCGTCTGGGTTACCAGGCCGACGGACTCTACATCAATTTGGGAATTGACGGCGGCCTCCACTATTCCGATCAATCTCACGAGAAGGCGGCTGCCTTCGCCGCGCGGTGGCCCGGCGTCCGTCTGCACGTCGCCAGCGTGCAAGACGAACATGGGTTGAGCATACCAGAACTGGCGCGCAAGAAACACCGTCAGGACAAGCCCTGCTCGGTGTGCGGCTTGGTGAAACGACATACCATGAATCGCGTGGCGCTAGAGGGTGGATACAGCGTCCTGGCGACGGGTCACAACCTGGATGACGAAGCGGCAGTCCTCATGCAAAACGTGCTCCATTGGCAGACGGGCTATCTGGCGCGGCAGTATCCGGTGTTGGAGGAAGGGGAGGGACTGGCGCGCAAGGTGAAACCTCTCTGCCGCTTCTATGAGCGCGAGGTGGCTGCCTATGCGCTGGTGCGCGGCATAGACTACATCTATGATGAATGCCCCTATGCGGTCGGCGCGAAGACGATTTATTACAAGGAGTTGCTGAACCGGCTAGAAGGGGAGTCGCCCGGTGTGAAGCACACGTTTTACATGGGCTTCCTACGGGCGCGCGACGAAGGCCGTCTGATCGTCCCGCGAGAGGACGATCTCGCCGCGCTTCACCCTTGCTTGCGTTGTGGGCAGCCGACCACGGCTCCGCTGATATGCTCCTTCTGTCGCTTGTGGGAAGGCGCGCCGCTGCCGGCGCCGGCGTTGGCACCGACATCATCTTGAGGTACTTGAGGTCAGCCATGTCCGCTGCCACCGAGGAAGGGTTTGCTGAGGGGACGGCGACAGGAGCCGGAGAGATGGCCGGCCTGGCCGAAGAGTTGCCCCCGGATCACCGCTCCGGCTACGTGGCATTGGTCGGGCGGCCCAGCGTCGGCAAATCTAGCCTCATGAACGCCTATTTGGGGCAGAAGGTCGCCATCGTCTCGCCCAGGGTGCAGACGACGCGCAATCGGCTGTTGGGGATCTTGACCAGGCCGGAGGCCCAGGTCATCTTTGTGGACCTGCCGGGCATCCATAAGCCGATCCATCGGCTAGGGGAATTCATGATGGAGACCGCTCGGCGCGCGCTCCCCGATGCCGACGTGCTCCTTTTCGTGGTAGATGTTTCCGTGCCGCCGACGGAGGAAGATCGCGAGGCCGCCGCGTTTCTGAAGGAACGTGCCGCGGGGCGGCCCATCGTGCTGGCCCTGAACAAGACCGACCTGTTGAAACCGGACGATGTGGTTCCTCACACCGATGCCTACCGTGCGCTGGTGGATGTGGCCGATTGGATGCTCGTTTCGGCCACGCGCGGCGACAACCTAGATGTGCTCCTTGAGCGCATCGTAGCCCACTTGCCTTTAGGGCCGCGCTACTATCCGCCGGATCAGGTAACGGACCAGCAGGAACGCTTCCTGGTCGGCGAGTTGGTGCGCGAGGCCGTGTTGCATTATACGTATCAAGAAGTTCCGCACTCCGTTGCCGTGGTGGTGGAGGAGTTCAAGGAGCGCAGCGAGGATATGACCTACATCAG
>DAOTYP010000103.1:0-11504 GCA_034434975.1 Anaerolineae bacterium | reverse complement strand
AGCGCCGGCCGCAGGAGAAGGATCAGGAGCGCGGCCGGGGAATAGGTAGCGCCGCTGGTCGCCTCGCGCACCGCCCAGTCCTCCCAGCCGGGCCACACGGGAAGCCAGGCCGCGATGAGCAAAGCGGCCAGGAGCGTCGCGCCCACGAAAAGGAAGAGCCATCGTTGCTTGGGGGGGCGCTGCCAGGCCAGGTAGAGGAGAAAAGGGGGCGCGAGCAGGAGCGCGACATGTTTGACCAAGGTCGCCGCCGCCAGCGACAGGATGACGCCCCAGGCTTGTCGCCCGACCAGGCAACGCATCGCCAGCAGGATGAAGGCGACCATCACGATGTCGTTGTGGCCGTTGCCCACCGCCTCCAGCAAGACCAAGGGGTTCCAGGCAAAGAAGAGGGTGCCCGCGACCTGAGAGCGCGGTGCGACCTGTCCCAAGGTTGCCCACAGGAGGGCCATGCTCCCCAGGTAGAAGGCGAAGGCGGTCGCCTTCAGGGCGAGGAGATGAGCCAGGAGGTCCTCGCCCGCCCAACGGGCGACGACGCCGCTGAGGGCCTCCCAGAGCGGCCCATAGGGCGAAGGGGTCGCCGCCCATTCCCCCATCAACGCCACCCAAGGGTCGGCCGGAAAGGCCACAGGGGGGATGGCGAAGGGGTTGGCCCCGTAGAGTGCAGCGACTCGCCCGCGCAGGGCATAACTGAAGAGGTCCGTCGCCAAAATGGGATAGAGGGGGATCAGGATCAGGCCGAAGAGGAAGCCGCCTCCGAAGATGAAGGCCGGCGCGCGCGGCGAGGCCCCGAGGGCGCGCGCCGCCAGGATGGGCGCAGCGAAGAGGACGGTCAGCACGACCAGGTAGGCGGCCGAGTCGCCCCAGAAGTAGTGGGTCAGTTTGGCGAAATCCACCGGCGGCAGGGTAGCATAAAGGCGCGGCAAGGGAAAGCGCAGGGTGAAGTAAAAAAGATACAACCCCGCCGCCAAGGCGCCCAGGCCCAGGAGGACGGGGAGGTTCCCTTCGCCCTCGGCCTCTCCCCGACGCGCGCGCGAGGTTACAGCCAACGCGTCCCCTCCCGCGCGGCGATGGCCGCCTCGTTCCGTGTCAGGAGTCGGCGATCCCGCATCAACACCTTCCCCTTGCCGATGGTATGGGCGACATGCCAGCCGTCTACGCCGAAGGTGACATGTAGAGCGCGCCGCTGGGCCTAGCGTGACCAACGGGCCGCGCGGGATGAGCATAAGATGAGCCTCGCCAAGGCCGAACTCGTTTCCCGCGCAAACCTCCCTGGCCGCGCCCCAGAGCGACCATCTCACCGCAGCAGCCAGCGCGCGATCCACCCTCGCGCCTTTCCCAAGAGGCTGACGCCGCCGCGCGGCTCAGGCTGTCGCAGGTCATAGCGGTTCCAGGCCAAGACCTCTCCGTGCCGCCTCAGTTCCGCCTGGATTTGCCACGGCCCCTTGCCCAACGTGAAGCGCACGCCGGCGATGTGCTGGCAGCCGTCCGGCGCGACGTCCACCTCCTGGCGGTAGATTTCTACCCCATCCAGTTGGAGCCGCGCCTCGCAGCCATTATAAGGCAGGAGCGTGTCGTTCACAACCCAGAGGCTCGCTTCCAGCGTCTCTCCCTGCCGGTGAGGCCCCAGGGGGTAATCCAGGCTGATGAGGAGCGGCTGGTAGGCGCGCCGCAGCATCTGGCCGGCCTGTTTAGGTTGGCGGTAGTAGTCTATCACACCCCAGGAGAAGGCAGGCCATGGCTCCGTCAGCATCCAGAAGGCGATGACCGCGGTGGCATATTTGCGACGGCGAAAGGCCTCTATGCCGACCTGTAGGCCATGCGCCTGCGCCCGCTGCGAAGCCTCTACAAAGGCCTGCAGCGCGGCCTCGCCCAGGCCGCGCGCGTCGGCGCAAGCGTAGCGCTGCAGTTTTTTCATCTCCGCGTGGTGCTGACGCCATCCCTCCCCTGGCGGCCAGCGTTCTGCGGGCGGCAGGAAGCGTGCGAGGGAAGAGGGAGCAGGCGCGGCAGCCAGGCCGAACTCGCTGACGCAGGCCGCGCGCTCCTCGCGATAGGCGGCGGGGGGCGCGAGCCGATGCCACACCGTCCAATGGTGGCTCTCACCGATGCCTGGAGAGGCCGGATGCCAAGGGCGAGTCCCGTCTTCTGCCGACACCGCGTCGGCCAGCGTGTCCACCAGGAGGCGATGGCGCGCGGGGCCGAACTCGTTGCCGCCGCACCAGAGGAAAAGGGAGGGGTGGTTGCGCAAGGCCCGCACGATGGCCCTCGCCTCCTCTCGCACCAGCGAGCGGAACCCGGCCGCGGAGGCGAAGCGGCCGATGAAGGCGCAGGCGAAGGGAAACTCCTGCCAGACCAGGGTGCCCGCCGCGTCGCAAGCGTCGTAGAAGGCGCGCTTCTCCCGCAAGCCCCCGCCCCATACCCGCAGGAAGTTGATCCCCAACTCCCGCGCCTGTTGCACCATCGCCTGGTAGTCCGCCGCGCGCAGCCTTCCCGGAAAGATGTCCAGGGGCACCCAATTCGCCCCGCGCAAAAAGAGGGGCTTGCCGTTGATCCGGAAGACCCACGGCGCGCCCGACGTCCGCTCCACCGTGCGAACGCCGAAGGAGACGCAGAGGCCGTCCAGGAGATCGGGGGAGCCAGGGGCATGCAGGGTAACGAGCAGTTCGTACAGGTGCGGGAACCCGCGCTCCCACGGCTCCCAGCGACGCGCGTCGGTGAGAGCGCACGTCAACGTGCAGGTCTGGCTGCCGGCCGCCAGGCGCAAAGGGAAGCGGAACTCCTGGTCCTGCCCCACGAAGTTGCGCGGACGGATGACAAGCACGGCCTCAGCCTGTCGGGGCGCGTCGGCATCCAAACTCAGGCGCACCCGCACCTGTGCGTCTCGCTCTCCCTTCGGCTCGGCGTGTACCCAGGCGTCTGCCAGGTAAACGCCGCGCGCGAGGACGATGTAGATGTCATCCCAGATGCCCAGGGAGGGAAGCGGGGGCGCGAAATCCCAGCCGAAACCGTAATTCGCCTTCAGCAAGGCCGCGCGCTGCGCAAAGGGAGCCAATTTCGGCTGTGCCCAGTGCTCCAGACGGGCCAGGAGCCGCTCCCAGGCGGTCAGCCGTGAGCAGGAGAGGCGACGCACCGTGTCGTTTCCCCACAGGCGCACGGCCAGCTCCACCTCGCCGCGCGCGGCCCGGCGGGCCAGAGCGGTCAATTCGTACACCTGCCGGGAGAACATCCCCTCGTGCCGGCCCAAGAGTTGGCCGTCGGCATACACCGCCGAAAGGTAATCTATCCCCTCGCACACAAGGAAAGCGCGCTCGCCGTCCTGCAGGGGGAGCGACAGGCGCGTGCGATACCACCAATCCAGGCCATCCACCCAGGCGCTGGCCCGCGCCTGCACGCCGTAGAAGGGATCGGGGATGCGGCCTGCAGCCAGGAGGTCGGCCCGCACGTCGCCTGGCACGGTAGCGGGAAGCCATTCCGCGACCTGACCGAGATCGTTGCTGGGGTGCGCGCCCCAAGGCCGGGCGCGCACCGGGCCGAACTCCCAAGTGGCGCGGCTCAAGTCCAAGACCCGACGGGCTTCTGGCATGGCTGCATTATAGGCGCGGCCATCGGGTTTGACAAGGCTGTCGTGATCGGAACGACCGCACGGGCCGCTCTAAGCGTCGGCCAGGCCTAAGCGCGTTTATCGCATCCGCTTCACATAGATCACCTTCGCGTCGCCGACGGCGTAGAAATCGTCGATGCGTCCGGCCTCGTGAAAGCCGTGGTGTAGGTAGAAGGCCCGCGCCGCGGCGTAGGCGTCGGTGCCCGAGGTCTCGGCCACCAGGAGCCGCCCGCCCTCGGCGGTCAGTCGGCGTTCTACTTCCGCCAGCAGCGCGCCGCCGACGCCGCGGCCATGCTCCCGCGCGTCCACGCCGAGCCAATAGAGGTCGTACGCGCCGTCGGTCAAAGAGGTGTGGCCGTAGCAGGCAAAGCCGAGCAGGCGCCGATCTTCCACGTAGCAGAGGAAATGGTAGCCGTTGGGGTTGGAGCCCAGCGATTCCTTCGCCATCTCCTCCACGGTTTTCACCTCTTCCGGGCTGAAGTTGCCGGTCGCGGCGGCCACCGCCGCCAACGCCGGCACATCTTCCGCCGTTATCTCGCGGATCATCGTTGGCTCCTCGCCCAAGCGTGAGCGACGATGCGGGCGGCCATGGCCGCATAATCGTAGCCCGCGGCGCGCGCCGCCCTCTGGAACCCCGCATCGGCAGCGAGGCTGGGGTTGGGGTTCACCTCCAAGATGAAAGGCTCGCCCCCTCGCTCCCGCAGGTCCACCCGCGCGTAGTCGCGACACCCCATCACCCGATACGCGGCTAGAGCCACCTGCCGAAGGCGACCCGCCAGCGGCTCCTCTACCGGGGCAGGGCAGACGACCGGCGTATCATGATACTCCTGCGTCTCTGCCTGCCATTTCGCCGCATAGGTGACCACGCGCGCCAGGGGGTCCGCCGTGCGGCGGTAGGCCAATTCGGCCAGCGGCAGCACCTCAGGAGGATCGTTGCCCCACACGGCGATGTTGAACTCTCGCCCGCCGATGAATTCCTCCACCAGGGCCGGCTCGCGGTAGGTCTCCAGGATGTAGCGAACGCGCGCGCGGAGGCGGATTTCATCCATGACCACCGACTCGCGCGAGATGCCGACCGACCCGTCCTCGGCCACCGGCTTGACGAAGAGAGGGAAGCGTAGAGCGGGCGACAGCGGCTCGTCGGGCGTCTGAAAGACCTGATGCGCGGGCGTCGGTAGGCCTGCGGCCAACAGGCGCGCTTTCGCCGCGGCCTTGTTCTGGCACCACGCCAGCGTGGCCGCGGGGGAGCCGGTGAAACAGAAGCCCCGCGCGGCCAAGTGCTCCGCCGCCTCGGCCTCGCGCGCCGCGTCGCCCGCGATGGCCTCGCAGAGGTTGAACACAACCGTTTCCTCCGGCGTGTAGGGTCGCAAAGCAGCCACCACGTCATCATCCACCGGAGCCAGGACGACCTCGGGGATGGAGGGGCTCAACGCGGCGCGCAGCCCCTGCGCGACCTGAGCGACCTCATCCTCAGCCAGCGCGTCCCACGTTTCGCCTTTACCCTGGGCATGGGATACGCTGTACAGGATGATGACGCGCCGGGGCAGGGAAGAGGCGATCACCATATCGGCATCATGCTGGAGCATTCGCTCATCGCTCAGAAGTTCTGGTTCTCGTGGGCCGTTGTCCACCCAGAGGGCGCGGCCCTTTCTACTCTCCGTGGCGCGCTAGCGGGACCAAGGGGCCCAGGTGCGGCGCGGGCGAGGGCGCGCGGCGGGCCGCTCCGGCTGCGGTTCAAGGGGCTTGGCCGTCGGCTCCGGCGTGGCCGGGGCAGGCGGAGGCTCTTGCGCCAAGGGCTGGACGGGGCTTTCAGGCGCAGGCGTCGCGGGCGCGCGGCGAGGCGCCGGCTTACCCTCTTCGGGGGTAGAAGGCGCGGCGCGCGGCCGCTCGCGCCGGCCGGACGACAGCATCTCGCGGATGGCTTCTTGCGCGAAGGCGCGCGCGGCGGAAACCGTGCCTTCCTCCACCGCCGCCTCGTCTATCGGGATCAACAACCCCACAGGCCGCCCATGGAAGGTGACCACGTATTCCAACTTCTCGTCCCGCACGCGCCGGATGATCTCGCTCGCATGGATTTTCAGTTCACGCACCCCAACGATCGGCATGGTTGCCTCTCCTTAGGCGAGGCCGGCTTCAGGGCCGCGCCGCCGGTCTCCCTTCGGCCTCGTCCTCTTTCTCTTCCATCTCCGCGGGCTTGGGCTTCTCAGGCTCCCGCCCAAACTCCCGGAGCCGCTGCGCCAGTTCCCGCAGGCGCGCGTCCACCCGCGCGTTGACCGTCCCCTCCGGATAGCGGCCGTCAGGGCCACGCTCGCCGGCAGGCACGCCCGTGAGGATGGCCATCCCCTCGTCCACCGTCCGCACAGGGTAGATGTGAAACGCCCCCGCAGCCACCGCCGCCACCACGTCCTCCCGCAACATCAGGTTCTTGACGTTGGCCTCTGGGATGATCACGCCTTGCTCGCCCGTCAGCCCTCCAGGTGCCGCGCGGCAAACGTCAAAGAAGCCTTCAATCTTCTGGTTCACCCCGCCGATGGCCTGCACCTCGCCCTGCTGATTGACCGAGCCGGTAACGGCGATGCCCTGCCGCAAAGGAAGCCCGGAGAGGCTGGATAGGAGGGCGTACAGCTCGCTGGATGAGGCGCTGTCCCCCTCCACCTCCTCGTAGGATTGCTCAAAGGCGAGGCTGGCCGTGAGGCTCAGGGGTTTGTCCTGCGCGTATTTGCCGCCCAGGTAGCCGGCCAGGATGAGAACGCCCTTGTCGTGGATGCGACCGGAGAGCTTCGCCTCGCGCTCAATGTTGATGACCCCCACCTGCCCCAGATAGGTCTTGGCGGTGATGCGGTGGGGCCTGCCGAAGGCGTAATCGCCCAACTGCATCACCGCGAGGCCGTTCACCTGGCCCACCACGGCGCCCGTCGTGTCCACCATGATCGTTCTATCTACGATGCGCTCGCGCAGCCTCTCCTCCATCTGGTTGGCGCGATAGGCCCGTTCGTCAATCGCCCTCTGCACATCCTCGGCGGTTACGAGGTCGCGCTGTGCCTGCCGGGCCCAGTAGGCCGCCTCGCGCACCGTATCCAGGATGAGGGCGAAGCGGGTGGTCAGTTTGGTCTGATCCTCCACCAGCCGCGCGCTGTACTCCACCACCTTTCCCACCGCGCTCGGGTCAAAGTGGAGAAGGCCCTCCTCCTCGCAGCGATCGTGAATGAGGCGGGCGATCTTCAGCACGTTCTCCTCGGTCCATGGCATGTCCATCGCGAAGTCGGCCCGCACCTTGAAGAGTTTGGGGAACTCGTCGTCGTAGGCGTAAAGGAGGTAGTAGGTCAGCGGGTCGCCGATCAGAACGACCTTGATGCGCAAGGGGATCGGCTCCGGCTCCAGGCCGACGACGGTTACGAGGCCGAACTGCCGCTCCGGGTCTTCAATGCGCACCTCGCCGTAGCGCAGCGCTCGTTTCAGGGCCTCCCAGGCCAGGGGCTGGCGCAGCAGGACGCGCGCGTCCAGGACGAGGAAGCCGCCGTTGGCCCGATGCAATGCGCCGGGCTTGATCATGTGGAAATCGGTCACCAACGTGCCGAACTCGGCGCGGCGCTCAATGCGGCCCACCAGGTTGCTGTAGGTAGGGTTGATCTCCAGCACCACCGGCGCGCCCGTCAGGTGGCTGTTGTCCACCACCACGTTGAGGCGGTAGCGGTCAAAGGGCGAGCGCCGGTCTTCTGCCGACGGCGCGGTAGAGGCCGGCGCGTCGTCGGCCTCCTGGCCTCTCGGTTGGGGGCGCGCCTTGAAGCGTTCCACCTGCTCTACGATGTCTTGGCGCACCGCGTTGAGGTAGGCGACGATCTCCGGATAGTCCTGGTACGATTGGATCAACGCCTCAAAGTCTCGCGCGATGGTGGCCGCGGCGACCTCTCGGTCCAGGTTACGCAGCCGTTCTTGGGTGTTTTGCTCCAGGTCGCGGATGCGACGTAGGGCGCGCTCCACCTCCTCTTGCACCTCCGGCTGTCGCATCTGGTACTCCTGGCGCTGGGCCGGGGAGAGTTGCTGGAATTGCTCCGGCGTGAGCGGTTGCCCGCCGACGACGGGCGCGACCACCAGCCCCATCGGCGTGCGCAGGAGGGCGAAACCCCACTGGGCGACGAACGCGTCCAGCCGTTCCGCCTCCGCGTTGCGGAGCGAGTCCAGTTCACGCACGATTTTGCTGCGGAGTTCTTGGTATTCCTCGCTGGCAAAGGCGCGCGGCAGCGCCGCCTCCACCCCTCTTAGGAGATCGTTCAGCCGGTCGCGCAGGATGCAGCCGCCGCCGGGAGGCAGGCGCAGCGCCCGAGGGCGGTAGGCATCCTGGAAGTTGGTGACGTAGGCCCAATCGGCGGGCACCGGGTGGTCTTTGGCCTTCTTCTCCAGGAATTGCAAGATGGTTCCGGTCTTGCCGGTGGCCGAGGGGCCCATGGCGAAGACGTTGTAGCCGTAGTAGGGAACGTCAATGCCGAAGTGGGTGGCGCGGGTTGCGCGCTCCTGGCCGACGATCTCATCCAGCGGAGGTACCTCGGCGGTGGACCGAAAGGGGAGGCTTTGCAGGTCGCAGGTGCGCCGGAGCTGGTCTGCAGCCAGCTCGCGAGGCTTAGGGAGCATAGATGGTCTCCTGCGTGAATAAAATAGCGCAGCGCTTTCATTCTACCATACCGCGTTGCCGTTGGCAACGCGGCGCGCGGTCTGTTTCCCCGATCCGTCGGTTTCTGGTATAATCACGCTGGTGGCAACTTATGGTCTTACCGCATGCGCCCAAGCCTGACCGCCCCATCTCCTCCCGCCCGCGGGCCGACGAGGTCTCGCAGGAGAACGCTTTGCGCCCGCGCACCCTGGATGAACTGATTGGGCAAGACCTGGTCAAAACCAACCTACGCATCCTGATCCAGGCGGCGCGCTGGCGCGGCGAGGCGTTGGATCACGTTCTCCTTTACGGGCCCCCCGGCCTGGGCAAAACCACGCTGGCCTTCGTCGTCGCCAACGAGATGGGCGTGCAGATCAAGGTAACCTCCGGCCCAGCCATTGAGCGAGCAGGCGATCTGGCCGCGATCCTCACCAACCTGCACCAGGGCGACATCCTCTTCATTGACGAGGTCCATCGCTTGAGCGCGGCGGTGGAGGAGGTCCTCTATCCGGCGATGGAGGACTACTCGCTAGACATCATCATCGGCAAGGGGCCCAGCGCGCGCAACATCCGCCTGAAACTGCCGCGTTTCACCGTCATCGGCGCGACGACGCGCTTGGCGCTCCTATCGGCGCCGTTGCGGGCCCGCTTCGGCGCGGTCTATCGCTTAGACTTCTACGACTTTCCGGCGATGGTGGCGATCGTCCGGCGTTCGGCCCAAGTGTTGGGCGTAGAGTTGACACCGGGGGGCGCGGAGGAGATCGCCCGGCGCGCGCGCGGCACGCCGCGCGTGGCGAACCGACTCTTGCGGCGCGTGCGCGACTACGCGCAGGTGCGAGGCGACGGCCGCATCACCCCGGAACTGGCCCGCGAAGCCCTGGATCTGCTAGGGGTGGACGCGTTGGGGCTGGATGACCTGGACCGCCGCGTCCTTCGCACCATCATCCAGAAGTTTGACGGCGGGCCGGTTGGCCTGGAGACCATCGCGGCCTCCCTCTCCGAGGAAGCGGACACCATCATGGACGTGGTAGAGCCGTACCTATTGCAATTGGGCTTCATTGACCGCACGCTACGGGGACGCATCGCCAGCCGCCGCGCCTACGAGCATTTGCACCTTCCCTATCCGGGGCAGGCCGAACAGCCGACGCTGTTCAACTCGCCCTGACCGGTGAGACGAGATGACGGTGAAGATCGGCATCACGTCGCGGCGCAGCGACGCGAAATGGGTTGAGCAGAACCTCCAGCACTACATCCAGGCCGTGCGGGAAGCAGGGGGCGAAGAGGTCGTCCTGGCGGCCGACCGATCGGGCGAGCCGCCTAACCTGGAGGGCCTGGATGGGCTTCTCCTCTCCGGCGGCGGTGACATCACGCCCGCGCTCTACGGCCAGGGCGTGGAGGGAGCCGAGGTGGACGAGGTGGATCTGCGGCGCGATGAGATGGAGCGTCGCCTCATCGGCGAGGCGCTGGTGCGCGACCTGCCGGTGTTGGGCATCTGTCGGGGGATGCAAATCCTCAACGTCGTTCTCGGAGGCACGTTAAAGCAGGACGTTGCCGGCCATCGCGTTTACCCCGGCGGCCCCTCGGCACGACATCCGGTCGTGGTGCAGGCGACAAGCAAACTGGCCGCAGCGCTCGGCGCCTCCGGCGTGATGGAGGTCAACAGCCGCCATCACCAGGGCGTTACCCCCGACCGCCTCGCGCCGGGCTTGGTGCCCACCGCCCATCACGAGGGGCTGATTGAGGCGGTGGAGAGCCCGACCCATCGCTGGGTAGTCGCCGTGCAGTGGCATCCGGAGAGATATGAGGCGGACGCGAGCCATTTCACCTCGCCGGAGGCCCAGCGGAGGCTCTTCCGCACCTTCGTGCAAATGGCGCAGGCAAGGAGGAACCGCAGGGATTGACCATGCAGGACCTGGGCAAGACCTTTTTGCTGATGGCGGGCATCTTCTTCGTGGTCGGCCTTCTGCTGCTCTTAGCCGGCCGGCTCCCCTTCCTAGGGCGCCTGCCGGGCGACATTCGCGTGACGCGCGGCCATTTCACGTTCTATTTCCCCCTGGCGACGTGCCTCGTCCTGAGCCTCCTGCTGACCCTTATCTTAAACCTGGTCGCGCGCTTCCTGAGGCGGTGAGGAAGAGACGCCCGCCGGGGAATTAGCGTGCCGAGCGCAAAGGCTTGTGAGACTCTCCGAGTTTGACTACGAACTTCCCCCCGAACGCATCGCGCAAACGCCGATGGAGCCGCGCGATGCGTCCCGACTGTTGGTGGTGGAACGGGCTACGGGCCGATTCCATCACCGTCGCTTTCGCGACCTGCCGGAGTACCTGCGTCCAGGCGATGTGCTGGTCTGCAACGACAGCCGCGTGATCCCGGCGCGCCTTTTTGGGCGCAAGGTCCCCGGTGGGGGCCGCGTAGAGATCTTCCTGTTGCGCCGGCAGGGCGAGCATACCTGGGAGGCCCTGGTGCGGGGTCGCGCGCGGCCGGGAGCGCGCATCGTGCTGACGAGAGAGGAGCCTTCCCCCGCTCCGTCTCCTCCCTCCGCTGTGCCGCCCGTAGAATGTCGCATCCTCGCGGAACTGGACTCGGGCGGCCGCCTGGTGGAATTTGACCGCCCCGTTGAGGCGCTGTGGGAGGAGTGGGGACACGTGCCTTTGCCGCCGTACATTCACGCGCCCCTGGCTGACCCGGAGCGCTACCAGACCGTATATGCCCGTGTGCAAGGGTCCGTGGCCGCGCCCACCGCGGGGCTACACTTCACGCCGGAACTGATTGAACGGCTGCAGGCGATGGGGGTGGAGTTCGCCTTCGTCACCTTGCACATCGGCTTGGATACCTTTCGCCCCGTGCAGGTGGACGAGGTTGAGAAGCACCCCATGCACGCGGAATGGTCTTCCTTGACGCCGCAGACGGCAGCGCAATTGAATCGCGCTCGCGCGCAAGGCAGACGCCTCATCGCGGTCGGCACAACGGCCGTGCGGGTGTTGGAGACGGCCGCGAGCCAAGGAAACGACGGGACGATCACCCCCTACGAAGGTTGGACGCGGCTTTACATCACGCCGGGCTACCATTTCCGCGCGGTAGATGCGCTCATCACCAACTTCCACCTGCCCCGCTCCACCCTGTTGATGCTCGTCTCGGCCTTCGCGGGGCTCGCGCTGATCCGTCGCGCCTACCAGGAAGCCATCGCGCACGGCTACCGCTTCTACAGTTTCGGCGATGCGATGCTGATCCTGTGAAGGTCAGGGCGTCGGCCCGTAGCGC
>DAOTYP010000102.1:0-6530 GCA_034434975.1 Anaerolineae bacterium | reverse complement strand
GATGTTGGCCCCCATGATGTAAGGGATGATGTTCTCCCGACGGACGTACCCCTTGGCGGAGAGGGGGACCAGGATCGTCAAGGAGACGGAGACGGATAGGGTGACGGCGGTAACCGCCATGCCCGCGAGGAACATCACCGCCGGGCGATAGACGAAGTCGGCGATGCCGGAGACGCGGCTGCTCCCTCGTTCTACCTGCGGCAGGGCGCGGTCAAAGATGCGGAAACTGCAAAGCAGCACCCCCATGCCCAATAGAAAGACGACGCCGCGCGGCAGGTTGCCCGTCAAGGCGAGGACGATGGGACCAAACACTCCATCTAAGAGGGAGTGCAAGGGGCCGAGGGCGCCTAGCCGCACGCCGTCCAGCATCCCGCTGGTCAGCACGGCGTAACCGAGGGCCATGGCCGGCAGGTAGATGGTGGTGGTAACCAGGAACGTGAGGACGCCGATGGAGACGCTGGCGATGCGACGTTGGCCTCGCAGATAGTAAACGAAACCGACGAAAAGGACGACGAAGGATGCCCCCAGGCGGGAGCCGGTGATCATGCCGAAGGTCTCTATGTCGCTGAGGACCTGGCCGCCGAAGAGGGTCAGCGCGACGGCTGCGACGGGCGAGCCGCTGAGGATCAGGTAGGCCATGAGCCAGCCGAGGCCCAACGCGCTCCAGACCGAGCCTACGGTCAGGCTGTGCAGGAAAGGCGCGAGGCTGCCCGCTCCCTTCTGCAGGAGCCTCAGGGCCAGGATGAAGAGAACGATGCCCAGCAGGGCGTACAGGAACCGCCTGATGCGTCGTTTCAAGGGAAAATGACGTATCCGATCCGTTCGCCTCGGCCCTCAAACCCCCAACCGCGCGCGCACCTCAGCCGCCGCCAGCCCGCGCACCACGACCCGTTTCGTGCGGCTGCGATGGCCGCTTACGATCTCTACTGCGCGTTGGCCGACGCCCAGTCTCTCGGCCAGGAAGGCGACCAACGCCGCGTTGGCTTCCCCTTCCACAGGCGGCGCTTGCAGCCGCACCTGGATGGCCGCGCCGTGGAGGCCGGCCACCTCGTTGCGGCTGGCCCGCGGCTGCACGTGCACGTGGAAAAGAACCCCATCACCCCGCGCCACAAAGGTCGGTTCGCTCATGCCTTACTCTTTCAGCGTCAGGGGGAAGAACGATCGTCCCGTCGGCTGCACCTGCACGCTCGCGCGCCGTTCCACCGTTCCTGCGTAGCCATCCTCTAGGACGACGGCGCTGAGGGCTTTCCCCCACCTTACCGCGCGGGCGACGAAGCGCAGTTCGGCGATCGCCTGCGGCGGCGCGTCGCCTCGCCAGGAGAGGGTGCGCGCCTCGGCGTCGTAGGTCAACGGGCCGCCGCTCCCTGCCCACAACGTCTCCGGGATCACCTCCAGCGCGATGGGGACGGTGCCCGTCAGCGTGACGTGAGCCAAGGCGCTCCCGCGGTTGACCACGCGCACGGTGAAGGTCAACTCCTGGCCCAGGGCCGGGGCCACCGGCTCCGCTGTGAAGGTGGAGGCGGCGAGATCGGGCGCCAGCACCTTGGTCTGGGCCTCTAAGCGCATGGCCGGGTGCACGCCGTCAGCCACGAAGGCTTCCGCCTCTATGGTGGTTCCCGAGGCGAGGGGCATCTGCACGCGGACGGCGTATCGGATCAAGGTGACGCCGCCCGGCGGCACGTTTCCCACCCAACGGACGGCAGGGATGGATTCGTCGTAGGTCGCGCCCTCGCTGGCGGTGCCGCTGATGTAGGTCGTGTGCGTTGGAATCGGCGCGGTGAGCGCGACGGTCGCGGTGAGGTTGCCCGCGTTGCTCAGGTGGAGGGTATAGGTCAGGGCCTCGCCCGGCAAGACCTCGCCTCGGTCTCCTTGCAGGCGAGAGGCGCTCAGATCCACCGCGTTGACCAGGAGGCCGAAGGCGCGCGGGTAGAGATTCCCGCGCCCGTCGTCCACCAGGGCCGTGTTGGTAAGGACGGCGCCCGGCGCCGCTGCGGTCACCCGCGCCCGGTAGGTGATGATCCTGGCGCCGGCGGGGGGCATGAAGCGGATCGCCAGACCATCGTGCACATACGCTCGGTCGTGGGCCACGGTGATCCCTTCCGTCCCCGTCTCGTTCTGGATGCCGATGGTCGCCTGGTCCAGCGGCGGCCTCATGTCTAGGTACTGATACGTGATGCTGCCGTCCGCCCGCAGGATGATCTGGAACGTGTAAGGGCCCCCTGCGCCGCCGAAGCGCAACACATCCAGGAAACTGATCACGAGGAGGCCGGCGCCGTCGGTCCAGTAAAGGGCCTGACCGCTACCGACAAAGGTGAGGTCATCCCACCAGGCGGCCAGAAGGTTCCTCGGCGCCTGCGGGTTGGGCAGCGCCAGGTTGACGTAGTCGCAGGCCGTCGCGCTGAAACTGATCCAGCCGTTGGAGCAAAGGCGGAAGGTGGTGAAGGTGCGACCGTAGAAGGTGAAGGGGAAGCCGATGGGAAAGGGTCCTACGATGGTGTCGTCGCCCAGGCCAACGATGGGCGTGCCTCGGTCGCGGATGTCTATCCATGCGAAGGCCGGCCCGCCGGGCTGATCGCTGCTCAAAAAGGTGTAGCCGGGCGACCGCGGCGGCACAGTCCCCTGCCACAACAGCCGGTGGTGCGCGGCCTCGTACACCGTGCCCGCACCCAACGTCTCGGTCAGCACCTCCAGCCCGGCGGGCAAGACATCGGTCAGACGGGCGGTCGCGGTGACGAGGCCCGCGTTGCGTAGGGCAACGGTATAGGTCAGGAGATCGCCCGCGCGGGCAACGGTCCGGTCGGCGGTCTTGAAGGAATCGCCCAGGTCGGGAACGGAGACGCGCAGGCGGGCCGTGCGCGTCAGGGTATCCCTGCCGTCGGCGAAGGTCGCCACGTTGACGATCTCCGCCGTGTCGGTGAGGCTTGCGCTCAGCCTCACCTGGAAGGAGAACGCCCCTTGGCCGCCCGGAGGGACCGGGCCCGTCCAGCGCAACAAGTTCTGGGCGGCTTCATACATGGCGCCGCCGGTCGCGCTCCCCTGGACGTAAGAGACGCCTGCCGGCAAAGGATCGGTGATGACAAGGGTTGCCGTCAGGTTTCCCGTGTTGGTCGCCGAGATGGTGTAGGTGATCACGTCTCCCGGCGCGGCGACGGGGGCGGAGACCTCCTTGCGCGAGTCGGAGAAGTCGGCGTAGCGGACGCGCGTCGTGGCCGACAGGCGCAGCGGGCTGCCGGTGAGGGGGGTGACCTGGGCGACGTTCGTCACCTCGCCTACCGCTTCGGCTTCCGGCCTCACCTGCGCGCGGAAGGTGATCACATGGACGCCCGGGAGCAGCGCCACCGGCGGGTCAATGCGCACGGCCAGGTTGTTTTGCACGTAGGTCGCGTCGTGAACGATGGTGAGCCCTTGGGTGCGGGTGCCGTCTTGCAGGCCGATGGTGGCCTCGTTAAGCCGCGTGCCGGCCATCGTCAGGTATTGGAGTCGGATCACACCGGTCGGCTCCAAAATGGCCTGGAAGGTGTAGGGGCCGCCGCCGCCCAGGCGTGGGACCCCTTCAAAGGAGACGACCAACCGTCCCTCTGCCAGGCCGTAGCGCACCGCGCCGCCGGCGCTCGGGTCCAGGTCATCCCACCAGATGGCGATCAGGTTGGCCGGGGCAGCGGCGCTGGGGAGCCGCTGATTGATGTAGAACGATCCTTCCGGCGCGGAGAAGGCGATCCAGCCGTTGCTGCTGAGCCAGAACTGGCTGAAGTTCTCGCCGAAGTAGGGGAAAGCGAAGCCGATGGGGAAGGGCCCGGCCACCTGGTCATCGCCGAGGGTAACCGCCGTGCCGGTGGCGCTGATGTCCACCCAGGAGAAGGCGGGGCCGCCCGGCCTGGTGCTGTCGGTCCAGGTGTACGTCGTGCTCCCCGCGACGCTCGCGGGGACGGTTCCGGCCCAGCGGATCTCGCGGGAGGTGGCATCGTAGGTCGCGCCGCCTGTGGCGCTGCCATTCACGTAGGCCAGGCCCGCAGGGATCGCGTCGGTCAGGGTTACGTTCGCTGCGGCCACCGGCCCGTGATTGGTCAGGGTGATGGTGTAGAGGAGCGTGTCGCCGACGCGCGCCAGGGGTTTATCCACCTCTTTGGCCGAGGCGCGCAGGTCGGGCGCGGCGACGGTCGTGGTGACGGCGGCGGCGCTGGCGGCCTGCGCCTCGCGCGCGCGGAGCCCGGCCTGGTTGGTCAGCCGCGTGCCGCCGGCCACGTCTAGGCTCACCTCCGCCTGGAAGGTCAAGCGGCGCTCGGCCCGCCCGGCTAGCCAGCCGGACCAAAAGATGGCGCGTGTGGCCGGGTCGTAGGCCGCGCCGCCGGTGGCGCTGCCATCCACGTAGGTCAGTGCGGAGGGGAGGGGATCGGTCAGGTTGGCGACGAAGGCGGGCGCGCGCAGGCCGTTGCTCAGGCTCAGCGTGTAGGTCAAAGCAGCACCCGGGGCGGCGACGGCGGAATCTACCGCCTTGGCCAGCGACGGCTGCGCCAGCCAAGCCAACGCGGCGCGCAGGATCTCTGCCCGGTGGGCCAGCGGCCCCGCGCGCTCCAGGCCGAAGCCGAAGTAGAGGACGCGGCCGCGGCCTGGCCCCACGTCGCCGACGCGCAGCGCCGCGCTCTCGCCGGGCCCGTACTCCATCACCGTGGAGGCTTGCGCATCCAACGGGGCGATCTGGTCTGGCGAGAGGCTCGCGCGCGCGTTGTAGGAATCCAGCGCGGGCAAGGTAGCCGTCAGGACGCCCAAAGCCTCTCCGGCGACGCCCCGCACCTCTGCCGAGGGGTTGCTGTTGCGCACGAAACTCGCGCGAAGGAGGTCGCGGTAATAGGGCAACATGCTTCCCCCTCGCCCGCCGCCGTCGTAGTAGCCGATGTTCTGTCCGGTCAAAAGGAGGCGCCCGCCGCCGGTTACGTAGGCCGACAGGAGATCCTGGGCCTCGCTATCGCCGCGCTCGCCGTCTATGATGCCGGGCGAGGACCACGGTTGCGCCCAGAGGACGATGTCGTAGGCCCGCAGTTCGTTCAAGGTGGGGAGGATGGACGTGTCGGTGATGCGGCGCGTATCGTACAGGTAGCCGGCGCGATCCAGCGCGAGTTTGTAATAAACCGTCGCGTCGTCCTCCAGCCAGGCGTCGGCATCCAACAGGAGAAGCGACGGCGCGGGGTAGAGCGTCCTCGCCGGGAAGGAGGCGGGCATCCCCGGCTGCACGCACCCTGCCGACTCCTCCAGGCGGCGATAGCCGGGCCGCGTCGCGACCCAGGTGTAGCAGCCCGCAGGCACGTCAAAGTAGAAGAGGCCGTTCTCGTCGGCGATGGTGGTCAAGGGCGTGTCTAGGAGTTGGACGGTCGCGGTGAGGGGGAGGCCGGTAAAGGCGTCGCGCAGTTCGCCACCGAGGCGCACGGTCGGCGCGCGCGCCAGGGCGAAGTCGCGTAGCGACTGGTAGCCGGTAATGACCTCTACGCCGCCCATGGTGGCCGTGAGATAGCCGAAGGCCGAGACGCTCACCTGGTACAGGCCAACCGGCACGGCCACCGCATAGCGGCCTGCCTCGTCGGTGGCGGTGCGGAACGCCGGCTCGCCTGCCGCGCGGCCTTCCACCACGGCGCGGGCTAGGGGCAGTCCTGTGCTCGCGTCGCGCACTTGCCCTGCCAGGCGGCCGCCGCCCAAGGCCCAGCGCACGGCAGCATAGGCATCTACCAGCCCCGCGCCGTAGCCGCTGTCAAATCCGGCAGGGCCCAGGTCCCACGCGGTGCGAGAGATGAACGTCTCCAGATCGGCGACGGAGAGGTAAGGGGCTGCCTCCAACAGGAGCGCGGCGACGCCCGCAGCATGAGGGGCGGCCATGGAGGTGCCGCTGAGGAATTGGTAATCGTTGCCGGGGATGCTGGAGCGCACGTAATCGCCTGGCGCTCTGACGTTGGGCTTCCAGGAGGTCCAGAAGCCGGGCCCCAGGCTGGAGAAGGTCGCCAACAGGTCGTTGGGGTCCGTCGCGCCGACGGCGAAGGCGTGGGGATAGCCGGCAGGGATGCCGATGGAGCCGGCGCCGTCGGCCCCGCGATTCCCCGCCGACCAGCTGGAGAAGATGCCCGCGGCCCGCCAGGCGAGAAGGTCTTGCCAGAAGGTCGGGTCGGCGATGTTGGACGAGCCCCACGAGTTGTTGACGATGTCGGGCGCCTTGCTGGGGTCTGGGTTGTTACCGTTCAGGTCGGTGGGGGCGAGGAGCCATTGGAAGCCCGCATGGATCCAGGCGTCGGTCGTGCCCTGGGGTGTGAAGATCCTGACCGCGATCCACCGGGCCCCCGGCGCGACGCCGATCTGATTGGCCCCACCGTCGTCGCCCACCATGATCCCCATCGTGTGGGTGCCGTGGCCATCGTCGTCCATGGGCGCGTGGGGAGAGGTGTTGGTGGCGTCAAACCAGTTGTAGTTGTGATCTACTCCGGCGGCGGAGAGGCCGCGATAGCGCAGGCGGAGCGCGGGGTGGGTCCAGGCGACGCCCGTATCCATGT
>DAOTYP010000101.1:0-22450 GCA_034434975.1 Anaerolineae bacterium | reverse complement strand
CATCGCCGGGCCGCGCGGCGACCTCCAAACGCTGCACATCCGCCGGGAGCGTCGGGCTCAGGCGGAAGGCGGCGTTAGGGTCGGGGCTAGTCAGGACGAGGGCCGCGCCCGTCTCCGCCCGGCCGGCGATCTTCCCCGCCCCTCCGGCGATAGGCAAGCCGACGTCCTCGGCCAGCAAGATGCCGTGCTGCCGTGCCCATTCATGCAGGTCCGCCGGGAGGAGACGCGCCACCCGCACCACCCGCCGCTCCGACGGGGTGCTCCCGGTCGCCGGCTCGCCCGTGGCCGCATCTATGACGACGACGCGATAGGTCTCATCGCGGGTCGTCGGCTCCGTGCCGGCGATGAACAGTTCCCTTCGGCGCGGGCACAGATCGTTCGGAAGGAGGCCTGTGTCGGCGCAAACCTCCACCTCTACCAGGCCCTCAGGGCGGGGGAAAGCGCGCCCCCCGCGCCGGACGGCGAGCATGAAATCGCGCCAGATGGGCGCCGCGCCGGCGATGCCGGAGACGCCCAGCATCTCCGCGTTGTCCGCGTTGCCCACCCAGACGCCCACCGCCAGGTCGGGGGTATAACCCAAGGTCCAGTTGTCGCGCCAGTCGGTCGTCGTGCCGGTCTTGGCCGCCGCGGGGAAACCGAGGTACAGGGGGCTCGCCTCGCCGAAGGCCGCGGCGCGGGCCTGGTTATCGCTGAGGATGTCGGTGATGAGGTAGGCGACCTGCGGGCTGACGGCCTGCGGCCCCAGGCGCGGCTCCCAGGTCCGAACCACGCGGCCCTGGGCGTCCTCCACGCGCAGGATGGCCATGGGCACGACCTGGCGTCCGCCGTTGGCGAAGGCGGCGTAGGCGGCGGTGAGGTCCAGCAGGCGCACCTCGCCGCCGCCCAACGTCAGCGCCAGGCCGTAGCGGTTGGGGTCTTCAAGGGTGCGGAGGCCGAGCCGCTGCGCCTGGGCGACGAAGTCCTCCAAGCCGACGAACTGCAGCACCTTGACGGCAGGGATGTTCAGGGAGGCGGCCAAGGCCTGGCGCAGCAGCACCGGGCCGTGGTATTCCAGGTCGTAGTTCCGGGGGACGTACGGCGTCCCCTCTCGCGTAGGGAAGGCGGTGCGCACGTCGGCCACCATCGTAGCGGGGGTATAGGGCTGCTGGCCGCGGCGGGCGGCGCGCTCGGGATCAAACGCGGCCGCGTAGGTGATGGGTTTGATGGCCGAGCCGGGCTGACGCAGGGCAAGGGCGCCGTTCACCGCGCCGCTGATGCGGGGGTTGAAATAGTCAGGGCTACCCACCATCGCCAGGATGTGGCCGGTGTAAGGGTCTAGCGCGACGAGGGCCGCGTTCTCCACGCGACGTTCGCGCGGGGCGTTGGGGTCTTCCGCCAGTTGGCGCAGCCGATAACGGATGATGTCCTCTGCCGTCTCTTGCCAGCCCAGGTCCAGGGTCGTGTAAACCCGCAACCCTCCCTGCGCCAGCCTCTCGCGCCCCAGTTCCTCCTCCAACAGCCCCAGCACATACATGACGAAGTGGGGCGCGCGAATGGGGAAGGGGGTGGCCGCGAAACGCAGCGGCTCGCGCGCGGCGCGTGCGGCGTCCTCGGCGGAGAGGTAGCCATGCTTGACCATCAAGCCGAGCACCGTAGCCTGCCTCTGGCGCGCCGCCTCCGGATTCTCTAGCGGGTTGTAGCCGGCAGGCCACTGCGGCAGGCCCGCCAGGAGCGCGCACTCGGCCAAGCCCAACTCGGCGGCGCTTTTACCAAAGTAAGCCTGCGCCGCAGCCTCCAGCCCGACGGCGAAGTGACCGTAGTAGGTCTGATTGAAGTAAAGGGCGAGAAGGTCGTCCTTGCTGTAGCGCAGTTCCAGTGCCAGGGCCAGGAGCGCCTCCCGCAACTTGCGGCGCAGGGTGCGTTGGCCGCGCTCCTCGGGCGATAAGAGCAGGTTGCGGGCCAGTTGCTGGGTGAGGGTGCTCGCGCCGGAGACCGTCTGGCCTGCGCGCAGGTTTTGCCAGAGGGCGCGCAGGACCGCCCAGGCATCTATCCCTGGGTGAGAGTAGAAGGCGGCATCCTCGGTGGCGAGGGTAGCCTGGCGGCAGGCCAAGGGCACGCGCGCGAGGGGGATCGGCGTATGCTTGCCCCGCTTGGGGTCCGCGACCTCGTAGAGGAGGCGGCCATGCCGATCAAGGATGAGGGTGGAGGGCGACGCCGCGCGCCCCTCCAGGGCAGAGAGGTCGGGCAAGGGCCCCAACCAGCGCGCGAAAAGGGCCGCGCCCCCGAGGAGCGCAGCCAGAAGGAGCAGGATGGCAAGGCGCACACGATGCCGCAAGTCCATATCAGGCCCGTCTCTTTTACAGAGACGAAGGGGAAGGGCCTGAAGTTCCCTTGTCTACCACTTCGTTGAGCCCTAATTGGGCCAACTTCTCGGGCGTGGGGCGGCCGGTCTGTGGATCCCAGCCGCGATGGTCGTAGTACTCCGCCAACATCAAGGCCAGGTCGGGGAGGACCCCCGCCGCGCCGCCCGCCGGCCGCGGCTCCTTTAGGAACCGCTCCGGCAACGTGTCGTCCGCCCGCGTGACGCCCAGCCGCAGGTTGATGAGCCGCTTCAAGTTGAAGAGCCGTTCGCCTGCCAGGAAGACATCTGCGGCCGTCCAACCCCAACCGAGGGCCGCATTGACCAGGTTGGCCACCATGTCGGGCCCTGCCAGCCCCTTGATGATGAATTTGCAAAGGCCCAATGGGTTGTAGGTAGCCACGTAGTTCTGATAGTGCGCGGCCACACGCCCCTGCCCGCGGCTGTCGTGCTTCTCGTAAGGGAGCGCTCCCGCCAGGCCGGGCACCTTCACGCCGTAGCCCTCCCAGTAGGCGCAAGCCTCCATGTGGCACGCGCCGCGGTTGGCCGTGGCGTAGTTCGCGGCCATGCTCATGAAGGCGCGCGGGTCATGGTAGGGCATCTCCAGCCCTTTGACGTGCAAGGCGAACCTCTCCGCCTCCGGCCCCAGTCGCCTGGCCGCCGCGCGCACGCCGTCGGCCAGGAGGTCGCCCAAGCCCTCGCGATAGGCGATGCGCTTCACCAAGGCCAGCGCGGCCTCCGCGTTGCCCCAGGTCAACTCCAAGCCGTCAGCATCCTCTCGGCGCAGGAGGCCCCGCTCGTAGGCCTCAAAGGCGAAGGCGATGACGCTGGAGGTGGAGATGGTGTCCATCCCATAGCGGTTGCAGAGGTCGTTCAGCGCGGCGATGCTGTTCAGGTCATCGTTGAGGAGCATCCCGCCGAAGCCCGCGAGGGTCTCGTACTCGGGCCCGTGGCCGGAGACGCCCGCGTAAGGCCCCTCCTTGACCTCTACGTACTTGCCGCAGCCGATGGGACAGGCAAAACAGAAGGTGTGCTTGACGAAGATCGTCTCGGCGATGCGCTGGCCGGAGATCTGCGCGGCCAGGTCGGGCCGGCTCCCCTCGCGCCAGTTGCCCAAGGGGAAATCGCCCACCTTCTCCGCGCCGATGACGCCGCCCGGCGTGCCCAGTTTGCTCATGGAAAGGGAGTTCTCTTTGATGCTCTGGTTAGACTCTTTGACCACCTGGCGGAAGGTCGCAACATCATGATAAGCGGGCCGCTCTTGGCCGCGCACCGCGATGGCCTTCAGGTTCTTAGAGCCCATGAGCGCGCCCATGCCGCCCCGGCCGGCGGCGCGAGAATGGGCCTGACCTCCGGTCACGACGGCCGCGAAACGCACCAGATGTTCGCCCGCAGGCCCGATGCAGGCGACGACGGCCTTGGGGTCAGTCTCGCGGCCGATCGCCTCATAGGTGGCGAAATGGTCCAGGCCCCACAGGTGAGAGGCGGGACGCAAGGTCACCGTGCCTGCGCGCCCGTCAATCCAGAGGTAAACCGGCTCGGCGGCCCGGCCTGTAACGACGATGCCGTCGTAGCCGGCAAAGCGCAACTCCGCGCCCCAATGGCCGCCCATGTTGGCCTCGTTCCAGATGCCGGTGAGGGGCGAGCGCCCGCACCAGGAGGAGCGGCAACCGGTTGGCGCGAAGGTGCCGGAGAGGAGGCCGTTGAAAACGTAGAGCGCGCTGCGAGGGTCCAGCGGCCCGATGTCGGGGTTCATCTCCCGATGGTAGAGATAGGCCGCGTAGCCGCTGCCGAGGAGGTAGCGACGCACGTCCTCATCTGCCATCGGTACGACTTCCCATGTCCCTGTGCTCAGGTCAATGTGTAGATACTGGCCCGCGTATACGTAAGGCATAGGAACCTCGCCTTCATTATTCTGTTGATTTCCAGCGTTCGTTCACCGTGATCCCTCAAGCGGAAGCACAAGGTCGGCAAAACATCATCAGCCGCAACTGCCTACCCTGTGGGGTCTCCAGTGCGCCGCTGCCACGAATGTGCCAGACGGTAACGCCAATGTCCAACAAGGTCTGGGCGATCAGGTGGTGCCGATGACAGCGGTTGGGATCCTCTTCGCTGCATAGGATCGCGGTCCGACGTCCTTTGGCGGTTGCCAGCAGGTCGCTAATCCCCGCCTTGTACCAGTCACGCTGGGCAACTTCGTCGTAATCCACCAGCCTCAGATAGTCTGCCTTGTTGCTCGCAGGAACCTCTCCGCTCTTGTAGCACGTTGGGTCTTCAGGGCGACCGCCCAACCGCTTGCCCTCGTATTTGTATTCTATGCCGGCCCGGGACAACGTGCGGGCGAGCGCCTCGCGGTTGAACTGAGGCGCGTATTGGCTGTAAGGCATGCTACGCACATCCACCACCACCTGGATATGATGCTGCCTCAGCAGGTTCACAAGCGCCTCGCCTGACAGGTTGCTGTGGCCGATGGTGTAGATCTCCACGTCGTTCATACCCCTCACACCACCTTCTCCGCCCTCAAGCGGGCGATCTCCGTCGCGTCGTATCCTAACTCCTGCAGGATCTCCTCAGTATGCTGGCCCAGCGAGGGCGGCGGGCGGCGATAACTGGCCGGCGTGGCCGACAGTTGCGCCGGAAAGCCTAGCGATTTCACCAAGCCTGCCAGGGGATGCTCCAACTCCACGATCATGTGCCGGGCCAGGACTTGCGGATCGTTCAACGCCTCATCCACATGGTTGATCGGCCCGGCAGGCACATCCGCCTCCTCCAGCGCGCGCACCCACTCCGCGGCGTCCTTTTGCAAGAAGATCGGCTCCAGCAAGGAGACGAGTTGCTGGCGATGCTGCAGGCGCGCGGGGTTGGTGGCGAAACGGGGGTCGTTCATCAGCGTCTCGGTGATGCCCAGGACGGCGCAGAAGCGCTGCCAGATCCGCTCCGTCCCTACGGCGACGATGAACCACTTGTCGCGCGCGCGAAAAGGCTGGTAGGGCATGATGTTGGGGTGCGCGTTCCCGAGGCGCGGCGGGCGACGGCCCGTGGCGAAGTAGTTGGCGGCGACGTTGGCCAGCCAGCCGAGCTGCGCATCCAACAAGGCCACATCTATCGCCTGGCCGCGGCCGGTGCGCTCGCGCACGAAGAGCGCGGTCAGGATGCCGATGAGGGCATAGACGCCCCCCGTCATGTCGGCCAAGGGCGTCGGAAAGCGCATGGGCGGGTCATCCGGCTCGCCCGTCAAGGCCATGGTGCCGCTCATGCCTTGGATAAGGATGTCGTAGCCGGGACGGCCAGCGTAGGGCCCGCTGTGGCCAAAGCCGGTGATGGCGCAATGGATCAGGCGCGGGTTGCGCGCCAGGCACGAGGCAGGGTCCAGGCCGTACTTCTGCATGGAGGAGAGGCGCGGGATGTTCGTGATGAAAACGTCTGCGCCGTCCACCAGGCGCCGCATGATCTCGCCGCCCGCGGGCGTGGTGAAATCCAGGGTGATGCTCCGCTTGTTGCGATTCGTGCCCAGGAAATACGCGCTCTCCCCGTTGACATAAGGGGGAGCCCAGCCGCGCGTCTGGTCCCCTACCTCCCGACGTTCCACCTTGATCACGTCGGCCCCCAGGTCGCCTAGGTACATCGCGCAGTAAGGCCCTGCCAGGGCCTCCGTGGCCTCTATGACTCGGATGCCATCCAGGGCGGTTGTCATGGGTTGACCTCCGCAGCGGTTTGTCCTTCCCTCCTCGCCCGCGCCCTTTCGCGCCGTTCGTCCGAAAGGCTGCGCGCCTGCCCCACGTTCCCTCGGAAGACCTTGATGACCTCCGCCATGATGGAGAGGGCGATCTCCGCGGGCGTCTCCGCGCCGATATCCAACCCGATGGGCGAGTAGACGCGATCAAACCTGGAGGGGGGCATCCCTTTCTCCCGCTCCAGCAACTCAAAGACCGCGCGCACCCGCCGCCTGCTCCCGATCATGCCGATGTAGGCTGCCGGGCTTTCAATCACCTCCAACAGGCAATCAATGTCGTGCTGGTGGCCGCGGGTTACAAGGACGATGTAGGTATCGCTATCTATGGGCATCTCTCGCAGCGCCTTGCGGTAGGGCGCCGCGATCACCCGCTCGGCCGTGGGGAAGCGCTCACGGGTGGCAAACTGGGCGCGATCGTCCAACACCGTGACGGAGAAGGCGCAGAGGCTTCCCAACTGCGCCAGGGGTACGGCGATGTGCCCCGCACCCACGATCAAGAGGGTAGGCGGCCGGCGCTGCACCTCTACGAAAACATCCAACCGCTCGCCGCCGGGCTCATAACGGAGAAGGCGGTGCTCCTTACCTGCCAACACGGCCCTCGCTTCGGCGAGCACGCGCCCCTCCCAATCGCCCAGGCCCAGGCTGCCTAAGGGGTCTTGATCCAGCCAGATCACCGCCTTGCGACCCACATGCCCCGCCCAGGGGCCCGTGGCCGCGACGACGGTCGCCAAGGCAACGGGGCGCTTCTGCGCGATGGACTCGGTGAGCGCGGCCAGGAGAGGATGACTCATGGTCTTTCCCCCTCACGGTTCAGGGCGTAGGTTCAGGCTCCGGCTGCCAACGCTCCACGAAGACATCCATGATGCCGCCGCAGACGCCCTGGCTGAGCATGGAGATCTCCTCCGTCAGGTCCACCGCGATCATGGCAGGTTGACCGGTGCGGATCACCTCCAAACCGGCCAGGATCACCTCGCCCTCGCCGCAACCGCCGCCCACCGTGCCGATGTGCTTGCCGTTGGCGCGGATGATCATCTTCGTGCCCACCTCGCGCGGCACCGAGCCGCGCGTGCGCACGATGGTGGCCACGGCTACGGCCTCCCCTTCCTCCAACAACCGCTGCAACTCGTGATAGATGGTGTTCATCCTCACTCCCCCTCATACCCTTCACGAGCCAAGCGCACCTCGCGCTCGTAATCCGCGGGGGTATCCAAATCCCTCAGGATAGATGACGTGCGAACCGGAACCTCTATGATGTCTGCCCCATGTTGACGCAGGAGATCCCGCAGGCTGGCCGTCCAAGGAAGGGCCAGAACCCCCTCCCAGAACGGCCTAGGCAGGCAGATGGGATGCCCGCGCTGTCCCTCGTAGGTAGGGATGTAGATGCGCTCGCCCCCGCCCGCGCGATAGGCTTGGAGGATCGCCTGCACCACCGTGGCCTGCAACTGCGGTTGGTCGCCCAGCACCACCAACGCCGCCTCCACCTGGGGGCCCAGGGCGCGTAGCCCTGCCTGGATGGAAGAGAGCATCTCGCCGGCCGCGTAGTCCGGGTTGTAGATGCAGCGAACAGGATGCGGAGTCAACGCCGCCTCCACCTCGCCTCGTCGGTGACCGGTCACGACGATGATCTCATCCAGGCCTGCCTTGACCAAGGCCGCAAGCACCCACTCAATGACCCGGCGCGGCCCCAAGGGGAGCAACGGTTTGGGCATCCCCATGCGACGAGACTCCCCCGCGGCCAAGACGACGGCGGCAATCAACTCCTGGCCTCCCCCAGACGGTAGCAAGGATATTATAGCACGCGTTCTTAGGCGTCGCAACGAATGTGTGGGCTTCGTCCTTTCATCCATCACACACGATCTTTCAAAGGAGGCCTCTCTCCCATCATCTTTGATCAGGGATCAAGACCACCGCTCGCGTTCACCAGCACGATCCCTACCAATGCTGGCTTCATCCGAACGTCGTTCTTTCTCGCATTTGTCGTTGAAAACGCCTATGGTATAATTGCGAGGGTTGCTGGCACATAGCCTCCCCTTTTCCACACCCTTGCGGATAAATGTAATCGTCGCAGCAGTAGGGACTGTGGATAACTGGGACAAGGGGTGGGCTTCCCACAAATTGTAGTAAAACAGAGAGAAATCCCTACATCTTGTGGGAAATTTAGACGCTGAGGCACGCTGCGCCGGCCGAGCCTGTGGATATGTAGAAGGGCGGCCCTGGCGGGTGGCAGGATGAGCAGTGTTTTTGCACCGCCGTCCCCAGCCCATCCTCAAGATTATCCCCAGACAAGTTATCCACAATCCACAGAAGTTATCCACAGAAAGGGAGGGGGTTATCCACAGGCTGGCTGCCTGGGGAAAGGCGACCTGGGCGACGGGGCTGCAGGGGAAGGCTCAGAGGCCGCGCGGGATCGGTTTTCGGCTGGCGGAGGACGGAGCGTACAGCCGCTCCTTGAGGGCGAGCAGCTGGCGGCGCAGGGCGGTGTCGGTTTCGGACAGGGAGGCGATCTTGTTGATGCCGTGCATCACCGTGGTATGGTCGCGCCCGCCTACCAGTTCGCCGATTTGCGGTAGGGAGAGTTGGGTGACCTCTCGCAAGAGGTACATGGCGACCTGGCGCGGCAGCACCACCTCTTTGCTGCGCCCCCGGCGGCTGAGGTCTTCGGGCGAAAGCCCGTACTCCTCAGCCACGACGTCCAGCACCATCTCCGGCGAGATGGCGTTCGCCCGTGGGGAGAGGTCCTGCAACACCATCTGGGCCACGTCCAGGTTGGGGGCGATGCCCAGCACCTCGGCCTGGGCGACGACGCGATTGAGCGCTCCAGTCAGTTCGCGCACGTTGCGATGTACCCGTTCGGCGATGAAGTAAGTTACCTCGTCCGGAATCCGGACGCCCATGGCCTCGGCTTTGGCGCGCAGGATGGCCAGCCTCATCTCAAAATCGGGGGGTTGCAGGTCGGCGCAAAGGCCCCCTTCAAAGCGGGAGCGGAGGCGCTCCTCCAGGGTGGTGAAGGCTTGGGGGGGACGGTCGCTGCAGATGACGATCTGTTTGCGTGCGCCGTGCAAGGTGTTGAAGGTATGAAAGAATTCCTCTTGGGTGCTCTCTTTGCCGGCGATGAATTGGATGTCGTCAATCAGCAGGAAATCGGCTGTGCGGTACTTCTCGCGGAAGGCTTCCGTCGCCTGGGCGCGAATCGCCTTGATGAGGTCGTTGGTGAAGGCTTCGGAGGAGACGTAAACCACCCGGTAACCCCGCTCGCGGGCGGCGTGGCCGATCGCGTGGAGGAGATGGGTCTTGCCCAGGCCGACGCCTCCCCACAGGAAGAGGGGGTTGTAGCGCAGCCCCGGGCGATCCACCACGGCCAGGGCCGCGGCGTGGGCCATGCGGTTGCTGGCGCCCACGATGAAGGTCTGAAAGGTCAGGTTGGGGTCCAGCGGGAGGTGGCCGTTGGTCTGCGCCTCGGCAGCCGCGAACTCCGACGAGGCGGAGGAGAGGGAGGCCGCCTCCAGCAAAGGGCCGGCGCTGCCCCGGTCTTGCACCGATTTGGGACGCACGACGATCCGCAGGTCCACCGCCCGTCCGGCGATCTCGCTGAGGGTCGTTTTGATCATCCCGCGCAAGCGGCTATCCAGGAAGTCGCGTGCGTAGCCGCTAGAGACGCCGATGATGAAGGTTCCGTCCTCGTAGGCGACCAGGGTGGTGCCTTTCAGCCAAGCGTCAAAGGTGGCGCGGGTCGTTTGCAGTTGGAGTTCGCCGAGCACGGCCTGCCAGATGGCCTCTGGCGGCTCCGGCAGGTCGCCGGCGGAGGGACGGGAGGTAGAGCGCAGTTGGGACATGTTCTTCTCTTGGCTTGCTCAAGGAGGAGAGGAAACGGCCAGCGTGCAGCGGCTTTGGCAAGAAGGCCAGCGATTTACGATATTTTAACAGAAAAGGCGAAACCTGACAACCGTCTAGGCCCCTCTGGTCGGGGACGCCTCGGCCTCGGTGCCGCGCGTCCACGGATTACACCTACAAGATGTAGGGTGAAGCGATGGCGGTATGTACTAATAAGAGGCGGTAAAAGGTCGGCCTTGGCTATGCTCGCGTCAACCTTAAAGTTTTGTCGGCAGCCGATTTTTTAAGGTGCTCTCGGCTGCGTCGTTAGGGAGGGCTGGTCTCTGTCGTTCATCTTCACATCGGCTTGGACATCTCTCACCATGAAAAACCGACGTTCCTTCTCCCCTGATGACTTGGGCCCGCTGGTAACTGCCCTGTTGGTCGTGCTTGCTGTGGTCGTGGTAGCCTGGGCGGCCACCCGTTCTCTGACCGTCGGTGGCACGGTGCGAGAGGAAGGAACGGCCCAGCCCGTGGCCGGTGCGACGGTATCCGTTGGCCCTTATGTAACTGAGACTGATGCCCAAGGCCGCTGGCGCCTCGTCGTCCCGCGCCGTCCGCTGGCCATCGCGTATCAGGCGGTCGGGTTTCTGCCGGCCGTGGCGGAAATTCGCCCTGCGCTCCTGCCCCTGGCGATGACGAACCTGGAGGCGGTGCTCCTGCCGGCGGGCATCTGGGGGGTGGTGCAGGATGGGGTCACGACGGAGCCTGTCGCGGGCGCGTGGGTGCGCTTCGGCGATTTTCAGACCCAAACCGACGACAAGGGACACTTCGCGCTGAGCCGACTCCCCGACGGTGAGGGGATGTTGGCGGTGGCGGCGCCTGGCTATCGCTCCGTCGCGCTCCCTGTGGCAAGCCCGCGCCTGCCCGAGGCCGGCCCTCTGGTGATCGCGCTCACGCCGACGGCCTTGGCGGGGACCGTTACCGACGCGCGCACCGGCGCGCCCCTGGCCGGCGCTCAGGTGAGGGTGGCCGACGCGGAGGCGAGGACGGGGGAGGACGGGCGCTATCAACTCTTCTACCTGTCGGGCGACGCCGAGGTCCAGGCTTCCGCGCCGGGGTATCGGCCGCGCGCGGCGTCGGTGGTGGCCTCCCTTCACCTGGAGGCGGGCGAGGCGTTGAACATCGCCTTAGAGCCCAAGGCGGTTGGCGGGCGCATCACCGACGCGCGCACCGGCGCGCCGGTGGCCGCGCGCGTGACGGCCGGCGAGGTCGTCGCGCAGGCCGATGCCGAGGGCCGTTACGTCCTCTACGCGCTGCCGCGGGGCGTTACGGTGCGCGTGGAGGCCGAGGGGTATGACCCCGCCGAAAGGCGCTACGAGGAGCAGGAGACCTTCGATGTGAAGTTGATCCCTCGTTTCAGCGTCGTGCAGGTAACTGACGCCTTCTTGGGGAGCCCGTTGGTCGGCGCCGTCGTGCGAGGGCCGAAGGGGGAGGCGAAAACCGACGCCGAGGGGAAGGCCCTCCTTCCCCTGTTGAGCCCAGGCCAGGAGGTCTCCGCGGCTTACGAGGGCTACGACCCCGTTACCGTGCAGTATGAAGGGCAATCGCTTCTGACCATCGCCTTGCAGGCCGCCCGTCAGACGGTCATCGTGCGTGATGAGCGCACGCGCCAGCCGGTTCCCAAGGCGACCGTTTTCATCGGCGACAAGATCCTCTACACGGGCGACGACGGCACGGTGAGCATGGTCCTCTCTACCGCCGCTCCCATCACCATCAAGGCCGCTGGCTACTACAAGGCGACCAACGGCCCCTCCCTGACCCTCTCTAAACCTCTGCAGTGGCAGGCCACCGCGTGCCCGGAAGGGGCCGCGCCCCCGTGCCGCGAGGTGTTGCTCACGCCTTTCAAGGCGCGCGGCATCTACGTCGGCTTCGGCTACCTCAGTTCGGCCAAGCGTATGAGGGAGTACCTGGACTTCGTGGCCCAGTCGCCTGTGCTCAACTCCATCACCGTGGATGTGAAGAGCGATCGGGGGCGGTTGGGCTGGGATTCGCAGGTGCCGCTGGCCAAGCAGATCGGCGCGCCGATGAAGTTGGAGGTAGATTTACGGGAACTGGTCAAAGAGGCGCACGAGAGGGGGATCTACATGGTGGCGCGCATGGTGATCTTCAAGGATCATCCCCTGGCGACCAAGGTCCCCCAGTGGGGCGTGCAGCGGGCCGACGGTTCCATCTGGATAGACCGCGAGGAGCTAGGCTGGGCCAACCCCTACCTTTCCGCCGTGTGGCAGTACAACATTGACCTGGCGAAGGAGGTGGCGGCGATGGGCTTTGACGAGATTCAGATGGACTATGTCCGCTTCCCTTCGGATGGCGACATCGGCGCCATCGTCTATCCGGGCATAGAGAACAACGAGGAGAACCGCACGGCCGCCATTCGCGAGTTCACCCGCCGCTTCTACGCGGCCTTGCAACCCTATCAGGTTTTCGTCTCCGCCGATGTCTTCGGCCTGACGGTATGGGTCACGCCGGAGTCGGGCATGGGAATCGGCCAACGGGTGATAGATATCGCGCCCAACGTGGATTACCTCTGCCCGATGGTCTATCCGCAGACCTTCGGCCCCGGCAACGCCGGCTATCGCGACCCCTGGAACTGGCCGTATGAGATCGTGTACAACAGCACCCTACGGGCCAAGGAGCGCGTCCCCGTCCACACCCGTGTGCGTCCCTGGATTCAGGCCTACGGGTGCTGCGGGCGCGGCGGCCACTCCCTCGCCGAGAAGATGATCCAGCGCCTCGCCGCCGAGAACGCCGACTCTACCGGCTGGACCTACTGGCACGCGGGCGGCCATTACCCGCCGGAACTGTTCGGTCCTCTTCCCTCGTTGGAGGAGTTGCAGGCGCAGGTAGATGCGGTAACGGGGCGGAGGCGGTAGCCTTTGCCCTGTCCCCCTTCCGTCAGCCAGCGCAGCGTCGCCTGCACCGCGTCGGTGGGGACGTTGTCGGCCACGAACACGTCGCCTGGCGCGCGCACCAGGACGAAGCGGAGCCGCCCGCCGCGCCGCTTCTTGTCGGTGCTCATCGCGCGGTAGAGGCTCATCGGGTCTAACCCCGTCGCGCGCACCGGCAATCCCAGGCGTCTCAGCAGGGACTCTATCCGCTCGGTCAGCGCGTCCGTGCAATCCCCCCGCGCGGCCGAAAGGTGGCACGCGGCGACGAGCCCGACCGCCACCGCGTCGCCGTGCCGCCAGCCGTAGCCCGTTGCCTGCTCAATGGCGTGGGCGAAGGTGTGGCCCAAGTTCAGGACGGCGCGACGCCCCGCCTCAAAGGGGTCTTCCTCCACCACGGCCACCTTGACGCGGATCGCCTTCGCCAGCCATCCCTCGGCCTGGCGCTCCTCTCCCTGTTCCAGCCTCTCCAACAAGGCAGGCGCGCCGATGAGCCCATGTTTGACCACCTCGGCCAGCCCCGCGCGCCACTCGGCTGGCGGCAGCGTCGCCAACGTCTCCGTGTCGGCCACGACGAGCGCGGGCTGCTTAAATGCGCCGACCAGGTTCTTGCCCTGAGGCAAATCCACGCCTACCTTGCCACCGACGCTGGCATCCACCATCGCCAGGAGCGTGGTGGGGGCTTGGACGAGGGGGACGCCGCGCAGGTAGGTGGCTGCGGCGAAGCCGACGACGTCGCCCACGACGCCGCCGCCCAGCGCCACGACGGTGCTTTGTCGCTCCAGCCTGGCTGCCGCGAAGCGGTCGTAGAGTTTGCGCACCGTCTCCGGCGTCTTGTGCACCTCGCCGTCGGGGATGGAGAGGAGGGTCGCGGCGTAGCCGGCGCGGCGCAGGGCTTGCACCGCGCGCTCGCCGTACAGGGGGCCTACGGTCGTGTTGGTGACGACGGCGACGGGCCCGCGCAGCCCCCGCGCGCGCAGGTGCCGTCCCAATTCGGCCAGGAGGCCGGGCCCCAGGAGGATGTCGTAGGAGCCTTCCGGCGCGCGCACGGGTAGGATGGCGGGAGTGGCCAGGGCGATTACCCGTTCGGCCACTTGGTCGGGGGTGAGGCCGGTGGTGTCTATCTGATGAGGGATGGCAGCGTAGGCGGCCGCGCGCCGCTCTAGGAGGGCCTCAATGCGGGCGCGGCGATCGGGCGTGGCCAGGAGGGGACGGTCATGGGCGTTATCTAAGCGGCGCAGGATCTCGTCTACGCTGGCCGTCAGGCAGATGAGAAGGCCCGTTTCGCCCAGGGCGCGGCGGTTGCCGTCGAAGGTGAGCGCGCCGCCGCCCGTGGCGATGACGAGGCCTTGTTTCCTGGCCAACTCGCGGCAGAGGGCGGCCTCCAGGCGGCGGAAGGCTTCCTCGCCCTCCTGGGCGAAGATGTCGCGAATGGAGCGGCCCGCGCGCCGTTCTATCTCCAGGTCCATGTCCACGAACGGCCGGCCCAGGCGCGCGGCCACTCGCTGGCCTACGACGCTCTTGCCCGTGCCCATGAAGCCGGTCAGGACGACGTTAGGGGTTTGATCGGCGGTAGCCATGCTCATCACCGTTGTACAGGTGTATATCACAAAGGCGACAGATCGTCAATCAGGGCGGCCTCAGCAGTTCAGGCGGCGTGTTCAGCGGCCCACTCAGGCTGCGGAGGAAGGCCTCCAGTTGCGCAAGTTCCCTCCGCGAGAGGTTGAGAGGCAGGAGCTCGGTCTGGCCAACCGGCCCGGGCGCGGCCCGGTTATAGTGCTCTAGGACCTCGCGCAGGGTGGCGAATTGTCCGGCGTGCATGTAAGGCGCGCGCTCGGCCACGTTGCGCAGCGTCGGCGGCTTAAAGGCGCCCACCAACTCTTTCCCGCTGGCTTTCAAGAAGCGGAGGTCGGCGCAAGCGTCCGGCCCGGCGTCGCTGTAGGGGCCGAGGCAGTTGAACTCATCGGCGAGCACCTGCGGCGCCCCGGCGGCCCGGCCGATGTCCATCGGTAAGCCGGCGGCGGCCGGCACGCCGGTGTTGTGGAAATCGTTGTTGGTGAAGAGGGGCCCGTTGTGGCAATGGGTGCACTCCGCCTTGCCAATGAAGAGGCGGAGGCCGGCGATCTCGTCGGGCGTCAGCGCGCTCCGCATCCCCTTGGCGTCTCCCGCCAATAGGGCCTGCACGTAGGCGTCAAAGCGCGAGGGGCCGGGCATCAGTCGCCGTTCGTAGGCGGCGATGGCCTTGCCGATGTTCACGAAGACGCGCGTGACCGCCTCGCGATCTTCCGGCCTCATCCCTTCCCAGGCGGCGCGGGCGGCCGGATCGGCGACTGGGCCTGCCGATGCGGGGAACCGCGCCCGGTCCGAGAGGTCGGGCAGGGGGCCGAAGAGCGCTTCGTATTCCGCGCGGTAGTGGCGGGCGACCAGGTGGGCGTATTGGGCCCGGTTACCGCCGTGCTCCAGCGGATGTTCTAGCGGCCCCAGGGCCTGGGCCCACAGGCTGTCCTTGCGCCCATCCCAGAAGAACCACGGGCTATAGGCGACGCCGACGAGGGTCATCGTCCGGCGCGTCATCGTGCCGATGCCCTGACCTAAGGGGAGGCCATCCTGGAACAACCTCGCCGGCTGGTGACAGGTGGCGCAGGAGACCTGGCCGTTGCTGCTGAGGCGGGCATCAAAGAAGAGTTTGTGCCCCAGCGCGACCGCGCGGGGGTCGTCGGCGACCCCGTTGGAGGGGTCGGGCGGCAGCGGCGGGAGGCTACCCAGCCACAGCGAACGCAACGTGGCGATCTCGCCTTCCGTCCAACGAGGCGCGCGGGGCCAAAGAAGGAGGTAGGCGAGCACCGCCAGGTCTATCACCAGCGCGGCAATCAGGGCCGATCTGACCGCCTTGGCAACCATCGGCGCATCTGAACGGGCCTCACTTTAACATCAGGTTGAAGGTCACGCGGTCGCTTTGTCCGCCGGCGCTGATGTTAAAGTGGACGACCCACCACCCGGTCATCTGGAACTTCATCCCCTCTACCAGATAGTTGCCGTTCCCCAGGTTCTTCGTCACCTGGGGCTGGGTCGGGAGGCCATGACCGTGCTGCGGCATGCCGCCATCTACGGTGATCTCGGCCTGGTCTACCGACTGGCCGTCCGCGGTCTCCACGTGCAGCGTCCAGGTATGCACCTGGTTGATCGGGATGGGGTCTAGGCTGGGGATGATCGTTGCCCGATAGAGGCCCTGGTCGGATGTGCGCGTGGTGGAGGTATCCAAGTTGGCTGGGACGGGCGTCATGTGCCTGGGGCCGCCTGACCCGCATGCGGTCGCCAGCGCGCTCAGGATGAGCAGGGCGATGAGAAGAAGCAAGACGCGTCTACGATCCATGATGAACGGTTCCCTCCTTAGAAAAGAAAAAGTCTACGTCTATGATGACATCGCGCGGCGCTCGCCACGTCCTGCAGCCCGTTGCCGGTGACCGGCGTCACCATCCGCTCGTCGGAGCGCCTGGGCGAGGCCGGCGGCGCGAGGGGGCTCATCGGAGCGCCTTCACGATCGTTCTCCCCGTCGGCACCACCCGCGTGCCGGTCTCGCCGCGCAGGGCGCGCATGATGTTTTCCGGGTTGGTGATGAGCGCTTCCTTGCCCCCCTTTTCCAGGTACCAGATGATGGCCTGGATCTTCGGGCCCATGCTCCCTTTGGCGAAGTGTCCCTCCGCCAGGTACCTCTTGGCGTCGGCCAACGTCATGCAGTCCAGCCAGACCTGGTCGGGCTTGCCGTAGTTCAGCGCCACCTTCTCCACCGCGGTGGAGATCAGGAAGAGGTCTGCGCCGATGCTGGTCGCCAGGAGGGAGGAGGCGTAGTCCTTGTCTATGACCGCCGCTGCGCCGACCAGGTCGCCGTTCTCGTCCTCTACAACGGGGATGCCCCCGCCGCCGACGCCGATGACGACGAACCCCGCGTCAATCAGATGCTTGATGGCGTCGCGCTCAATGATGCGCTGCGGCAAGGGCGAGGGGACGACGCGCCGCCAGCCGCGGCCCGCGTCCTCCATCACGGCCCAACCCTCCTCCCGCGCCCGCTGCATGGCGACCTCCTGGGTCATGAAGGAGCCGATGGGCTTGGTCGGGTTTTTGAAGGAGGGGTCATGGCGATCCACCAGCACCTGGGTGACCACCGTGACCGCCCTCTTGGCGAGGCCGCGCCGTTTGAACTCGTTGTAGAGGGCCTTCTGGAGCATGTAGCCGATGGAGCCCTGGGTGTCTGCACCGCAGGAGTCCAGGGGGACCTCGTGCAGTTCGTGGCGCGCCAGTTCTGAGCGGCGCAGGATGAAGCCTACCTGGGGCCCGTTGCCGTGGGTGATGACCACCTCCCAGCCCTGGGCGATCATGTCGGCGATGTGATGGCAGGTCTCCACCGCCGCACGGTACTGATCAGGAATTGTCTGATGTTGCGGGTCCTTGATGAGCGAGTTGCCGCCGATGGCAACGACCGCGACGTTGCGAGCCATGGGTCAACTCTCCTCCCGTCGGTTTAGAACAAAGTATAAATGAAAGGCGCGATGCCGGAGGCCTGGGCGAACACGATCAGCAGCCCGAAGAGGAGCAACACCCCCACCATCGGGATCAGCCACCACAGTTTGCGCTTCCAGAGGAAGCCGAACAACTCGCCCAGGACGCCGAAGCGGGCTCGTGCGGATCGTAAGGTACGCATCGTTCACTCCTCATCTGCCAAGCAAACGGTTTACGGGGCCGGCAACAGCCCTTGGGCCGATAGGTATTCATATATGATATCTGCGGCCAGCGCGTGGCCGGCGGCGTTCCAATGGCCGTCTAGGCGGAAGTAGAGTTGCTCGCCCTGCGCGGCCCGTTGTCGGAAGGCGGGCGTCAGGTCCAGGCAACGCAAGCGCTCCGCTGTGCAGAAGTCCAGCATCAGGCGCATCGGCCGTTCCAAGTCCAGCCGGTTCGGGTCGGACAGGCGCGGCTTGAGCAGGTCCCAATAGACCGCTTCTTTGCAGGGGAACAGGAGGAGCACGAAGGCCGCGCCTTGGGCCTCGGCCTCCTGGCGGGCCGCGCGGATCGGCTCCTGCGTCTGCCGGATCGTCGTCTCGTCCTGGTTGAGCCAGCGCTCCCACGCGTCGGGCCGGAAGGCAAGGTGCAGGCGCGCGTCGTTGTACAGGAGGCTGCCGTCCGGCCCCACCTCTCCTTGCCTGCGGTAGTCGCCCAGGCGCAGCCCGAACTTCAGGAGTTCGTAGGAGATGGAGTGATGATGGAGAAACCCCCGCAGGCCGGAGCCGAACTCGGCGGGGGCGGCCTTCTTCTGCGCGGGAATGGCCTGGTCGGGGTTAGGTGACGGCGCGTTTTCCATGTTTTCGGCCCACCAGACGTCAATGTCCGGCTCGCCTGAGGCCAGCCAGCGTCGGATGATCCTCTCGCCGTAGAAGTCATTGGGGAAGAAGCCCCACAACACGAGGCGCGGCCGCAGCGGCAGGCCGTAGCGGATGAGCATCCGCTCGTTTTGGGTGGAGGCGTAGCGGCTGACCCCCAGGTTGATCACGTCTTGGCCTACGCGCTCTTGAAGCCGCTCCACCCATGTTTTCTCTTCTTCCACGCCTTCGCCGGCGGTGAAGGAATCGCCCACGGCGACGGCGTAAACGGGGCCGTGGATGCCGTCGTCGCGAAAGCCGATGCCCTCGTAACCTAGGGTGACGGTGCGCATGTGGTAGGTGTAGTCAGGGTGGCCTCGCAGGGTTACGTTCAGGTTGGGCTTGTAGGCGACCCCCAGGTAAGGGTCGTTGTAGAAGAGGGCGTAGTAGGCTTTCTGGTAGCGTTCCATCGCCAGGTCGGCGAGGTTGCGTCCCGTGCGGCCGGTGCGCAGTTGCACCTCCAGGGGTAGGAAGCCGGGGAGGAGGCGGAAGACGATCTCAATGAACAGGAGAGCCAACGCCACGCCGAAGGCCATGGCGAGGAGGTTCTTCCTCATCATCATTGCGGAGTTCGCCCGTCCTTGCGCACCAGGAAGCGGTCCAGGAGGAGGACATCCAGGCCGCTCTTCATGAAGGTGTTGAGCGCGTTGCGGGGGGTGGTAACGATCGGCTCGCCGCGCAGGTTGAACGAGGTGTTCATCAGCACCGGCACGCCCGTCGCCTCGCCGAACTTCTCCACGATGCGGTAGTAGCGGGGGTTTTGTTCGCGCGTCACCGTTTGCAGGCGTCCCGTGCCGCCCGCGTGGGTGACCGCGGGGATGACATCCCACTTGTCGGGGTGCACCGGCACGACCAGGAGCATGAAGCGCGCCGGGTAGTGGCGTTCTGGCTCGTCCAGCCCGAAGTAGTCGCGCGTGCGCTCCTCCAGCACCACGGGCGCAAAGGGGCGGAACGGCTCGCGGAACTTGATCTTGGCGTTGACGATCTGTTTCATCTCGCCCCGCCGGGGGTCTGCCAGGATGCTGCGGTTGCCCAGCGCTCGCGGCCCCCACTCAAAGCGCCCCTGATACCAGCCGATGACCTTCCCTGCCTTCAGGTCGTCCACCAGCCGGTCCGTCAGTTTCTCGTCGTCGTCCACCTCTTCGTAGCGTAGGCCGGCCTCCTCTATGGCGGCTCGCACCTGGGCCGGCGGATACTCCTCTCCCCAATAGCAGTGCTCCAACACGAAGCGACGCGGCCGGTTTAGGAGGATGTGGTAGGCGTAGAGGGCCGCGCCCAAGGCGCCGCCGGAGTCGCCGGCGGCCGGCTGGATGTAGATTTCCTCAAAGGGTGTCTCCCGCAGGATGCGGCCGTTGGCGACGCTGTTAAGCGTCACGCCGCCGGCCATGCAGAGTTTCTTGAGGCCGGTCCGTTCGTGCAGGTGGCGTGCCATCTTGAGGAGGACTTCCTCGGTGACCCGTTGGATGCTGGCGGCCACGTCGGCGTAGTGTTGGCTGCGTCTCACCTCCGGCTCGTTCCCGCTGACCTCCGGGTTGGTCAGCCGGGTGATGAAGGCCGATTCGGGCACTCGCGGCTCGCCGAAAAGTTGCACGAACTTAGGCCCGAAGGTGCGATCGGTGGAGTAGTGGTAGGTGAAGTAGTCCATGTCCAGTTGGAAACTGCCGTCATCGTAGACATGGATCAGTTTATACACCTTGTCCAGGTAGCGTGGCTCGCCGTAGGGGGCCATCCCCATGACCTTGTATTCGCCCTCGTTGACCTGGAAGCCGAGGAAGGCGGTGAAGGCAGAATAGAGGAGCCCAAGGGAGTGGGGGAAGCGTATCTCGTTGAAGAGTTCTATGCGGTTCTCGCCTACGCCGTTCCAGGCGGCGGTGGCGCGGCCCAAGGTCGTCGTCGTCCATTCGCCGACGCCGTCTACCGTCAGGATGGCCGCCTCGTCAAAGGGGGAGCAGAAGAAAGCGCTGGCGGCGTGGGAGAGGTGGTGCTCCACGAAAAGGACGCGCTCCGGCGCCACGGGGACTTTGCTCAGGATGAGGCTTTTGATCCAGAGTTTCTCGGTGAACCAGGAGATCATCGCCTCGCGGAAGACCCCGTAGGAGCGCGGGAAGGTCTGCAAGGCGGTGAGGAGGATGCGCTCAAACTTGGGCAGCGGCTTCTCAAAGAAGACGACGTAGTCCACGTCGCCGGGGGCGATGCCGGCGTGGCGCAGGCAGAAATGGATCGCGTTGATCGGGAAACTGAAGTCGTGCTTGATCCGCGTGAAGCGCTCTTCCTCGGCCGCGGCGACCAGGACGCCGTCCTGCAGGAGGGCGGCGGCCGCGTCGTGGAAGAAGCAAGAGATGCCCAAGATGTACATCAGAACTGGCTCCGTGCCCGATCCATGTCCCCATCAGAGGAGGTTCGGGCGATCCATGCTGAGTCGGCCTGGGGCCGGCGCAGGCGCAACGGGTCGGAGAAGAGGCGCACGGCCAAGCCGAAGGGGGTAACGATGACGAAGTAGAACAGGGTCAAGAGAAGGCGCGCCTGAAAATCGCCGATGGCGCGGGCGGCCGCCTGCCAGCGTTCCCAGAGGGTCGGGAGCGTCGCGCGCGCCCGCCGGAGGGTGGCGAGCCCCGCCAGGCTCAGGGTCGCGAGCCCGCCGAGCCACAGCCAGGGGGCGCTGCCCTGCGAGATGGCCGCGAGCCCGCCGATCAGGATGGTCGGCAGTCCGCAGAGGGATTGCAGAAGCCCCAGCGCGGCCACTTCCACCGGCGCAGCCGCCTGCGCCAGGATGAGCGACCCCACCGCGCCCGCGAGGAAGGGCGCGCTGTAGAGCCGGCCGTGAAACGCGTCCACCGGCCAGGGCCAGAGGGCGCCGAAAGCCGTCGGGGCTAGGAAGAGGCCGAGGCCATACAGGCCCAAGGTGAGCCCCTGCGCCGTCAGGTAGATGCGCCAAGGGGCTGGCAACGGCGCGACCTCGGCGGGCCGCCAGCGCCGGTAGAACCGCAGGTGGTAGGTCAGCGCCAGGAGGGGGACGAGGCTCAGGATGAACCAGGCCCAGGTCGTCCATCTCTGGAGGTCAAAACGATCCAGATGGAGGAGCGAGGCCAGGGAGATGACCGCGCCGAAGGTGATCACCGTCGGCGAGAGGAGGCGAGATAGCGCCCACCGTTCCACGATCAGCAGGAGGACGATCGCGACCAGGGCCGTCAGGTACGTCGCGCCCAAGAGGCGCGCGTCCCAAGGTGTCAGCGGCCATGGCCACACGCCGCGCGCGAGGCGTGGCGCCGGCAGGAGGCTGGCGCCGACGAAGAGCGCGAGGGCCGTGATCCGCAGGATCAGGCGTAGAGGCCGCGCGCCAGGAAGGGCCGCGTCTGGTGCTGGCATGGCAAATCACCCATCAGCGTTGAGGACAAGCGCGATGATACCTTGCCCTGACCGTCCTGTCAAGTGAGGGTCCTCCGTAGGCGAGGTTAACATATCACACGCTCCTTCATCTGTCAACCGCTGGCACGGCCAGGGGCGGGGATGCGCCCCGCCCCTGGTCCGTCTTGTGTGTCCTTGCGTGCTTCGTCAGGGCGCCTCGCGCACGACGATGGGGACGTAGTGGCGACGGAAGGAGATCGTCGGGGTCGCGGTAGGCGTGGGGGTTGGCGTGTGGGCCTGGGCGAAGAAGTTAAGGAGGCCCGTCTGCCCTCCGCCCAAGAAGATGAACACCTGATCCTGCCCGCCGCTCACCGCGTAGCCTAGCGGCGGCGTGAAGCGCACCAGGTATGCGCCGGGCACGAGGCCGGGGAAGGCGTACTGTCCATCCGGGCCGGTGACCATGCTGGTGATGAGGGTGCTGCCTTGCCAAAGCGCGAGGGTTGCCCCGGCCAACGGCGGCTCCCCGGGGTCATACTGGCCGTTGCCGTTCTGATCGTCGTACACCGTGCCTTCCACGCGGGCCAAGGCGGAGGTCGGTGTCGGCGTTGGCGTCTCCGTGGCCGTCGGCGTCGGCGTAGGGGTGGGGGTGCTGGTGGGCCCCGGCGTGGGGGTCGGGGTGAAGGTGGGAAGGGGCGTCGGCGCCGTCGTGCTGTAGGCAACGATCAGCCGCGGTCGCCGGCTTGCCTCGCCGTATTCGGAGGAGGCGAACCGGAAGTAGCGAACCAGGTCGCCCTGCAGCACGGTGGAGTGCTGGCGATAGGCGCGCAGGATGAGGCCGTAGTTGGGGAAGCGGTTGGTCAGCCAG
>DAOTYP010000100.1:0-3897 GCA_034434975.1 Anaerolineae bacterium | reverse complement strand
GCGCTCTTGCCGCCGGAGGTAACGCTGGTGCATGGGCCGGGTTGTCCGGTATGCGTTACGCCGCTGGAACTGATTGACAAGGCCATCGCCATCGCTCGGCGTCCAGAGGTCATCTTCACCTCCTTTGGCGACATGCTGCGCGTCCCCGGCTCCGGGGCCGACCTCCTCAGCGTGAAGGCCCAAGGCGGTGACGTGCGCATGGTCTATTCGCCGTTAGACGCCGTGAAGTTGGCCCAGAAGCATCCGGAGCGAGAGGTGGTCTTCTTCGCCGTCGGCTTTGAGACCACCGCGCCCGGCAACGCGATGGCCGTCTGGCAGGCTAAGGAACTGGGGCTAACGAACTTCTCCATCCTCTGCGCGCACGTGCTCGTGCCGCCGGCGATGGAGGCGATCCTGCGTTCGCCTGGCAACCAGGTGCAAGGCTTCTTGGCCGCGGGACATGTCTGCACGGTGATGGGCTACTGGGAATATGAGCCGATCGCCGAAAAGTATCGCGTCCCCATCGTCGTGACGGGCTTTGAGCCGTTGGACATCTTACAGGGGATCTACATGACCCTCAAGGCCCTGGAAGAGGGGCGTTGGGGCGTAGAGAATCAATATGCCCGCTCCGTCCGACGAGAGGGGAACGTGCCGGCCCGGCGGCTGGTACAACAGGTCTTCCAGGTGTGCGATCGCCAGTGGCGAGGCATCGGCCTCATCCCCCGCAGCGGCTACGCCCTGCGGCCCGAGTTCGCCGCCTTTGACGCCGAGAGACGCTTCGGCGTGGGGGACCTCGCCACCCAGGAATCGTCTCTCTGCATCGCCGGCGAGATCTTGCAAGGGAAGAAGAAGCCCTACGAATGCCGCGCGTTCGGTACCCTCTGCACGCCGGAACATCCCCTAGGCGCGCCGATGGTCTCCTCTGAGGGCGCCTGCGCGGCGTACTACCAATACGGGAGGGCAAAATGAACGGGGATGATTCCATGCCGGCGTCGGCCTCGCCCTTTCTGGCCGGCCTCCAATGCCCCATCCCGATCAGCGACTATCCGCACGTCTTGCTGGCCCACGGCGGCGGCGGGCGGCTGACCCAGATGCTCATTGAGCGCATGTTCCTGCCAGCCTTCGCCAACCCCGCCTTGGAGGCGCTGCATGACGGCGCCCTGCTGGAAGTGAACGGCGCGCGCCTCGCCTTCACCACCGATTCCTTCGTGGTCAGCCCCCTCTTCTTCCCCGGCGGCGACATCGGCTCCCTCGCGGTGCACGGCACCGTCAACGACCTGGCGATGTGCGGCGCGCGGCCCCTCGGCCTCGCTGCCGGCTTCATCCTGGAGGAGGGCCTGCCCATGGAGGATTTATGGCGGGTCGTACGCTCCCTGCAAGGGGCAGCACAGGCCGTAGGCGTGCCCATCGTGACCGGCGATACCAAGGTGGTGGATCGGGGCAAAGGGGACGGCATCTTCATCAACACCACCGGCCTGGGGATCGTTCCGCCCGGCGTGCACATCTCGCCGCGACGCGCCCGCCCCGGCGACCTGATCTTGATCAACGGCCCTATCGCGGAGCACGGCATCGCCATCCTGTCGGTGCGCGAAGGGCTAGAGTTTGAGACCGCGCTGAAGAGCGATTCCGCTCCTCTCCACGACCTGGTCGCGCGCGCGTTGGCCGCCGCAGGCGAGCAGGTGCATGTCTTGCGCGATCCGACGCGCGGCGGCCTGGCGAGCAGCCTCAACGAGATCGCCGCCCAGGCGCAGGTCGGCATCCGCCTGGAGGAGGCCCACATCCCCGTTCGCGAGGAAGTGCGCGGCGCGTGCGAGATCTTGGGGCTCGACCCCCTTTACGTTGCCAACGAAGGCAAATGCCTGCTCATCGTCGCGCGTGAGGCTGCGGAGGCCGTCTTGGCGACCCTGCGCGAGCATCCCCTGGGCGTGCAGGCCGCGATCATCGGCCAGGTGGTCGGCGATCACCCCGGCAAGGTCTATTTGCGCAGCCGCATCGGCGGCCTGCGCGTGGTGGACATGCTGAGCGGAGAACAGTTGCCGCGCATCTGTTGAGGCCTGCAGGGGTAGGGCGCGGCCTTATCCCCCTCCCCCGATGCCACTTCCTTGTATCCCACCCTCCGTCATCTTGCGCGCATCCAGCAGGCGGTCCGCCTCCTCCGGCGTCAGGTAACCTTTCTCTATGACGACCTCGCGGATGGTGCGATTGGTGGCCATCGCCTCTTTCGCCACCTCTGCGCCCTTCAGGTAGCCGATGACGGGGTTGAGCGCGGTGACGAGGATGGCGTTCTTCGCCAGCCAGCCCTCCGCTTTCTCGCGGTTGGCCTTCAGCCCGCGCACGCAGCGATCGGTGAAGGCGCGAATGCCACCGATCAGGATGTCCATGCTCTGGAAGAGGTTATGGGCGATGACGGGCATCATCACGTTCAGTTCCAGTTGGCCGGCCTGCGCCGCCAGCATGACCGTCAGGTCGTTGCCCATGACCTGGAACATCACCATGTTGAGCATCTCGGCCATCACCGGATTCACCTTGCCCGGCATGATGCTGGAGCCGGGCTGTACCGCCGGCAGGCGAATCTCATCCAGGCCCGTCGCCGGCCCCGACGACAGAAGGCGGAAATCGTTGGCGATGCGATCCAACGTGATCGCCAGCGTGCGCAGCGCCGCCGAGAAATCGGCTGGATCGGCCATGCTTTGCATGGATTCAAACAGGTTGCCCGATGAGCGCAGAGGCTGCCCCAGGAGTTCGCTCAGCCGTTTGACCATGCGCGGGTGATACTCAGGATGGGCATTGAGGCCCGTGCCGGTGGCCGTGCCACCGATGCCTATCCGCCGCAACCGATCTCCCGCTGTCGCGATGCGTTCCCGATCGTGGCGCACGGCCTGGGCGTAAGCGCCGAACTCCTGGCCCAGGCGGACGGGGACGGCATCTTGCAGGTGGGTGCGGCCCGACTTCACGATGTCGTCAAACTCCCGCGCCTTCGCGTCCAACGCGTCGGCCAGCGCGTCCACCACGCTCAACAGTTCCGGCAACCGCCAGAGGCACCCCAGGCGGATGGCCGTGGGGATGGTGTCGTTGGTGGATTGGGCCATGTTGACGTGATCGTTAGGGCTGATCAGTTTGTAGTCGCCCCGCTGGCCGCCCAGGAGTTCAATGGCCCGATTGGCGATGACCTCGTTCGTGTTCATGTTGTGGGAGGTGCCGGCGCCCGCCTGGAAGGGATCCACCACGAATTGGTCGTCCCAGCGGCCGTCAATCACCTCCTGCGCCGCTTGGACGATGGCCTTGCCCTTCGTCTCATCCAGCAGGCCCAGGCTCATGTTCACCTCAGCCGCAGCCCGCTTGATCACTCCCATGCTCCAAATGAAGGCACGATAGGGCCTCAAGCCGGAGACCGGGAAGTTCTCCACCGCGCGTTGCGTCTGCGCGCCGTAAAGGGCAGCGGCGGGCACGCGCACCTCGCCCAGGGAGTCCCGCTCAATGCGTATGCTCGGTTCGGACATGGCTGCTTTCCTCCTTAGAGAAGTTCTGCTATGCTGACCAGGGCCCGACGGGCAAACTTCCGATCACACCGGGCGGATGCCTCGGCCCCTTGCGCACCACGAAGATGGGCTCTCTGAAAAGGGACTCGCGGCGGACGACCTCGTCCGGCAGGTCATAGGCATATGAGTCCACCGTGACCTGGAAGCCGGCTTCCGCCAGCCGTAACGGGTAGTCGCGCCCGTATCGCCTGACATGATACCAATCACGCGGGTCGGGACGCGCGTATTCTACCGTGTGGGGAATGTCTTTCAGGGGGACCATGACGATGGCGTAGCCGTCGTCTTTGAGCACGCGCCGCAGTTCGGCCATGGCGCGGCGGTCATCCGGGATGTGCTCCAAGACATGGTTGCACACGATCACGTCAAAGGTCTCATCGGC
>DAOTYP010000099.1:0-18266 GCA_034434975.1 Anaerolineae bacterium | reverse complement strand
CGCCTTCAATTCTCAGGCCCGGCTGCACCGCGGGGCCATGAAGGATGAGGATGCCTTGCAACGTATGCGTGCCCGTTTGGTCCAGGGCGAACGGGCTGGCATGTCGGCTGAATTTGAGGTTGCGCCTGAAGAGGTCGCCGGTGTCCGCGGCGAAGTCTTTTTTCGCTACGTAACGGTCATCTCGCCAGCGGATCAATAGGTCCGGCGCAAGGCTTACGTATTCGCCGGAGTAGAGTTCCTCCCGCCGATACACGCGATCCACCACCGGTTCGCCCGTATCGGGGTCGCGCAAGGCCATGAGCCCGACGATGATCTCCTCGCGCAACTCCTCGTATTCAGATGGCGGCACGATGCCCTCCGGTTCGCGGCCGGCCAGGTTGATGCAGATGTTCCCCTGATTACCGATGGAGTACGCGCGCGTTTCCGACCAGTTGACGTTAGAGTACAGCAAGAGCGAATCCAGACGCGCCATCGCCGCAGCGGAGCGCTTCAACATCCCTTTCACGCGCGAAGGGAGAAACCGCTGGGCATAACGTTGGGCGCTCATCATCGCCTCGCGCGTCCAACGCTGATGCCTCTTCCGGTGCAGGCGAAGGAGGCCATGATCCTCCAGCCAACGATCCAAGTCCACCACTTGGGCGATGGGGCCGGCGCCGTGATCCGACATGATCATGAGGGTTACATCCTCGGGCACATCCGCCAGGAATTCGCCCAGCCGTTGGTCAATCCTGCGGTACACCTGCAAGATGGCATCGGCTCCAGGCTCGCCTGCGCGCGCCAACAGATGCCAGAAGGCGTGCTGAACGGCATCCGTCTCCACGAAGACTTTCATGAAGAAATCGGGCTGCTCCTCCTTGAGAAGCATCCGCATCACCGCGAATCGCCGTTCCACTGCATCCAACAACTCGCTCAGGTACTGAGCATGGGATTTTCCGGTCGTTGCGACCGAGATGATGTGCTTACCTTGCAGGGCGCGGGCCAGTTCGCGGGGATAGGTGTAGGGGCTATCCAGGCTAGGCGTATCCAGGCCTGCCACCAGATAGCCGTTCACAGGTTCCGGCGGGTAAGTCATCGGCACGTTCACGACGCCCACACGTCGGCCCGCGTCGCTGAGGATGCGCCACAGGCTGCGCCCGCCGCGCGAGGCGGCGTTGACCAGTTCCAGATCATAACTTCCTGGCCGGCGGCGGACGAAATCAAAGATGCCGTGCTTGCCGGGGTTCAGGCCGGTGAAGAAAGTAGTCCATGCCGGCGCGGTGAGGGGGTGGATCGTGGACGCGAGTTCCCCCCACGCGCCCTCGGCCATGAGACGCGCGAGGGTGGGCAGGTGGCCGGCCTCGGCCCAGGGCCGGATCAAGGTGAAGGTCGCACCGTCCAGGCCGATGATCCACACTTTCTTCGGGAGTTGCACGTTTTCGCTCATTCCAGGTAACCCAGCGCTCTCAAGCGCGCCGCTACTTGAGCGGCTTCTTCGTCGGTGTAGCCGCTTGCGCGCTCCGTTTCTGCCGAGGCCTGTGCCTCCGCAGGCTTTAGGGCCGCGCGGCCCGAGGGAGCGGCGAGGAGGTCGTCCAACACATGACCGTCCAGGTCGGGAGGGATCGCCAGGCCCATGAGGGCCAGGACGGTAGGAACCATGTCCGCCAGCCGGGCGCCGCATATTTGCCCTGGCCGGATGCCAGGCCCCGCGGCGACCAAGATCCCTGCGCGGTGGTGGTGACCGCGCCCCTGCCGGGCTACGTCATCCACGATGGCGTTTTGTCCCATGGCCGGCGTTACTTTGACGCCGGGGGCCAGTTCCAGCACGATGTCCGGCGCGCGCACGACGTAAGGCCCCCGATGCACATCTTCCCGCCGCCGTGCGCGAAGGACAAGGGGTTCGCCCGTGTTCGGATGTCGTAGTTCGCCCAAAGACGCTATGATTTCATCTCGCAAGGTCTCGTATTCTCTCCCCGGCTCCACGTTCCCCCAAGGCTCTCGCCCACGCACATTGAGCCATATCCCATCCTCCGTTGGCAAGCCCGCGTAGGCGCGTGTGCGCGACCAATCCAACATGCGCAGCGGCGCGAAGGTAGTGCGGCCTTGCCTTGCCCAGGACAGGGGAAGCCAGCGCCGCAAGGGGCTCAACATGCGGCGCAGCGCCGCGCGAGCCGAGGCGCGGCTGCGTGCATAGCACAGCCATCCCTTTGACGCCAGCCAATCGTTCAGGTGCAGGATCGCGCGCAAAGGACCGAAACCGTGGTCGGACAAGAGGAAAACGGTCGTGTCCTCATCGCAGCGGGCCAGAAGGCGCGCCAACGCCGCGTCTAACTCGGTGTAGCAGGCCGCCACCGCCCTGCGACGAGCCTCCCATTCACCGGTTGGCTCGGACGAGCCGGCAGGCCTCCCTACGGCATATTGCCAAAGAGGGTGTTGTAGCCGATCAGGAGCCTCAAACATGAGGCAAACGAGGTCAAAAGGCCCGCGCTCCCAGATGACCTCCAGCGCAACCTCGCGGTGGCGGATGCTGGCTCGCACCTCGCTGAGGAAACGGGCGATGCCGTCGGCGGTGCGGATGTCTCGCTCCGTCTCTTGCATCTCCACATCGGGCGCGTAGTCTGGCGCGGCCGCCAGGAGGGCATCGCGCAGGTCGGGGGGATAGGTGAAGTTCGCGTTGACGCTGGGCGTCAGCATCCCGCTCACCAGACAGCCGTTCACCGGCTCCGGAGGGTAGGTAATAGGGATGTTGACAACGCCCACGCGACGGCCTGCATCGCTCAGTCGCCGCCAAAGCGACGGCGCGGCCAGGTCGCGCGCGCTGATCCACCGGCGCCGACCGTCAGCATCCAAAGGGAGTTGCCAACTGAGGAGCCCATGGCGCGCCGGCTCCATGCCGGTCATGAAGGTGCCCCAGGCCGGGGCGGTAACGGGCGGTATGGTGGACTCCAATTCTCCCCAGGCGCCCCGCTTCCGCAACGCGGCCAACGTCGGCAAACATCCCTCGGCAAGCAAGGGCTCCAACGCGCTCCACGTGGCCCCGTCCCAGCCGACGATGAGCACTTGAGGCCCTTTCATGGACGCCCTCCGTCGCTCATGCCTTGCTGTGGCCCGGTTAGGTGGTTAGGCTGCCGAGAGGGGCCGACGCGCGAGAAGGTCAGTTGCTGCAAGAGGAGCCAGTCCTCGCCGGTGAAGGCCCGCATGAGAAGCAACAGGACTCCATAAATGATCGCGCCTAAAGCCACGCTGAACCCTAGTTCCAGCCGATCGGGCAGGAAGAAAACGATGGCCCCCATGCCGAAGGCCGCCAGCACAGGCTTTGCTGCCAAGTCGCGTACCCCCAGCGCGGCCAGCCGACGCGTGACGAAGAGCCAATTCAACAGCGCGCCGGTGAAGGTGCCGGCCACCGAGGCAAGGGCTGCCCCTTTCAGCCCCCACAGGGGCGTCATGAGCAACAGGTAAAAGCCCGCGGCCGCCAATTTGATCAGGGATATCTGCAGCGAGATCCGTTGCTGGTTGCCGGCCAGGAGGAGACGGGAGAGGATCGCGCTGACGAGGAAAGGCACGCAAAGCCAGGAAAGGATTTGCAGAATCGGCACTGCCTCGGCGTATTGCGCCCGGCGGAAGATTGCAGCGATCAGGGGCGCGGCCAGGATCGTCGTGCCCGTAGCGATCGGCAGCACGGCCATCAAACCATATTGCAATGCCCGGCGCCCGATGGCGGCAAACCGCTCCGGCGCCTCCCGATAGAGTCGCGAGAACGCCGGGTAGATCGCGTCGGAGTAACTGGCCGCGCCCAAGTTGACCACCCGCACCACCTGGTAGGCCGCGTTGTAAATGCCCGTCGCCTGCTCGCCCAACAGTTTGGAGACGACCAGGATATCCAACCGCGAAAAGATCACGACAGAGAGGGCCAACAAGAAGAAATCAGGCGCCGCGCGCACCAGGCGCCAGGAGAAGGCAAGGTCTAGGCGCGCGGGCGTGAGCCAGCCTAAGGCACCGGCAATCCCCAAGCTGAAAAATGCTAACACCACTTGAGGGATCACGATGATCGCGGGCAAGGCATTCACGCCGTAGCCGGCGGATATGAGCCAAACCGCAAGTCCCAATTGGCAGCCGTTTCCCAACAACTCTACCAGGGGGATGAACTCCATCCGTTCCTGCGCCTGGAAGAGCGTCTCACAGGCCGAAGACCACGCATAGGGCACGAGCGCCGCGCCGGACAAAAGGATGAGCCGGGTCGTATCCGCCGGGTAGCGCAAGGCCACTGCTGAGAGGGCCAGCAGCGCCCAAGCAGCCCCTGCCCCGGCCAATTGTGCGAGGGCCGTCGCATACAGGAACGCCGATGCTTCCTGCCGCCGCCGCGCCGCTTCGCGAATGACCAGCGCGGGCAACCCTAACTCGGAGACGATCTGGAAGATGTTGATGAAGGCCAGGATGATGGCGTACTTGCCCAGCCCTGCAGCCCCTAAGGCTCGCGCGATGTAAACCTGCAAGGCAACGCCCAGCAGGATGCGGGCCGTGGAGGTGAAGGAGAGGGCCAAGGCATTCTTGGCCACTCGGCGCACGTTGTTCAAGTTGCTCAACCTGACGATAAAGCCGTAGATGCAGGCAACGTCAGAAGACCTTCTGCCCCGGAAGCGGTGGATGGAAATATGGGTCAACGGTTTCTACCAGCGCCACCGCGTTTAGGAGAAAGAGCCCGGCCAGCCATGACGCCAGGAGCGCAGGGCGCGCGCGCGAGGGCACCCAAGCGCCTAGTCCCTGGAGCAGCCAAGCCACGATGGGCATCAGGGCCGGGAAAAGGTAGCGGCCTTGCGGTTGCCAATCTCGCCCAATCATGGGCAGGAACGTTTGCAAGCACGCGCCTACGATCCCTACCGCGAACAGGGTCAGAAGCGCCCATCTCGCCCGATCGTTGGCGGCCGCGCGCGCGCTGCCTCGCCCCCCTAACTTGATCCACCCCAGCGCGGCCATCATACAGATCAGCGCCAAGACCTCATACCAGATCAAGCGCAGCGGCATCTGCAACCAACCGAAGTTACCCCAAAACCCCGCGAAAGTCAAGAGAAAGTACAGTCCGTAACGCGCGAGCGCCGGTCGGTCATACGACGCGGGCTCGCGCAGCCGCCGCATCCAGTCGGGTGGCAGCCGCAGCGCCCGTTCTAGCCGGTCGGCCGCGTCCTCCAGGCGAGACCCCCGGACCTCGCCGCCTGGGTTGGCCAATAGGTTCGCCCCATACATTTCCACCGTCAGCGCCAGATCATCCCAAGCCACCAGGCCCTGGGCGCGTGGGTCTCCCTGCGCGCCGACGCTCAACGAGGTGTACAGGAGGATAGCGTCTGCAGCCACGGTGTGGGTCACGCTGATGCGCTGCCAGGCCGGGCCAACGATGGCGCACGCTTCAGACCGCGACCGCTCGTCGTTCAGGGTCAGGCATGCCGTCGCTTCTCCTTCCCACGCGCGCGCCGTACCGCTGAACGTGACCACGCGTCGCCGCAGCCTCGTTGCTCCTACTACCTGCTCTGCGCGCAGCCGTGCAACGGGCGAATCGTCGCGCACGAGAAGACTGCGAGTGCCTGAGGCCGCCATCTCGTGTAAGGTGGGCGCGAGGCCCCCCGTCGGCCGAATGCGCCAGGACGCGGCTCGGTCCACAGGCCACAGCCGCAGGCCGATCAGCGAAGTCAGGATCAAAAGGCCCGCCAGGCTCCCCGCTCGCGTCGCGCTTCTGGGCAACCTGCGGCCCTGAGCCCATAGGTAAATCGGCCCCGCGGCCAGCAGGGTTGGGAGCAGAAACCAGGTCGTGCGCTTGCTGGCGAGGGCGAGGAGCCCGGCCCCGGCTAAAGCCAGCACGCGCCCCCTGTTTGCGCCACGCCGGAAGATCGCGGCCAAGACGGCCCACACAAGGCCGCTGGCGAGGTTCGCCAGGCTGTCGTTGTTGATGGCGCTGCCCACAAAGGCGACCATGGGCGCCAAGGCGAACGTCGCCGGCACACCGACGGCCAAGAGCGGATCCCCCTCAAAGGCTTGGCGCGCTCCCCAGCCAACGACTGCCACCGTCAGAGCGCTCAGGAAGACCGAATACAAGCGGGCCATGCGCGCCTGCGCATCTACCTCGCACAGCGCGCGAAAGGCCAGCGCCGGAACAAGGTAATAGAGGGGCGGCTGACGGCCTACCTGCCGTCCTGCCCGACGCAGAAAGGGATCATCGGCGAAGGATGAAGGCATGACTTCCGGCCATGGCTGGCGCGTGAAGCGCCAGAACCCCGCGCGCGCCAGGCTGCCGATGATCTCCTGCTGCAGTGGCAAAGAGACGTCCTGAGCCGTAGGCAAGCGTCCCAGGTCGCGGATGAGCCGTGCGAACTCAAAGTGAGCCGGTTCGTCCGGAGCCTGCCATAGCGGCACGACCAGGCTGTAGGTCAGTCCTTGCATGAAGGCGATGGCGACCAGCAAGGTCAGGACGCGCCGATTCATCCTAGGGCCGCTCGGCTGGGCGTCGGTTGCGCGGCGGGCGGCGCGACGCGCAAGGCCTCAAGGACAAGCGCCAGCAAGATGCCCGCCAGTCCTCCAACCAGAACGCCTATCGCCGCGACCAGCAAAGGCGGGAGGCCGGCCGGTTTCTCCGGTACGGTTGCCGGCGCGGCGACCGTCACCAGGGGGCCCTCCACCAACTGCTTTGCCCTGAGCTCCTGCTTCTTGCGCGTTAGGTTGAAGACGGTTTCTTCCTTCAACCTGCGGTCCCGCTCCAGGCGATCGTACTCTACCTGATCTTGGGCTAGGCTCGCTTGAAGATTGGCCGCCTGCTCTTGCAGTTGGCTTTGGATGCCGCCGATCGCTTGCCATTCCGCGCGCAGGGCAGCGATGAGCCCCGACAGGTCATCGGCGTGAGAGGCCAATGCCTCAGGCGTCACGCGGCCGCGCGCGGTCAAGATTGGCGTGCGCAAGAGCTCCAGCGGCAAGGCGTCAACGCCCTTTCCTGCGGCTTGGGCCTGTTCGGCATAGGCCAGCACCAGCTCCAATCGCTCGCGCGACTCCCGATAATCCGCCAGCGCGGCGTTTTTGAGCACCAATTGCTGCTTCTTGATGGAAAGGCCGCTGTAGAGGACGTCGTCGTCCATGGTGGCTGCCAGGCTGCTTCCCATGCCTAACTCCAAGCCGGTTCGCGCCTGGAACTCGGCCTTCTTGCCCTCGGCCTCTTGCAGGTCGGCTATGGCCTTCTCCAGCGCCGCCGTTACATCGCCGAGGCCGTAGAGGTTCTCCATGCGCTCGGCGACAACCTCCGCATACGCGTTGGCCAGCAGGGCGGCTATGTGCGGGTCCCTATCGGCCACGACCAGGTCGTAGTCGCTGAAGCTGTTGCGGATCGCGCGGCCGCGCACCGAGCGCGCCAGGGCGCGGGCATCCCGACGATCCGGCGGCAGCTCCTCCCCCAGACGCTGGATGACCAAGCGGGCCACGTCCAGGCTATGCACCTGGCTATCCACCTCCTTGCGCAGGTCTGATTTCGCATCCAGTATGTTGCCTATGCCCGAGCCGAATCCCCAAGTGAACTGACCTTTGGCCACAGACAAGGCTGCCTTGCCTTCGTACAGAGGCGGACGCAGCCAGGTGACAAGGCCGGCTACGGCAGCGGCGATGACGGCGAGGGAGAGGATCAATCGCCATCGGCGGGTAATCACCGCTACGTACTCCCGCAGGTCAAACTCGTGATCCATGTTCCTCCTTGGCGGAATGCTGAGGATGGGAAATAGGGCCCGTGCACGTCGGCTCTGGCCGCAGGACCGCTATCGGTCGCGTCGGTGCCGTCGGGTTCTGATAGGATATGATAGTCAACGAGGGACAGAAGACAAACTCAGCCTCCCAAGAGGATACGGCCCCGTAACAGAGAAAAATTATAGCACAGCCGCTTTGTGGAGCAAAACTTTTGTCCTGGGGAGAGTGTTGAAAAGGTCCTGTGATTCCCCAACAGATCAGGTAATTTTGACCTCATAACTACGAATACGAAGGGTTTTTTCAACGCTCTCGGGCTCACGCGAATTTGCCACCATGTCCCTTCTGAGGTAGAATGGCGCTGGTCAGCGACGACCTTGCATCAGCCCCTGCCTCCATCAGGGCGACACAGGGAGGTGTACCCATGATCCGGAACTTCATCGGGGGAGAGTGGGTCCCTGCTCGCGGTGGAGAGACCTTTCTCACCATCAACCCGGCCAACGGCGAAGTCATTGACGAGGTCGCCAAGTCATCCACCGCCGATGTGGAGGCTGCGGTTCAGGCGGCGCAGGCAGCATTCCCGGCCTGGCGGCTGTTGCCCGCGCCTAAACGCGGCGAGATCCTTTATCGGATCGGCCAGAGACTGATAGAACACAAAGAGGAACTGGCCCGCCTCCTCACGCGAGAGATGGGGAAGGTTCTTCTGGAGGCGCGAGGCGACGTGCAAGAAGCCATTGACATGGCCTTCTACATGGGCGGGGAAGGACGACGCCTCCTAGGGTACACCGCGCCGGTGGAGATGCCGGACAAATTCGGCATGGCCGTGCGCGATCCGGTAGGTGTGGTGGCGTGCATCACCCCCTGGAACTTCCCTATCGCCATCCCCTCCTGGAAGATCTTCCCGGCCCTGATCGCGGGCAACACCGTCGTCTTCAAGCCCGCCTCCGATACCCCGGCCCTGGGCGCGGCTTTCGTGCGCATCTGTCAGGAAGCCGGGCTCCCCGACGGCGTGTTGAACCTAATCCATGGGCCTGGCCACATCGTCGGCAACGCCCTGGTTGAGCACCCGCTCATCAGGGCCGTCTCCTTTACAGGCTCCACCGAGATCGGCCGCGAGGTCAACGTCCGCGCGGCCCGCGGGCTGAAAAAGGTCTCACTGGAGATGGGCGGCAAGAACGCCATCACCGTGCTGGACGACGCCGATTTGGACCTGGCTATAGAAGGCATCTTGTGGTCCGCTTTCGGCACCACAGGGCAACGTTGCACCGCCTGCTCCCGGCTTATCGCGCAAAGAGGGATCAAGAAGACGTTGACCGAACGGCTGGTAGCCCGCACGGAGGCGTTGCGTCTGGGCGACGGCCTCCTCCCCACAACCGATGTGGGCCCGGTGATCAACCGCTCTGCTCTAGAGAAGATCCATGAGTACGTACAGATCGGCCAAGCAGAAGGGGCCCGACTCCTCACAGGCGGCGAGATCTACACAGGAAACGGCTGCGACAAAGGGTTCTTCTACAAACCGACCCTGTTTGATCAGGTCAGGCCGGACATGCGCATCGCCCAAGAGGAGATCTTCGGGCCAGTCCTGAGCATCATAGAGGTTGATACCTTGGCGGAAGCGATCCGCGTCAACAATGAGACCAACTACGGCCTCTCCAGTTCCATCTACACCCGCGACGTCAACGCGGCGTTCCGGGCGATGCGCGACCTGACCACCGGCATCGTGTATGTGAATCACGGCACCATCGGCGCGGAGATCCAGTTCCCCTTCGGGGGCACACGCGGCACAGGCAACGGGCGTCGCGAGGCCGGCCAGGCGGCCCTGGACCTCTTCACCGAATGGAAAGCCATCTACGTGGATTACAGCGGCAGGCTTCAGCGCGCTCAAATAGATAGCCAACCGCTCTCCACCAACAACTAGGAATGTACCTTACCGACTGAGGCTCCCGGAACATCTAACCTGGATCATAGACGCAGGCACTCAGAAGGAGAAAGCGCATGGCCGAAAACGAGAAGCCTCATCCCAGCATCATCGTGCCCGATGAACTCAAGGGCAACGTCTTCGTCACAACGCTGGATAAATTGTACAACTGGAGTCGGAAATCGTCCATGTGGCCCCTCCTCTTCGGCTTGGCCTGCTGCGCGATTGAGATGATCTGCACCGCGGCCAGCCGCTACGACCTGGCGCGCTTCGGCATGGAGATCATGCGCCCCTCGCCGCGCCAGGCGGACCTGATGATCGTTTCGGGCACCGTCACGAAGAAGATGGTGCCGCAGATCGTGCGGATCTACAACCAGATGGCGCAACCGCGCTACGTGATCTCCATGGGGGCATGCGCCACGGGAGGCGGTCCTTTTAAGGAGGGCTACAACGTCGTTCCTGGGATTGACAAGTTTATACCGGTGGATGTGTACGTGCCCGGCTGTCCGCCGACGCCGGAGGCGCTGTTGTATGGCATCCTGAAACTGCACGAGAAGGTGGAAAAACAGTCCTTCCTGACCGCGCCCTGGTATCACAGCCGGGAAAGCGATGAGATCCCCGTGCCCGTGCTGGGGCCGGATCTCTTTGACCCGCGTCGCATCTCTGAGATCAAGGCCAAATTGGCGGAGCGCCGTGGCGCGGGCTCTACGGTGGCTGTGCCGGCGGCCGAGCCGGAACTGCCGGTCGTCTCCCCAACGCCCACCGCGCCCCCGGGCCCGACGAAACTGACGCCGGAGGAAATTGAAGCGCGACGGCAGGCCGCCTTGGCAAAGCGCGCCGAACTGCAGGCGCAACAGGCTGCGACGCCGGCCTCGGCAGATAAAGCCAAGGCGTTACAGGTAGAAGAGATGCGCATCCAGGCCTTGCAACGGAGGCTAGAGCAAGCGCGCAGCGGCCAAGGCAAACAATCGGTGGAGGAGATAGAGAAACTCCTTGAGGAAGCCCGCGCGCGCTATGAACGCATGAAGGCAGGAACGTCTTAGACCTTGCCCTTTTCCACCTCGGCTTTTCCCGCGCGAGGCGCGCGCGGGGACGCCGAAGGGGCAGAATCAGCGCAAAGAGAATGGGGGATAGGGATGAGCCAGGCAGAAGCAGCGATGACCGCCACCGTGCCTCCCCGTTGGCATGAGGCGGTGCCGGGGGCTATCCTTTCAGCCGACGCCAACGGCATCGTCGTGGCTCCGGAGAAACTGGTTGAGTTCTGCACGTACCTGCGCGATCAGGAGGGGTACGACTACCTGTCCAACGTAACTGGCGTGGACTACCTCTACTATCCGGGGCGCGACGCTTCCAATCGCTTTGAGGTCGTGTACCACCTCTACTCCGTCAAGAAGGGCAGCGGCCCGCTGGTGCTGAAGGCGCGCGCGCCTGCGGAGAACCCGGAACTCCCCTCGGTTACGTCTGTCTGGCCGGGCGCCGAGCTTCAGGAAGATGAGATCTGGGACCTTTACGGCATACGGTTTCGGGGCCATCCTTTCTTGCGCCGCATCCTGCTGTGGGAAGGGTTTCACGGCCACCCCATGCGCAAAGACTACAAAGAGGCCTTCTATGAGGAGGAGGGGAAGCCGTTCTCCAGCCGCTGGCCGGAGGGACACCACGTGTGGGCAGAGGACCGCGTGCCTTGGCATGACAACGTCAACTACCCGGACGACTTTGATCCGGAAACGTGGAAGGAGCCCGTTACCTTCCAGGCCCCGCCGGATGAGCCGTCCCAGGATGGCAACGGCCACTTGCGCACCTCTCGCATCGTGGTCAACATGGGGCCCCACCATCCCAGCACGCACGGCGTCTTCCGCATGGTGGTGACCTTGGAGGGTGAGACCGTCGTCTCTTTGAAGCCGGTGATGGGCTACCTACACCGCAACCATGAGAAGATCGGGGAACGCAACACCTACATCATGAACATTCCCTACACCGACCGGCTGGATTATCTCTCGCCCATGTCTAACGCGCTGGGCTACGTCTTGGCGGTAGAGAAACTGATGGGGATCAAGCCGCCGGAACGCGCCGAGTACATCCGCGTCATCATGGCGGAATTGACCCGCATCGCCAATCACTTCTGGTCCATCGGCTTCCTCCTCAACGACCTGGGCGCGTACTACACCCCTGCCCTCTACGCCATTCGCGAGCGGGAGTTGATCTTGGACCTCTTTGAGGAGGCGTCGGGGGCGCGGATGCTCTGCAACTACATGCGCTTCGGCGGCGTAGCGCGCGACCTGCCCCCTGGCTGGCTGGAAAAGTGCAGTGACCTGGCCTTCAAGCGCCTCCCGCGCGCCATAGACGAACTGGAACACTACCTGACGCACAACGAGATCGTCCTCGCCCGCTGCAAAGGGGTTGGCTACCTATCGGGCGAGGACATGATCAGGTACAGCGTCAGCGGGCCGATGCTGCGGGCCTCCGGCATCCCTTACGACATCCGCAAGGTGGAACCGTACTCCATCTACGATCGCTTTGAGTTCGAGGTCCCCCAGTTTGACGGTTGCGACGTATATGATCGCTACCGAGTGCGGGTGTTTGAGATCCGCCAGTCCATCAAGATCGTGCAGCAGGCCCTGAAGCAGATCCCGGAGGGCGAGATCCAGGCAGGCAAGAAAGCGTACCAAGTGCGCGTGCCGCCGGGGGAAGTGTACTTCCGCATTGAAGCGCCCAAAGGCGAGTTGGGTTACTACATCGTGAGCGACGGCAAACCCAACCCTTACCGCTATCGCGTGCGCGCGCCCAGTTTCATCAACCTGACCGCGCTGGAGCCGATGAGCATCGGCTACAAGGTCGCTGATACCATCATCATCCTGGGCGCGATAGACATCGTCCTGGGAGAAACCGATCGCTAGGCAAATGGCCCTCGTCATGTGTAGGCTGAGCGATCACGAAGGAGGTGTTCATGTTTGGGCTTGGTGTCATCAAGGGGTTCGGAGTTACGCTTAAACATTTCATAGAAACGTACATAGACGATGTCAAGAAGATCCCCAGCCGCTACGGGGAGCGAAGGGGTGTGATTGAGCAGGGGCCTGAAGATAGAGGGCTGTTCACGATCCAATATCCAGAGGAGAGGCGAGCCCTGCCGGAGCGCTTCCGGTACATCCCGATGCTTTTGCGCGACGATGAGACCGGCGAGGACCGTTGCACCGCTTGCGGCATCTGCGCGAAGGTCTGCCCGCCCCAATGCATCTGGATTGTGCGAGACAAGGACGAGAACGGTAGGCCCATCACGCGGCCGGCGGAGTTCTACATTGACGCATCTATCTGCATGAGTTGTGGTTTCTGCGCCGAGTTTTGTCCTTTTGACGCCATCAAGATGAACCACGATTACGAACTGGCCGCGTACGAGCGCTACCCCAAATTGGTCTACGACAAAGAGGAGTTGACCGTACCTGTCAGTTACTACGCCCGCCTCTATCCCACCCAGTATGCCGAGGAGGAAAAGGCAAGGGCGGACAAGAAGAAAGCCAAGTGAACGAGGAGGGAACGTGCAAGGTCGGTCAGGTCTTGACAGGGGGAGTATAATAATGCCGGTGAGGCGTTCCCGTTGTCTGTGAGCGGCAGTGGCCGTTGCCCGCGTCGGCGCGTTGCCAGCAGCCGAGCGAACGTCGGGCAGCATCCTCAGAAGCGACGAGGGCTCGGGGCCTCTTTCCCCGAGCCCTTTTCACCTGGCTTGATGCGGAGAACGGCCGGCGGCCGCCTTTCCAGTACCTTTCGCGTGAGGTGGTTCGGCACATGGCGACGATTTATCCGAAAGCCGAGATCCTATTCCCTTCGCATCTGATCCCTCAACTGCGAGACCTGAGAGGGGAAGAGTGGCGAGCGCTGGTAGAGCGCGTGGCGGCGCTGCCGGAAGCCCATCCCGACAGCATGGCTTTCGCCTTGATGATGATCCGGCTGGACGGGTGCCTAGACTGCTTTGGCGGCTCCTACAAATTCATGCGGGGTTGTGCCCTCTGCGCGCGGCAGACCATCATGCAGTTCAAAGGCACCGACGCCGACCTGGTGAAGATGTACAACAAAGCGCAAAAGGACTTGGCCCGCTACCTAGAGGAACACGAGGCCGAACTCCCCGCTGAAGTGTTGGAGGCAAAGAGAGTTTCCTCACAGACAGAAAGGGCCTAAGTAGGGGAACATTGGGATGATGAACACCCCATCGTCATCGGGTAAGGCCCGTGTGGGCATCATCGGCGCAGGCGTGGCCGGCTTGGCCGCCGCCTATGATCTGACGCGCCAGGGCTATCCCGTGGTCATCTATGAGGGGTTGCCGGTGGTCGGCGGCCTCGCGGCCGGCTTCAAGGCGCCGCATTGGGATTGGCCTTTGGAGCGCTACTACCATCATTTGTTTCAATCGGACGATGAGATCCTCAACCTAGCCCAGGAGGTCGGCGCGGAGTTCTTCTTCCGACGTCCCATCACGGCCATGTGGCACAAAGGCCGAGGCTATGCCTTTGATTCGCCCTTGCGCGTCCTTCTCTTCCCGCACCTCTCCTTGCCGCAGAAGATCCGCATGGGCCTGGTCATCGCCTACCTGCGCTACCTCTCCCGAAACTGGCGGCGCTTTGAACGCGTGACCGCCGACGCTTGGCTGAGCCGCTGGATGGGGCGCACCGCCTACGAGACATTGTGGCAGCCGCTCCTCATCGGCAAATTCGGGGATCACTATCGCGACGTGAACCTGGCCTGGTTCTGGGCCCGCATCTACAAGCGCAGCCCTGCCCTCGGCTACTTCGTCGGCGGCTTCCAGGCCTTCGCCGACAGGCTGGCAGACCGCGTGCGCGCCCAAGGCGGCGAGATTCGCCTGGCAACTCTAGTGGAGAGCATACGCCTGCGGCCAGAGGGCTCCGGCCTCACCGTTCGCACTCCCTCCGGCGAGGAAACCTTTGCGGCCGTCATCGCCACCGTCTCGCCCGCGCTGATGGCGAAGGTCGCCCCCGACCTTCCGGATGCGTATTTGAGCCGCCTGCGCCGCCTGCGCTCCATGGGCGCGGTGGTCATGACCTTGGCACTGGATCGTCCGCTGACCAAGGGACTTTACTGGATCAACTTGCCTAAGAAAGAGGGCTTCCCCTTCCTGGCGCTGGTGGAACACACCAACTACATAGAGCCTGAGCGCTACGGTGGCGATCACCTGGTCTACTTGGGCGACTATCTAGACCCCGACCACCCCTACTTCCAGATGAGCCAAGCCGAATTGTTGGAGACCTTCTTGCCGGCGCTTCCACGCTTCAACCCGGAGTTCCAGCGCAGTTGGGTTAAAGGCGTCTGGCTGCACAGAACAACCTACGCCCAGCCGGTGCCCCCCGTCAACTACTCCACCTACATTCCGGCGCTGGAGACGCCGGTCCCCGGCCTCTACTTCGCCAGCATGAGCCAGGTCTACCCCTGGGATCGGGGAACCAACTACGCCGTAGAGATAGGCCGCCGCGCGGGACGATTGGTGTCGGCATACCTTAAAAAGGCAACGCAAGATCGGGAGCCGGTGGCCTTGTCTGCCGTGCCGGCTCTCTGAAAGGCCTGATCAATAGGAAAACGCAGAGTGAGTTTCGGTGATTTCAGGAGGTTCACACGTGACAGAGCAGAAGCATGATGGGCCGGTGACCGAGCAACAGGTGCTGGCCGCCCTCAGCAAGGTGCAAGAGCCCGAACTGCATCGCGACCTGGTTAGCCTGAACATGGTTCGCGACATCAGCATCCACAACGGAACCGTCAACTTTACCATTGTGCTGACGACGCCGGCCTGCCCGCTTAAGACGCAAATTGAGAAAGAAGCGCGGGCCGCGGTGTTGTCTATCCCCGGCGTCACCAACGTCAACTTGAGGATGGACGCGAGCGTTCCCAGCGACAAGCGCATCTTCAGCAAGTTGTCGTTGCCCGTGCGCAACGTCATCGCCGTCGCCAGCGGCAAAGGTGGCGTGGGTAAGACCACCGTCGCCGTGAACCTGGCTGTGGCGCTCTCGCAAATGGGCGCCGCGGTCGGCCTGCTGGACGCGGACATCTACGGCCCCAACATCCCCATCATGATGGGGTTGAGGGAACGCCCCACCGTGCGCGACGATAAGTTGGTTCCTTTCACAGCCTACGGCGTGCAGGTGATGTCTATGGGGTTCCTGGTCCCCGCCGAGCAGGCTCTGATATGGCGCGGCCCTCTCTTGCACAAGGCGATCAGTCAACTCTTCACTGATGTCCTTTGGGGCGAACTAGACTACATGGTGGTGGACTTGCCGCCCGGCACAGGCGACGCCCAACTGTCGCTGGCCCAATTGGTTCCCCTCACCGGCGGCGTGATCGTCAGCACCCCTCAGGATGTGGCATGGGCCGATGCCGTGCGCGGGCTGACCGCGTTTCGCCAGTTGGGCGTGCCCGTCCTGGGGATCGTTGAGAACATGAGTTATTTCGTCTGTCCCCACTGCGGCGGGCGCACCGAGATCTTCTCCCACGGAGGCGGACGACGCGCTGCGGAGAGGTTGGGCGTGCCGTTCTTGGGCGCGATCGCCCTGGACCCCGCCATCCGCGAGAGCGGAGACGAAGGCGTCCCCGTCGTCGTGCGAAATCCCGATTCGCCGCAGTCCGCTTCCTTCCGCGAGGTCGCCCGCAACCTGGCCGCGCGCATCAGCGTCATGAACCTGGCCCCCGCGCCGGAACTGAAACTGGTGTAAGGAGGCCTTGGGGGAGGGCGGTAGCGAACGTTCGCGTTGGCGTTGTGCTGGCAGCCTTGGCTGCTTGCTATCCTAGCTCAAGGAGGAGCGATGAGGACCATGGAAACGCCCATCCGTGACACCTTCTGGAACGTCCCGCGCGCATGGCAGGTCATCCTCTACCTCTCCATGGCGGCCGCTACCGCCTACCTCACCTACCGCTTGATCCAGCACATCCTCCTGTGGCGACGCGGGCAGCCGGAACTGCGCACAGATCGGCCGGCGGCGCGACTGCTGCGGCTTATGCGTTATGCCGTCGCGCAGGTAGGCGTCGCGCGCGAGCGCTACCCGGCCCTGATGCATCTTGCCATCTTCTGGGGCTTTGTCGTCCTTTTCATCGGCACGGCGCTGGCGACCGTGGATTACGACATCACCCTGCCCCTCCTCGGCTACAAACTACTGAAGGGCAACTTCTACCTGGCCTACGAGTTCGTTCTGGACATCCTGGGAGCCACCCTTTTCATCGTCTTGGGCTTGGCCCTCGCCTCCTATCGCCGCTTCATCACCAAGCCCGACAAACTCACCCATGACTGGCGTTTCACCACGGTGCTGGCCCTCTTCTGGTACCTGAACCTCACGGGCCTGTTGGTGGAAGGGTTCCGTCTGGCCGCCGTGCAACCTTGGTGGGCCACCTGGTCGCCGGTGGGTTACGCTCTGGCGCAACTGTTCTTGGGCCTGGGGCTGACCGAGGGCGCGCTGCGCGCGCTCCACCTGGGCACGTGGGTTATCCATTTCGTAGGGGCCGGCGTCCTCATCATCCTCATCCCGCACACCAACCTGTTGCACATCTTTACCACGCCCCTCAACGTCTTCTTCTCCTCTTTGGAGCCGGCGGGCGCGCTGAAGCCTATCCGCAACATTGAGGAAGCAGAGATCCTCGGCGTCGGCCGGATAGACCGGTTCACCTGGAAACAGCGCCTGGATTTTGACGCCTGCACCGAGTGCGGTCGTTGTCAGGTCGCTTGCCCTGCCTGGATGGCCGAACAGCCCCTCTCGCCCAAGAAACTGATTCTGGACCTGCGCCACCACATGCGGGCGGAGGCTCATAGCCGGCCCAACGCGAGCGATGAAGCGTCCCCGATGATAGGGACGATCATTCAAGATGAGACGCTGTGGGCCTGCACCAGTTGCCGCGCCTGCATGGAGGAATGCCCGGTCCTCATTGAACAGGTCCCTGCCATCATAGACATGCGCCGCTACCTCACCCTGATGGAAGGGCGCGTGCCCGACGCGTTGGCCGGCGCGCTGCGGCGCATGGAGGCAAGCGGCAACCCCTGGGGCCTCTCCCGCGACGATCGCGCCGCCTGGGCTGAAGGGTTGGGCGTGCGAACCTTGGCGGAAGCAGGTCAGGTGGACGTGCTCTATTGGGTCGGCTGCGCCGGGGCCTACGACCCGCGTAACCAAAAGGTGAGTCGGGCTTTTGTGCGGATCCTTCAGGCAGCCGGCGTAGATTTCGCCATCCTGGGCAAAGAGGAACAATGCACTGGCGACGCGGCCCGGCGCGCGGGGAACGAATACCTTTTCCAGGTCCTCGCTCAGGCCAACATAGAGACGCTGAGCCGTTACCAGTTCAACCGCATCGTTACCGCGTGCCCTCACTGCTTCAACACCTTGAAGAACGAATACCCGCAGTTGGGCGGGCGGTATCGGGTACAACACCACAGCCAGTTCATCGCCGAACTCATCGTTGCAGGGAGGCTCCAGTTGACCGCCGCGCCGCGCGCGCACATGACCTACCACGATTCCTGCTACCTGGGCCGCTATCACGACGAATACGACGCCCCGCGTCGCGCGCTGCGGGCCGCGGGGATGGAGATCGCCGAGATGACGCGCTCGCGCCGAAGAGGACTTTGCTGCGGCGGCGGTGGCGCGCGGGTATGGATGGAAGATCAAAGCCCCAAGCGGGTGAATTGGATGCGGGCCGA
>DAOTYP010000098.1:0-21177 GCA_034434975.1 Anaerolineae bacterium | reverse complement strand
TCACCTGGGAGCGGATGTGCGGCCCCATGCGCGGCGCCGTCATCGGTGCCGCCCTCTACGAGGGCTGGGCCGAGACGCCTGCGGAAGCCGCGGCCTTGGCCGCGTCAGGCGGCATAGAGTTCGCCCCTTGCCACCATCACCATGCCGTCGGCCCCATGGCGGGCATCATCTCGCCTTCCATGCCCGTCTTCATCGTGAAAAACGAGACGTTTGGCAACCTCGCCTATTGCACCCAGAACGAGGGCCTAGGCAAGGTGTTGCGCTACGGCGCATATGGCCCAGAAGTCATCGCCAAACTGCGATGGATGGAAAAAGAGTTGTATCCTGCCCTGGCCCGCGCGCTGGAGCGTTCAGGGCCGATAGACCTTCGCTCCCTCATCGCCCAGGCCCTCCACATGGGCGATGAATGCCACAACCGCAACAAGGCCGGAACCTCGCTCCTCTTGCGCATCCTCGGCCCTGCCTTGGTGGAAGCGGTAGACGACAAAGCCATCGTGGCCCGCGTCCTGCGCTTCATTGACTCCAACGATCACTTTTTCCTGAACCTCTCCATGCCGGCGGCCAAGGCGATACTGGAGCCTGCGCACGGCATCCCTGGCTCGTCGGTGGTAACGATCATGGCCCGCAACGGCACCGACTTCGGCATCCGCGTCAGCGGCCTGGGCGATCGCTGGTTCACCGCGCCCGCAGGCCAGCCGATAGGCCTCTTCTTCCCCGGCTATACCCAGGCCGACGCCAACCCCGACATCGGCGACAGCGCCATCACCGAGACGGCGGGCTTCGGCGGCTTCGCCATCGCCGGCGCGCCCGCGATCGTGCAGTTCGTTGGCGGCACCCCCGCCGACGCCTTGCAGGCCACTAAAGAGATGTATGAGATCACCGTCGGCGAGCATACGGCCTTCACGATCCCCATCTTGGACTTCCGAGGCACGCCCGTCGGCATTGACGTGCGAAAGGTGGTGGAGACCGGCATCCTCCCCCGCATAGACACCGGCATCGCCCACAAGGAAGCGGGCATCGGCCAGGTAGGAGCAGGGCTTCTGACCGCGCCGATGGGCTGCTTTACCGCCGCCTTCGCCGCCCTGCGCGAGATGTGAGGGAACCGCAAGGCCGCATCCTGGGTGGCTGGAGAGGGCTCGCGTCCCCGCCTGCCGGATACAATCGCCCGACAGGCTCGGGCGCGTTGCCCTCCAACCTTAACTATGCTATAATAAACTCGTCGCAGGGGGCGGGGGACGGTTCCCCATCGTTGTCATCAGAAATGGATGCGTAGGAGCCGCGCCGAAGAGGCGCTGCTGATCGCCGCTGCTTGGTCAAGCCAACGCCGGAGGGGATTATGAGGCGTCTCTTAGCCGCTCTCGTTACGGTCCTTGCGCTCATGGCGCCCGTCACAAGCCAGACAGGAGCCGCCGATCCGCCGCTCTACCACCGAGTGACGCGCGGGCAGACCCTCAGCCACATCGCGGCCTACTACGGCGTTCCTCTGCCCGCCCTCGTCTCGGCCAATCGCCTCCGCAACCCCAATTTCATTTACGTAGGCCAGCGCCTGATCATCCCTACCGTAGCCCGCTACAAGGTGGTACGCGGCGACACCCTCGTGAAGATAGCCCGGCGATACCACACCTCGTGGATATACATCGCCCGGGCGAATCGGATTCGGAACCCCGACCTCATCTACGCAGGACAATGGCTCTACATCCCCGGAGTCCCCCCGGCTACGCCGCCCACCCTCCCCACGCCCACGCGCACGGCGACCCCGACCCTCACCGCCATTCCCGCCTCTCCGACGCCCACTTTGACGGCCAGCCCCACCGGTGCGCCGCCCACCGCATCCCCTTCCCCAACGGCCACGCTCGCGCCCTCGGCTACCCCCACGGCTACGCCAACCTCACCCACCTCAACCCCCACGGCTAGCCCGACGCCGCAGCCGGCGACGGCCACCGCCACGTCCACCGCGACGAGGGCGGCCTCGGCCACGGCAACGCCGGCGGCTGCGGCAAGCCCGACGCCCGTCGGCGGCCTCGGCGCGCCCCTTGCCTCTTGCACTGGCGTGTCGTTCCTCCACGCGAGAGACGTTTGGTGCGCGGAGCCGGACGCGTCGCCCGTGCAACTTACCCACGACGGACGGGTGATCCAGTTCGCCTGGTCCCCCGACGGCAATGCGTTGGTCTACGTCGCTCAGGCGACGGACTCGCCCCAACTCTTCCTGATCCGGCAGGATGGCTCCGCTCCAGAAGGGTTAGGGCCTGGGATGGACCCGGCCTGGTCCCCTGACGGCAGTTACATCACGTTCCGACAGGGCGATCACATCTGGCTGATGGCATCCGACCTCAGCGAGAGCATTCGGCTCACCCAACAGAGCGGGTGGGCATGGGGCAACCCCGTGTTCGCGCCCGATGGCCGCAACGTGTTGGCGGCCGGGGCCGACAAGGCCCAGATGGACGCATACGGCAACGCCTCTTTCTTCATTTACACCTTCCCTATCACCGTTGGCGCCTCCCTGACCCCCCTTCCGGGCATGACCCGCGCGGAGGAAGGGCGATTGCCCGACAATTTGCGCTTCTCGCCCGACGGCACCCGCCTCGCCTACTACACCTCGTTCCAAGGGAGCCCGTGCTTCATCCCTGGCGATTATCGCGTCTTGCAGGCCGATGGCTCCGGCGCGCGCAGCCTGGTGCCCGATGTCGTCTGGTCGCAGATCACCACAGACACCGAGCGCTTCATGGAAGGCGGTAGTTTCGCCTGGTCCCCCGACGGCAGCCGGGTCGTGCTGACCGCCGCAATCTACCAATGCGAAGGAAGCGGCGCGGAGGCCCGCGCCACTGAGGTCGTCTCACGCACCACCTACGTCGTGGAACCCAACGGGATGTTGATCCGTTCATGGGTCGGCCTGGGCGAAGAATATGCCTGGTCGCCCGATGGCCAACGCCTGGCCTACGTCGTGCGCGCCGCCCGCGAGGAGGAAGAAGGGATCGTGTACATCAGCGACCCGCAAGGGGCTAACGCCGTCGCCCTCGGCCCTGGCAAGGCTCCCGCCTGGCGCCCCTAAGGGCCAGATGCCGGTTGCAGAGCGCTGTTCGGACCAGAAGGCCGACCTCTGAAGGTCGGCCTCGTCGTTTTTCGTTGTGGTATAATGTGAGGCATGACCGTTACGACCCCGATGCGCCAACAGTACCTGGCGATCAAAAAGCAGTTCCCCGGCACCATCGTCTTCTTCCGCCTCGGCGACTTCTACGAAACCTTTGATGAGGATGCCAAGATCGTCTCTCAGGTGTGCGACGTCGTCCTGACCTCGCGCCCCGTGGGCAAGAACGTACGCGTGCCGTTGGCAGGCGTGCCCTACCATGCGGTAGAAGGGTACATCGCCAAGTTAATCGGCGCGGGTTACAAAGTCGCCATCGCCGAACAACAAGGGACGGAAGCGGTCAAAGGGCTGGTCCCGCGTGAGGTGCAACGCATCATCACACCAGGGACGCTGGTGGAGCCCGGCCTCCTGGAAGAGAGGCGCAACAACTACCTGGCCGCATTGGTGCGGATGGATGACCGGGCGGGCATCGCCTATGCCGATATCACCACGGGCGAGTTCGCCACGACAGAGTTGAGCGGCGATGACCTGGACGCGCGCCTCAGAGAGGAGTTAGGACGCATCGGCCCGGCGGAACTGCTGATCCCGGAGGATGTGGCCGATGAGATGCGATCATCGGGCGCGGGGGAAAGGGGGCCGTTCTTTTCGCCGCTGCCGGCCTGGAGGTTTGAGCCGGGGACGGCGCGCCAAGCGCTCCTGGATCACTTCGGCGTGACCTCGTTGGAAGGATTCGGCTGCGAACGACTGCCGCTGGCCACCGCCGCCGCGGGCGCGATCATCCAATACTTGCAGGAAACGCAGCGGGGCGCGATCGGGCAGATCGTCGGGCTGCGCACCTACCATACCGCCGAGTACATGGCCCTGGACGAAGCGACCCGTCGCAACCTGGAACTGACCCAGACCATCCGCGGTGGGACGATCAAAGGTTCGCTCCTAGGAGTGTTAGATGCCACCTGCACCCCGATGGGCGCGCGCCTGCTGCGTCGCTGGTTGAACCAACCTCTCCTCAAACTGGCCCCGCTGCAAGCCCGGCTGGACGCGGTGGAGATGTGGGTACGTGACACGCCGCGCCGCACAGAGGTACGAGAAGCCCTCCGTCGCCTCGGCGACCTGGAGCGCTTGATCAATCGCGTCAGCGGGCGCGCGGCCACCCCACGCGACCTCGTGGGCGTGCGCAAGGCCCTAGAACAGGTGCCCTTGCTTCGCGCGCTGGTGACAGAGGCGCAACGCGCTGCTGCAGGAGATCATCAGGAGGGCTCGCGATCCTCGGCGGAGCCTCTCCCCCTGGACGCGTGCGAGGATGTGGCCTCGCTCATCGCGGCCGCCATCACCGACGCGCCGCCGGCGACCCTCGCGGCAGGAGCGGTGATCCGCCCCGGCTTCTCAGCAGAACTGGACAGCATCGTGAACGCCGCGCGCGAGGCGAAAACCTGGGTCGCCAACCTGGAGCGAACGGAACGCGAGCGCACGGGCATCAAATCCCTCAAGGTGGGCTACAACAAGGTTTTCGGCTACTACCTGGAGGTCACGAACGCCAACCGAGGTGCGGTGCCACCGCACTACATTCGCAAACAAACCCTCGTCGGCGCCGAGCGTTACATCACGCCCGAACTCAAAGAGTACGAAGCGCTCATCCTGAACGCAGAGGATCGCATCTTAGACCTGGAAACGCAGATCTTCCGCCATGTCTGCGATCAGGGGGCGGCGGCCGCCCCCCGCATCCTGGCCACGGCCCAGGCCCTGGCTGAACTGGATGTCTACGCGGCGCTGGCAGAGGTCGCGGTGAACAACCGCTACGTGCGGCCTGAACTGGCAGAGGACGGGCGGTTGGAGATCATTGGCGGCCGCCATCCCGTCGTGGAGCTGACGCTGCGCGATGAGCCTTTCGTGCCCAACGACGTTCACCTATCGCCGGAGGAGCCCATCATCCTGCTGACAGGCCCGAACATGGCCGGCAAGAGCACCTATCTGCGGCAGGTAGCGCTCATCGTCCTGATGGCCCAGATCGGCTCCTTCGTGCCAGCCGACTCGGCTCACATCGGCCTGGTGGACCGCATCTTCACCCGCATCGGCGCCCAAGACGAGATCAGCGCCGGCCAGAGCACCTTCATGGTAGAGATGATGGAGACGGCCCACATCCTGCACCATGCCACCCCGCGCAGCCTTCTTATCTTGGATGAGATCGGCCGCGGCACCAGCACATACGATGGGATGTCCATCGCGTGGGCGGTCGTGGAATACATCCACAACCACCCGCGCCTGGGAGCGAAAACCCTCTTCGCGACCCACTACCACGAATTGACGGAACTGGCCAAGGTGCTGCCGCGGGTGCGGAACTGCAACGTCGCGGTCAAAGAGGAAGGGGGACGCGTCATCTTTCTACGCAAGATCGTCCCGGGAGGGGCCGATCGGAGTTACGGCATCCATGTGGCGAAGTTGGCAGGGCTGCCGCGGACGGTCATCCAGCGCGCCGAAGAGGTGCTACGCGAACTGGAGCGCAGCCGCGAGGCCAAGGCGCGCCGCGCCGTCGTGCCGCCCCCGGTGCAGCTCTCCCTCTTCGGTCAACCCAGCCCCATAGAAGAAGAACTGGCCGCGCTGGACGTGCTCGCCATGTCGCCGTTGGAGGCATTGAATAAGCTGTACGAACTGAGCCAAAAGGCCAAGGGCCAACGCGCCGAAAAGCCGCCACGCTGAGAGGAACGGGCTCGCGTCATCTCCTTTCCAGAGGCGTCAGGCGCACAAACTTGTGTTTGCCCACCTGCAAGACGTGAGCGCCGTCAGGTTGCACCACCGCATCCACGCGCTCCACCCGCTTGCCGTCCAATTGCACACCGCCCTGCTGGATGAGGCGACGGGCATCCGATTTGCTCTTCGTGAGTTTCAGCGCGGCGATCAGGTCTACGATGTTTTGCGGCACGCTGAGACAATGCTCCGGCATCTCCGCAGGCAACTCCCGCTCCTGATAGACGGTGCGGAAATGCTCCTCCGCGGCCCGCGCGGCCTCGTCTCCGTAAAAGATGCTCACGATTTCGCGTGCCAGCATCATCTTGGCGTCGCGCGGGTGCAGGTCACCTGCAGCCATGCGCGCTTGCACTTGCGCGATCTCCGACGGGGACCAGCGGGTTACCAGGTTCATGTAGTTCGGCATGGCGTGGTCGGGGATGCTCATGACCTTGCCGTACATCGTCTCCGGCGGCTCGCTGATGCCGATGTAGTTGCCTCGGCTCTTGCTCATGCGCAGGACGCCATCGGTGCCGACCAGGATGGGAAGCGTGATGACGACTTGCGGGCGCTGGCCATGCACCTCTTGCAGCTTGCGCCCCGCCATCAGGTTGAAAAGCTGCTCCGTAGCCCCGATCTGCACGTCGGCCCGCAAGGCCACCGCATCGTATCCCTGCATCAGCGCGTAGAAGAACTCGTGTAGCCAGATCGGATCTCCCCGCTCCACTCGTTTGGCGAAATTTTCTCGCGCAAGGAACTGTTGCACGGTGAAGTGAGACGCCAGCCGGACGACGTCGGCAAAACTGAGCGGCGCCAGCCAGTCGGCGTTGTAACGCACCTCCGTACGGGCGGGGTCCAAGATGCGGAAGGCCTGATCGGTATAGGTGCGCGCGTTCTCGGCCACCTCCTCCGGCGTCTTCTGAGGCCGCAGCGCATCCTTATCCGAAGGATCGCCGACCAGCGCCGTGAAGTTGCCAATCAGGAAAATGGCGTGATGGCCCAGGTCTTGAAACTGACGGAGCTTCCGCAAGGGAACGGTGTGGCCTAAGGTCAAGTCAGGGGCCGAGGGGTCCACCCCTAGGTAGACGCGCAACGGGCGGCCTTCCGCCAGACGCTCGCGGAGCTCTCTTTCCATCGTGCGGCGGATCTCATCGTCGCCGTATTCCACGCCGCGCATCAGGATGGCGACCTGCTCGTCAATGGGAAAGGTCATAACATCTCCTCAGGGAATCGCAACGCGCGCGGTCTCTTGCTCCTCATGCTCCCAACAGGAGCATGGCGGGATTGTACCGCGAAACCCGCGTGCTGTCAACGGAACGCCTTGCCGTCAAAGATTTTTCATTTAGGAAGGTGGCTTGCTTGAACCTATGTTGTAGTTATGGTAGAATGATTATGTTTGATATTGGCAGCGCAACGGCGCTCTGGCTTTAACGAGGAGTGAGAGATGACGCGGCAAAGGCGACAAGAGAGCGGCGAAGGGCCGCAAATGCGCTCCGAGGCTTCTTGGATCTGGGTGGAAGGGATCTCGGGCCGCTGGCGCCCCCCGGCCAGGGCAGCGCATTTCCATCCACCTACCGACGTCTACGAGACCGACGACAGCGTGGTGGTCGTCGTGGAGATCGCCGGAGTGGACGAGGACGAGTTTGACATCTACCTGGAAAACCGCACCCTGACCATCCGCGGGACGCGCCGAGGCCCGCTGGAGAAACTAACCTACCAGCAGATGGAAATCCAATACGGCGATTTCCACACCCAGGTTTACCTGGCCTGTCCTGTGGAAGAGGATAAGGTGGAAGCCGCGTACGAAAAGGGCTTCCTGCGGGTTACGTTGCGCAAGGCTCAAGCCCGTTTGATCCCGGTGAAAGACAAGAACGCGTGATTGGCGTGGCCTGTGTGGTCGTGGCCCTCACATTTCACCATGCCAATGTGGAGGTTTCCCGTGCTTCTGTTCGGACGTGAACATCCCAAAGACAAAGAACCTACCGCGCTCGCGCCCGTTGAGCAATCTAAACCGGAGGCCCCGTCCATCCCGGCGGAACTGGCGATCCTACCTTTGCGAAACACCGTCGTCTATCCGATGATGTGGCTCCCCCTCACCGTCGGGCAACCTCGCTCCGTGCGCCTGGTGGACGACGCGTTGGTAGAGACTCGGATGCTCGGCGTCGTCGCTTCCAAAGACCCTCAGATAGAGGAGCCTTCCCCTGAACAGATTTACGAGGTTGGCACGGCGGTTATCGTCCACCGCATGCTCAAAGCCCCCGACGGCACCATCCGCCTGATCGTCCAGGGGATTGAACGCATCCGCATTGAATCCTACACCCAGACGGAGCCTTACCTGCGCGCGCGGGTGAAAGCGATCCCTGATATCCTGGTGGAATCCCTGGAATTGGAAGCCCTCAGCCGCAACGCGCAGGAGCAATTTCGGCGCCTGGTCTCCCTGGTCCCTCACCTGCCTGACGAGCTGCAGACGGCGGTCATGAACGTGGAGGACGCGCGCCAATTGGTCTACCTGATCGCGTCGTCGCTGCGGATGAGCCTGGCGGACGCCCAATCCATCCTTGAGATTGACAACGTGCGCGATAAGTTGATGAAACTGAACGGCCTCCTGGCAAAGGAGCTGGAGGTCCTGGAATTGGGTCAGAAGATCCAGTCCCAGGCGCAAAGCGAGATGGAAAAGATGCAGCGGGAATATTTCCTGCGCGAACAGCTCAAGGCCATCAAGAAGGAATTGGGCGAGGAGGACGAGCAGGCGGCGGAAATCAAGGAATTGGAGGAACGGATCAGCAAGGCCGGCATGCCGGAGGAAGCGGAAAAAGAGGCGCGGCGCGAACTGGATCGCATGCGAAAGATGCCAACCCAGGCCGCCGAGTACTCGGTTATCAAGACGTACCTAGATTGGCTGACCAGCCTCCCCTGGCAAAAAGCCACCGAGGATAACCTGGACATCGCCCACGCGCGCCAGGTTCTGGACGAAGACCACTACGACTTGCAAGAGATCAAAGATCGCATTCTGGAATTCCTGGCCGTGCGCAAATTGCGCATGGAGCGTAAGGAGGAGCGGGCAGCGCAAGAGGAAGACGCGCGCGACTACATCCGACGCGAACGCGAGGGCGTCATCCTTTGCTTCGTCGGGCCGCCGGGCGTGGGCAAGACTTCCCTGGGCCTCAGCATCGCCCGCGCCCTGGGCCGCAAGTTCATTCGCATGTCGCTGGGCGGCGTGCGGGATGAGGCGGAGATACGTGGGTTCCGCCGCACTTACATCGGCTCCATGCCAGGCCGCATCATTCAGATGATCCGGCGGGTGGAATCCAAAAACCCCGTTTTCATGCTAGATGAGGTGGACAAACTGGGCATGGACTTTCGCGGCGACCCCGCCTCGGCCCTGTTAGAGGTCCTTGACCCGGAGCAAAACCGCGAGTTCCGCGACCATTACTTGGACGTCCCCTTTGACCTCTCGCAGGTCCTCTTCATCACCACGGCCAACACGTTGGAGCCGATCCCCGGCCCCCTGCGCGACCGCATGGAGATCTTGCAGCTCTCCAGTTACACCGACGAGGACAAGGTGCGCATCGCTCAAGGGTATCTGATCCCCCGACAGATACGCGAGAACTCGCTGAAGCCGGAGGAGATAGAGTTTGAGGAAGCCGCGATCCGCCGGATCATTCGGGAATACACGCGCGAGGCCGGCGTGCGCAACCTGGAACGGCAAATCGGCGCCATCTGCCGTAAAGTGGCCACCCGCGTCGCGGAAGGGAAGGCTGAGAAGACGATCATCACCGCAGAATCTGTGCCGACCTACCTGGGCAAGCCCAAATACTACTCGGAGGTAGCCGAACGGGTCTCGCGACCGGGGGTCGCCACAGGCCTGGCGGTGACCGCGGTAGGAGGGGACATCCTGTTCATTGAGGCCACGCGCATGCCCGGCTCCAAAGGCTTCACCGTGACCGGCCAGTTAGGCGAGGTCATGCGAGAATCGGCGCAGGCTGCGCTCAGTTACGTGCGGTCCAAGGCGAAAGACCTGGGCCTGGAGGAAACGTTCTTTGAGAAGAGCGACATCCATCTGCACATCCCGGCAGGCGCCATCCCCAAAGATGGCCCCTCGGCCGGCGTGACGATGGCGACGGCCTTGGCCTCGCTCCTGACCAATCGGCCTGTGCGGGCCGACGTCGCCATGACGGGCGAGATCACGCTGCGCGGCCAGGTGTTGCCTGTAGGCGGCATCAAAGAGAAAGTTTTGGCTGCCCATCGCGCAGGTCTGCGCACCGTCATCCTACCCAAACGCAACGAGGTAGATCTGGAAGACCTGCCGGAGAACGTGCGCAAGGAGATGACGTTCATTTTCGCCGAACAGGTGGACCAGGTCTGGGCCGCGGCGCTGTGCGATAGCACCGGCGACGGCTCTCAACCTCAACCTATCACCCAACCGGCGCAGCCGGAGCCGCAAGGCGAGGTTGAGCCGGCATGACCCTGGCACCCGGATGCGCCGATGCGCAGCAAGAAGGCCATCCGGGTGCTTCATTCACCCATATCTTACTTGCGAGGAGGGATACACGATCAGTGCCTGATACCTCTCAAAACCGCAACCATCGCAACCGACAGTGGCGGCGAGTAGATTTGCATTTGCACACGCCCGCATCGGCCGATTGGTTGGAGCCAGGTGTAGGCTATTTGGAGTGGCTCCAAAAGGCCGAAGCCCGGGGATTGGACATCGTCGCCATCACCGACCATAACACGGTCGCCGGCGTACGGCAACTGCGGGAAGAGATAGAGGATCTGACCAAACTGGAAAGGCTCCAGCGTTTGCGGGCCGAAGAACGAAAAAGGCTGGACGAATATCGGCGGCTGGGCGACCGCGTCCTCGTCCTGCCCGGCTTTGAATTCACCGCCACGCTCGGCTTCCACATCCTCGGCATCTTCCCGCCGGAGACCACGGTGCGAGAATTGGAATTCCTTCTATTAAAGCTCAACGTTCCGGCCTACAAACTGGACGAGGGCTCTACCGAGGTTGGCCCTACCACCGATGTGCTGACCGCCTATCGTCTGATTGACGAAGCCGGCGGGCTGGTCATCGCCGCGCACGCCAACTCCTCTCATGGCGTCGCGCTGCACGGGCTCAGTTTCGGCGGTCAGACCAAGATCGCCTATACTCAGGACCCTCATCTTCATGCCTTAGAGGTAACCGACCTGGAGAGCCGCAGCCCGCGCGCGACCGCACGCTTCTACAACGGCTCCAAGCCAGAATACCCGCGCCGCATGCACTGCATCCAAGGCTCCGACGCGCACCGCATCAATCGAGATCCGAAGGACAAAGACAGGCTGGGCATCGGCGACCGCGTAACCGAGGTGTTGTTAGACGAGGTGGACTTCGCCTCCCTGCGCGCCGTCTTCCTGGGGAACGACTTCGCCCGCACGCGCCCTTACCGCCCGACCAAAGCGCCCTTTGATTACGTGCGCGCGGCGCGCGATCAAGGCCCTAGCATCGTGCAGTCGTTCCACGAGAGCATGACGCGCGAAGGAGGGCGCCTGCATAAGGTACTGTGCGACATCGTTGCCTTCGCCAACACCAACGGCGGCACGATCTTCATCGGCGCGCTCCCCGGTACCCGCTTGCCGCCGACGGGGGTTGAAAAGCCGGAGGAGGCGGTGCAAATCCTGAAAACCGAGATCCGCAAAATCACGCCGCCCTTGGACGTGGCGATAGATGTACAAGAGAGCGAAGGGCGATCGGTGATATTGGTGCGCGTGCCGGAAGGTCGCGACAAGCCCTACGCCTTAGACGGCAGCCACATCTACGTGCGGGCCGAGACCGAAACGAGCCTCGCCGTGCGCGACGAGATCGTACGGTTGGTGCGACAGACCTTCGTGCGAGAAGCCGCCGCCGCGCCTTCCCTCCCGGCTGCCCCCGAAGCCGTTCCGTTGCCGGTGAGCGCCCCCGCGCCGGCGGCAGAGCCCCTCGCCCTGGAGGCGACGGCCGCTCCGGCCAAGGCGGCGGAACCTCCTCTGGCCGTAGAACCTCCGCGCGTCGGTGTGGAGATACTCAACGCCGTAGAGCGCAAGGGGACCATGTATTACACAGTGAAGGACCTGCGCAACGGCACGATCGTCCACAACGTCACCAAAGGTTCGGCCCGCAAGCTGTGGTCCTACGCCATTCAGCAATGGGAGAAAAACGACCTGGATGAAACGCGCGTGCGCTGGATCGGCCCCATCGGGTTGTGGCAGGTCTCACGTCGCGCCGGAAAGATGCGCTACGATTTCGTCCAGCGCGATGCCGAAGGCAAATTGCACGTCTACTACGGTGTGACCGAAGAAGGGATTGAAGGCGAATGGCGACGTTTCCTCTCCCCCGGCCCCGAGGCGGAGAGCGCCGAACCGATGCCGGCCGCGACGGTGCTGGAGGTAAAGCCTTCTGCACCGGCCTCCGTTACCGAGCCAGCCCTGGGCGCCAGCCCAACAGCCGAGGACGCCGCGCCAGTTCATCTTGACCTTGAGGAAGAAGCGACTTCCGCCTCTCCTGCCCCCACCACCGTAACGGAAGCGGCAACGGGCGAAGGGGGCGCCCCTGCGACGCCCCCGAAACCGCGCCGAAGCAGACGCCGCCAGGCTACGCCCACAGAGGGTTCTGACATAACGCTAGCGGCCGAGGAGAAGCCGCCATCAGGTGCCTCCGCCGCGCCCGAGCCAGAAGAGGGCGAAGCCGAACAGCGCCCGAAGAGGAGGTCGCGAACGCGCAAGAAAGCGGCCGCGGAAAGGAGCCTGGAGAGAGGGGATGTCAGCTCTACAGGACGCGTTTGAGACGTGGATCCGACCGTTCTTCAACCCCGAGGCTGATCAGGTTCAGCGCCAGCACACATAGCGCGATGGCTAATCCCGGTGGCATGTACCACCACCATAGCCCGTTCATGAACCCGCCCCGGGCAAAGGCATAGCGGAGCATCATCCCCCAGCTTTTTGAGATCGGATCGCCCAAACCTAAAAGGCTGAGGCCGGCCTCCATCAACATCGCAATGGCCACGGAAAGCACGAATTGGGCCAGGACGATGGGTAACAGGTTAGGCAAGACGTGCCATCGCATCTGCCGCCACTCTCCGGCCCCCAACGCACGTGCCGCCTCAATGTACTTTGATTCGCAAATGCTCAGTGTCTGCGCGCGTATGACCCGCGCTGTACTAGGCCATGTCACTAGGCCGATGACCAGGATCACATGTCCGACGCCGGTCCCCAAGTACACCGACACGAGGATCACCAAGGGGAGCGTGGGGATCACCAGGAAGATATCGGTGATTCCCATCAGCGCCTCACCTAATACGCCTCGCCGAAAGCCAGATACTAACCCGACCAAAGTGCCGATACACACGGACAACAGAGCCGCTCCGAAGCCTATCAAGAGCGAGACGCGTCCGCCAAAAAGCAGTTCGGAAAAAATGTCCTGGCCAACATCATTGGTCCCGAGAGGGTGAAGAAGGCTGGGGCTCAAGAACGGACGCTGTCCATATTCCCAAGGGTTATGAGGAGCCATCAAAGGCGCCAGGATAGCGCACATGAACAAAGCGGCAAGCATCCAGAGGCCTACCAGCGACGTTTTATTGGCTTTCAAGACGGAATGCAACATCAGCCTCTTACCTGGTTCTAGGATCCAGCCAATTGTACAGTAAATCAGCGACGAAATTGGCCATCAGCATGCAGAGGGCAATGATAAAGAAAGCGCCTTGTAGCAACGGATAGTCCCGAGCGCCGATAGCGGCGTAGATCAGGCTCCCCATGCCCGGCCAAGAGAAGACGACTTCAACCAACAGCGCGCCGGAGAGAACGGCGCCGAGTTGGATGGCCGTTACCGTGATCAGCGGGGCCAACGCATTTTTGAGAACGTGGCGGTAGAGAACAACGTGAGATGACAACCCCTTGGCGCGCGCCGTCAAGATGTAGTCTTCACTGAGGACTGCCACTACTGCATTGCGCACGACCAAGAAGTCGTACGAGGCCTTGGAGACCGTGAGCACGGCGAGGGGGAGCACCATATGCCAACCCACATCCAGCACCAAGGCGAGACCAGAGCGTTCTCCCGAGTAAACCTTGCCCAAAGGGAACCAGGCTAGACGAAAACCAAACAGGAACAAAACCACCATCGCCAGCCAGAAACCCGGCATGGAGTAGATAAACAGGAATAGAGAAGAAACCCCTATATCCAGGAGAGACTTGCGATGCCATGCTACCAGCACGCCCCAAAATGTCGCGATCAGGGCCCCCAACAACGTAGCGGGCAAGACCAACAGCAACGTCCACCGCAAATGGGGCACCAATGCTTGCAACACAGGGCGCATGTACAGATAAGAATAGCCCCAATCGCCGGTGAACAGATTGCGCAAATAGCGCGCAAATTGCACGTACCTTGGTCCATCTAGACCCAACTTGACCCGTAATGCCTCCAAAGCCTCGCCTGAGCCGTAGAAGGCCTCCTCGCCTATGAGGTTCATGAGCGGATCGCCGGGCATCCACCGAGGAATGAAGAAGTTCAAGGAGACGATGATAAAGAGAACGATGACGTACCGAACAGCCTTGCGTTGGATGAGCTCTGGCGTCATAGGTTGTAACAAAAGGGGCGCGGCAGGCCGCGCCCCCATCATCCTAGTTCCTTGCTTTCTTCACCTGGAACCAAGAAAAACTGTTGACCACCCCCCCATAGATGTGATCAACAACCCAGTTGTCCCAACCGCTGCGGTAGGGATAAACGCTGTCAATCCACACCAGCGCAATGCCCGGCAAATGTTTCGCGTGCAATGCCTGAATTTCAAGATCCAGACGGCGCTGTTCTTCAGGCGAGGCCGTAGCCAAGCGTTCATCACATACCTTTAGGTAATCAGGCGCATTCAAGTTGTGTAACACGCCTTGACCGGTGCGACGGGCGTCAAAGTAGCCGGAACCGTGCCCCGCATGCATTAACGTACCCCAAGGGGTAGCCCGGAAGAAGACCAAGTCGTAGTCCATCTTATCTTTGATCGCTACCCAGGTGGAACTGTCCACCGCGGTCAGTTGGGCCTGAACGCCTACCTTCGCCAAATCGCTCACCACCAACTCGGCTGAGCGAACGATGCTGGTTTGATCGGAGCGGGCGAGAACGTTCAGCACCAGGGGCTCGCCCTTGGGAGCCTCCCGCACCCCATCGCCATTGCTATCCTTGAGCCCCAGCCCGTCCAGCAAGGTGGCAGCTGCTTTCGGGTCAAACGTCAGCGTGGGCAACGCCTCATTGAAGTGAGGATGCGTCGGTGGAACAAAGCCGCCCGTTGGCACCCGGCCATAGCCATAGAAGACGAGGTTCGCGATCTGTTGATAGTTAATGGCTTGGGCCACCGCTTGCCGAAAAGCCAGCTCGCCGGTTGGATAGCGCTCTAGGTTAAACCCAATCGCTACGGGCACGCCCAGGAAAGTGGCAGAGGCGAAGGCAACCTGGCCAGATTTCAGGAGCGTGGGCACATACGTGTATGGGAACTCGCCCGAGTAATCCCACCACACGTCTATCTTGCCCTGAGAGAGCGCCATGACCAGGGCGTCCATGTTGCTAAATACCTCTACTTCCATGCGGTCAACAGTGGGCTTCCCACGGAAATGCGCCGCGTTGGCCACAAAGGTGAACTTGCGTGCAACCTCATCCCATTTCTCAAGCCTGAAAGGGCCAGAGCCAACAACCATGTCGGCACCGTTGTAGGTCGCCGGATCGTCAACCTTCTCCCAAATGTGCTTGGGAATCACGGTGTAGGTCGTGAACTCCGTGAGCAGGTTCCCGTAAGGCTTCTTCAGGTGAAGCGTTACTTGCTTGCCCACCACATGGACCGCATCAATGACTTCCTTCATCCAGGCAGCGCTCGGCACTTTGTCACGATAATACTCTATAGAGAATTTGACATCTTCGGCGGTCAGAGGAACCCCGTCGTGCCAGAGCGCGCCGTCCACGATGGTGAAAGTAAAGGTCTGGCTATCTGCCGATATCTGCCAATCTGTTGCCAGCCAGGGCTGAGGCCGCATGTCCGTGCCGAGCACGAGGAGCGAGTCGTGGGTAGTCAGATTTGACAGCACTCCGTACCAATAGTCACCAAACTTATTGGTGGTTTTGAACGGTTTGGTTGAACCGACGCGCAACACCACCGGCTCGGCCGCACGCGGCTTCGGCGTCGCTGTAACCACTACCGTTACTTGCCTCGTCTCAACGACGACGACGGTCTCCTTAACCACGCCAGACGACGGTTCTGCCCTCTGACCACACGCGGCTAGAAGGAGCAAACCGGCTACCATGAGCAGAACGTAGATCCCAGCCTTTCCACGAAGCATTGCTACCTCCTTGGGTGAGATGGTTGATGTGTGGGGTGGTTTCGTTTGCTGCGATGCGGCATCGGCTCAGGTTCGGCCAAGGCCCCCAACTACCTCCTCCACCGCCTAGGCCATGTTCTATGGGCGTATGTTGTCCTTACCCCTCACCTCCCTGTCAACCGCCAGCGCACACACGGGCCAACGCTCAGCGGCTAAATTTCGGCCGTCCACAAGCTGCCAGCCGTTATCACTTCGCCCAGGACCCCGGTTTCTAGGCGATGAAAAACAGGGCTTTTGCGCCGCCCCCCTATCGTCTCCAGCATCCTGCCAGAGTTCTCCCTCTAAGCATGGCGCCTGCGCTCAATCCACACCAAAGCCGCACGGCTCCGACGATAAATGCCGATCCGCCCGTCCTTCCATTCAACCAGGGGTAACAGCGCCTCGCGCAGCGCAGGACGATCCGACTCAGACAAATGGAAATGACGCCTCCACCACTCCATCAGCGCCCCTTCCGAGTCGTAGACGTAGTTACAGGTAGTCCAGAACACATCAACGTCGGCGTAGATGCCCATCTCCAGAAGCAAGGGATAGAAGTAGTTCAATTGAGGAGGAGAGACGACCTCTTGGCCCCGTAAGCGCCAAGCCAGGTCGCGATACCACTCCCGCGGCTCACCTGTGCCCATGAGAGCAACCACGTGCTCCGAAAGGCGCAGCAAGCGGCTGATCACCTGGTCCACCGCTTCCACGTTGTACAGGGCATACGAAGCCAGTGTCAGATCAAACGGCCCCCACAAGCCTTCTACGGCCTCCTCTATTTTCTGGGGAATGATATGCACGTTCGTGATACCAGCCTCGGCTAAGTTGCACATCAGCACCGTACGCATACCCGCCGAGGGCTCTACAGCAACGACCTCTCGCGCCACGCGAGCCAACGGCACCGTGAAAGCGCCACTGCCAGGGCCGATCTCTAGTATACGCGACGTAGGCTCAATGGCTCCAAGAAGTCTGGGTAAAACCATCTCTACGTAGTCGTTGTACCGCGTCCAGTCTGGGTACCACTCAGCGATTCTCTCCCAGGCCTTTTCGTCGCCCTCCGGCCTCGTGGCCCGATACAGAGCGATTCGTTTCTTCCACCGACGCAAGGCGGCTTTCGTGCGCGAGCTCCTCATGGAGTACCTCTCCGATGGCGATACCTCAGCCTTTTATGCAATCGCATATGATTGCTACTGCAAACAATCGCAGCAAGAAAATACCATCTTTTCTGCAGGCTGTCAAATTAGAAGGTCCGGGGGCAACCTAAATGAGCCCGACGCCTCTCCGAGACGACGGCGCCTTGCTCATCCCCTTGGAGGCAACGCAATCCTGGCAGAAGCCAGGGAGAGAAAGGCGATCCAGAGCTATCTGGAACCCCTTCGCAGCCTCCAACCGTTCGGCAAAGGCTTGCATGACATCCGGCTCAACGGCCATCACCTTGCCGCAACCCTGACAAATCAGATGCACATGTGGGCCGCGCAGGCCAACAAGTTCATAGCGATGTTGACCGTCGCCCACATCTACGCAGGAAACGAGGCCGAACTCCTGAAGAAGGTCCAGCGTACGGTACACGGTAGAGACATCTATGACGGCGCTCACCTTTTGTACCCGGCTGTGAACCTCCTCTACGGTGACCAACCCCTCCATGCCGTGCAACACCGCCAGGATGATCTCCCGCTGTGGGGTCATGCGAAAGCCCCGCGCGCGCAGCTGATCAAGAAAGAACTCCTCACAGGACATTGGCCCCTCTCCTCAGCGTTGCGTCTGCTTGCAACAGCAATTATAACCCATAAGCACACCCCAGCAAAACGCGGACCGACAGACAGGTCTCCAACGCGGTGTAGAAAGGACCTGAGGCCAGATGTGGACTAGTTGCAAAGTCAAACCGATAACCCCCGCGCTTTTTATCCGATGGCTAGGAGCCCAGCGGTAAGCTAGGAGTTTTGGGGGACTTGCATGTTTGCAAGAATCATGCTATTATAGAAGTGTAGTTCCCTGCCGTGTGCGTGATGCCACCCGACCGTTTTGAGCCAACACCATACATAGGGGGATCTTGGCTCGCGGGGGTGGATGCGGTAGCCCTCGATCGGCAAGGCAGAAGCCTCCGGGCGGATCCCCACCTGCGAGAGCAGGTTCAAAACTCGTAGGCACACGGCACGGCGGGGCACTTCCGCCCCTTCGGCCATCGGCCCCTTCGGCCGGTGGCTTTTCTGTTTGCTTCCGAATCCGGAGAACGAATGCCTTGGCTCCACATCGGCTGTTGCGGCTGGGCCCGCGGGCGCCTCGCCTACTTCCGCTCGTTCCGGTTGATAGAGGTTCAGCAGACGTTCTACAAGCCGCCGGGCGCGGCCACGGCCCTGCGCTGGCGGCAGGAAGCGCCTGAGGGATTTGAGTTCGCGCTGAAAGCGTGGCAACTGATCACGCACCCTGCCTCATCCCCCACCTATCGCAAGGCGGGCATCCGGGTCAAGTGGCCTGAGCACTATGGAGCCTTCCGCCTGACCGACGAGGTGACAGAGGCATGGGAACGCACCCGGGAGATCGCAACGATCTTGCGGGCGCGCTGGATCATCTTCCAGTGTCCGGCGAGCTTCACGCCGACAGAGGAACATCGGGCGAACCTGCGACGTTTCTTCCGTTCGGTAGAGCGCGGCCCGTTCCGATTCGGCTGGGAACCGCGCGGCGAGGGATGGGATGATCGCACGATCCGACAGTTAACGGAGGAACTCGGCCTCATCCACGTAACCGATCCCTTCACCAGGCTTCCTGTCACCCCTTCTGTGGCCTACTTCCGACTCCACGGCGTCGGCGGGTATCGCTACCGCTACACATCCGACGACCTGGCGCGACTCCTCTCCTGGTGTCAGGGCTATGACGAGGTCTACTGCCTCTTCAACAACGTCTGGTCATGGGAGTCGGCGACGGAGTTCCTCCGCCTGGCAGCATCGGTCCAGGGGCCACCGAACAACACACCCTAAAATGGTTCAGTAGTCGCAGGATAAGAGGTGTCGGTTGGCTACCTGCACGTTGGCCAGGCCGGCGGAGCGGGCGGCGGCCTCTGCTTCCTCGGCATGACGCAGCGAGGTGCAAGGCAGGTCCGGCATGTAGAAATTGGGGGCAAAGCCCAGCAACACGTAGGGGACGTGCGGGCTGAAACCGGCAATGAAACGGGCGATGCGTGCCACTTCTTCCGCGTCCACATAGCCCGGGACCAACAGCGTGCTCGCCACCACCAGTGGCGGCTCCGGCCTCTCGGCGAAACGCCGCGCAGCCTGGGCGAAGTTGGCCAGCGTCTGGCGGTTAGATAGACCTGTCAACGCAAAGTGTAGGTTTTCGTCCAACGCTTTCAGGTCAAATTTCACGGTGCCTTGTGTTTGCAAGGACAACTCCACCGCGCGTGCCATCAGTCGGGGGTTGGCCGCGCCGTTGGTCTCCCAGCAAACCACAACGCCGCGCTCGGCCAACAGCATGGCCGACGCGAGGGCGTGGGGCATCTGCGATGACGGATCGCCGCCAAAGTAGCACACGCAGAAGGTAGAGGGATCGGCCACGGCGGCCAACCCTTGCGCGCTCAGACCACGTCGACGGCGTGAGCGCGTTGGGGCTTCGCTCCCTTGAGTTCTGATGATCGCGATCTCAGCCCTGCTTGGGAGAAGGTCTCGGTAGTGCCAATTCTGACAGAATAGGCAATTGAAAGTGCAACCGCCGTAGAACACGGCCAGGTTATGGCGTCCCCGCTGGCCGCGCCCGGCGCAGACGCGCATCGCTACGCAGTTGGTAGGGAGCGGGTCACGATACCAATGCAACAGGCCGCGGGCCGGCGTGCCGGCCAAGTGAAGCAGGCGCCCCTGATGCGCCGTGCGCAGGCCGCAATAGCCGATTTCACCTTCCCCTACCTGACATTCGTTGGCGCATAGGAGGCAGCGCACACCGTCGGCCGTCCGCGGTGGCGCGATAGGTAGTCCGAAGGCGCGACGCGCCCTTGCATGGGCCTTCTCCAGCCAAGGCCGCGCCTCGGCAGGGCGCTGCCGGATGCAAGGGCCGCATACGCCCAAATGGGATGCGATCAGAGGGGAACGACGACCGCAGAGCAGGCAGCGCTGTTCCGGCAGCGCGGGCTCCTCAGCCCTTCCTGGAGCCTTGTCCAAACGCTCGTCAATCGCCTCTTTCCTCCCGACCGCCTACCTTCCGTCGCCCGCACTCGCCAGAACGGGCTGTTCAGCAGGCTCGGCTTCTAACAAGGGGCGGCCAGCGAACTGGGTCATGTAGAGCCGGTAGTACAACCCGCGGCGGGACAGCAGCGCGGCGTGCGTCCCCTCTTCCACGATGCGGCCGCCTTCCAACACCAGGATGCGATCGGCATGGCGAACCGTGGAAAGACGATGAGCGATGATGAAAGCCGTACGCCCTTCCAGCAGCCGCGCCATCGCCTGCTGGATGATCCGCTCGGTTGCCGTGTCCACGCTGGAAGTAGCCTCATCCAGTATCAAGATGCGAGGGTCGGCCAGCAGCGCCCGCGCGAAGGCCACCAGTTGTCGCTGTCCGATGGAGAGGCGCCCGCCCCTCTCCTGCACGACGTAGTCGTACTTCCCCGGCAAGGATTGTACGAAATCGTCCAAACCTACCGCCTGCGCCGCGCGCCGCACCTCCTCAGCGGTGGCCTCCAGGCGACTATAGCGAATGTTGTCGCCGATGGAGCCGGAGAAGGTGAACGACTCCTGAAGGACGATGGCCATCTGCGAACGGAGCGTAGTCAACTTCACATCCCGCAGGTCGTGCCCGTCAATCAGCACACGGCCTTCCGTAGGGTCGTAAAAGCGCATGATCAAGTTGATCAAGGTGCTTTTGCCCGCGCCCGTGGGGCCGACGATGGCGACCGTCTCGCCGGCTCGCACGTGCAGGTTGATGTCGCGCAACACGTCGGGTTCGTTCGGCTCGTAGCGGAAAGAAACGCCCTCCAGGCGTACATCCCCTGCGATGCGCGGCATAGGGATGGCATCGGGTTTGTCGGCAACCTCCGGCTCGGTATCCAGAAA